>CAYJOF010000030.1:0-11521 GCA_964371765.1 uncultured Rikenellaceae bacterium
AAAAATTGCACTCACTCACTAACTCGCTCTATTCTAACACTATATTTTTTTGAGGGAAAATCCCCTTTTCAGCATATTTTGCAAAAAAGGGGATAGAGTTTTATTGAATGAGTTGCCACTATTGATTAAGGAACGGGATCATATCCTCCTTTAGAGAAGGGGTGACACGATAAGATTCTTCTTATAGATAGCCACGAACCTTTGAAAATACCGTGTTTTTGGAGTGCCTCTATAGTATACTGTGAACAGGTGGGCGAGTATCTACACGCTGGCGGCAGGAATGGGGAGATTAAAACTTGATATGCTCTAACCAATAGAATCGGCAGAAAGATTGCTATTTTTTTTAATGTAATCTTTGACATTATTGAGTATTTTTTTGACAGTAGAGTCAATCTCCGAATAGTTCGACTCTTGTTTACCAAGGTAAAGTAGTCCAATTGTAATTGTTGATACACCCATCTGACGTAGCTGTTGCTCGAAAGCGGGGAGCTCTAAGCGCAGGGCTTCCTTAATGCGGCGACGAACAACATTTCGCTTAACTGCTCGCTTGTGGTAACGCTTACCTACGATGAATAGTGTCTTTATATCTATATCAATAGAGGGAGTTTCGTTATTAACACTATATATATATACACAGCGCAAAGGGTAATTAATAAACCCTTTGCCGCTCTGAAATAGTATTTCTATATTTTTTCTTCCTCTAAGAATAAACTCTTTCTTCAAAATAGATTAAGCTTTTGTTGTTTTGCGAGATGAAGCTCTTTTTGGTTTAACGTTCTTTACCTTGTTGATTGCCTCTTGATTCTGATTTGAGGCAGCTTCGATAGCCGTATCTATATATGATAGGTCTACCTTATCGCCTAGTTTTTTATATTCTTTTAGGTATTTAGAGACTGCCATAACCATTGACGGAGATTCTGCGGTAGGTGCAAGTGACACAAGATTACATCCTGCCTCAATAGCCGCCTGTGCTGTACCGATTCCAAATGCAGCAATTTTAATTTTTTTTGCCTCTTCGCCAAAATTGCCTATCAAAGATTGAATCTCAAGTGGCGAATAGAACAGGAGCATATCGTAGTCTGTGATTTTCAGAGAATCTTCAAACTTTACTGGCTCTGTCGAGGATAAGATAGCTACGCTGAATTTCAGTTTTGCTTCGGTTAACAATTGAGGGATCTCTGGTTTATGTGGATCTGAAAGAGGCACAAGAAAATTATTCGTCGAATACTTCAACAGCAGGTCCACCAAATCAATGAACTTACTCTTGCCAAAGAATATTTTACGTTTGCGGTAAGCTGTATACTTCTGAAGGTACAAAGCAATTGCCTCTGAAACACAAAAATACATCATTGATTCAGGTACGCTAAATCTACTCTCCTCACAAATCCTAAAGTAGTTATCTACGCTATTTTTACTGGTAAGAATAACGGCTGTATGAGCTGTAATATCTATTTTCTGTTTTCTAAAATCCTTAACGGGCACACTTACAGTTGTGATAAAAGGTTTGAAATCTAGCACAACTTTATTCTGCTCTACAAGCTGCCAAAATGGCCCCTTCTCAACCACTGCTGGCTGCGGCTGTGACACCAAAATCTTCTTAATATCCAAAATCTTTCTGTTTTAAAAATTTAAAATGCACCCCATATAAGATAGAGAACTACCGCTAGTTGGAATGATTTTACGGCACAAAAGTACAAAATAAATTGCAAAATTGTTGCATTCGAGTTGTAAAAAAAATTACAGTCTCTATATAGTGTATCCAAAAACCCTGCTAGTAATAGTCCCAAGAAGATATATTTCAAAATATTTGCATACTCAATTGGCACCAAAAAAACTGCAGTTAGTACTATTATGGATACCGCCACATCTAAAATATCTCTCAAGAAAAAATATTTTAAACATCTTTTAACTGTTCTATTAAAAGCGGCACTTTTAGACAAAATCTGGCACACTCTTCCCCCTACGTTCACAAATAGTCCAACCAGAAGGAAAATTAACAGATAAATTAGCGGATAGACGACTCCATCTAATGATGTTAGCGAAGGTGGCAAAAGCTGCTGTGCGGGGTACATCTTCCCAACAATGATTGCAAGGGTTATCGCCTTTAGTATTCTGAGCCTAAGAAAAAGCTGGGCATTTGAATAGGAGTATACATCTAATGCCCGTTCCATCAAATATCCACTAGTGAATGCCTTTAGACCTCCAGCTACCAAGGGCCAATAGTGCCAACGAATATTAGCAATTAGCATAAATACAATTGCCGTAAGCAGGTAGCCCACTAAGCTATAAATAGGATCAGCAGGGGTATTCACAGTTGTAAGGCCTGAGACAGTAGGCGAATAACTCATCGGCACACGTGGCAGACTCTCAACAATTTTTAGCGTATCGAGAGTCTGGACAAGTGTATCTATCTGCTGAATGAACATACTATTTCTGTTCTGGCTCCTCTTTGTACCAAGATGAGTACATTAGATAGTCATCGGCAATGCGTTGAACGATGTTCTTGGCCTGCTCGGGAGCTACCTCCTTAACTTTTTTAGCTGGAATACCTGCATAGATACTTCCCGGCTCTACTATTGTGCCAGTAAGCACAAGAGCATTAGCCGCAATGATTGATCCTGTGCCAACAACTACATCATCAAGCACCACAGCACCGATTCCAATTAGACAATTATCCTCGATCTTAGCACCGTGTACAACACAGTTGTGTCCTAGCGATACGTTATCGCCAATCACAGTTGTCGATTGATTGTACAGGGTGTGGATAACTGCGCCGTCTTGAATATTCACTCTATTTCCAATACGGATAGAGTTCACATCGCCTCGCAATACTGCATTGAACCAAATGCTACAATCTCTACCTATAACTACATCGCCTATAACTGTTGCGTTTTCTGATAGGTAACAGTTCTCTCCAATCTCTGGAGTGATACCATTAAGGGTTTTAATAAGTGCCATACTATAAATATTATTATTTTTCTGTTTTAATAAACTCGGGAAGCTGCTCAGTTGTCATTAAAGTATTGACAAATTGGTCTGCATAGCGAGTTATTTTTGTTAGTCCTTCCCAATTGATGCTCTGAATATTATCTTGAGGAACATGGTAGTAAACTGCTCCCATAGATGCAAAACACGCAACTGGAATACCCTCAAGGTTGAATGGAATATGATCTGAGCCGTAAGTTAACGCTGGAATTGGCACAAAGATGAGACTATCTACGTTTGGGGTAAATTTCATTGTTGTTGCCAAATCGAAATTATCAACACCCAAAATATTAACTGAATCTCCACGCAGGGTGCCTGTCATCTCAAAATTTAGCATAAAGTCAACCTCAACATCTCTTTCATCAAGCTCACTCACTAGTGCCTTAGCTCCAAGAAGCCCCAATTCCTCTGCACCAAAAGATGCAAAAATCATATCTCGCTTAGCCGTTGACGATCTTTGAGCGTAGAGTCTAGCCACCTCAAGAGCGGTTGCAACTCCAGTAGCGTTGTCATTGGCTCCGTAGAATATATCTCCCTTAGTAATACCTCTACTGTCATTATCACTTTTGGCAACTCCCAGATGATCGTAGTGCGCTCCGACAAGGAGAGTCCCATCGCTGTTGGCTACACGCTTAATCATCACTACATTGTATGTTTTGTTGATAAGGGAATCTACTCCTCCATAGTAACGTTGAGCTGTACGCTCGGCAGGAAACTCAAACTCGACTAGGGGATTGTTGTCCCATAAGGGCTCAAAGCCATAACTTTCTGCTACGGAAGCTATGTATTGTGCGGATTTAAGATCGTAACCACTTCCAGAGAGTCTCCCCATAAGAGAATCTGAGGCTAGTGTTAAAACTATTTCTTTTAGCTTAGGCGCAGATACTTCTACCGACTCGGCAGGTGAAGATTTAACTGCACAGGAATTTGTTAATAGTACTATTAATGCGATTAGAGTATATTTCATCATATTATTTGGTTTGATTAATTATTAATTTTGCCTCCTGCCACAGAACTTCCATCTGCTGGATTGTTAAACTCTCTAGTGGAGTTTGGTTATCTTGCGCCAACTGCTCCATTGTGTTAAATCGATGCGTAAATTTACGGTTACAACCCTCAAGAGCACTCTCGGCAGATATGTCGTATAGTCTGCACGCATTGACAACTGCAAATAAAAGATCGCCTAGCTCCTCCTTGATTGCATTGCGATCACTGTTTTGAACTGCCTCAAGCACCTCATTCAACTCCTCTTGTACCTTAGCAAAAACATCTACAGGTTCTTCCCAATCAAAACCCACTTTAGCCACTTTTGATTGAATCTTCTCTGCCTTTAGCAAGGACGGCAACGAGACAGGCACACCACTAAGCAGAGCCTTACGACTCTCTCCTTTTTCGATTTTCTTGAGTTTGTCCCAGTTGCTTATCACGTCATCAACGGAGCTTACCTCAACATCACTATAAATATGAGGATGGCGGAATTTTAGTTTCTGAGCCTGATATTGTGCCACATCGCCGATATTGAACTCTCCCTTTTGCTCTGCAATTTTGCTGTAAAAAAGAATATGGAGAAGTAGATCTCCTAGCTCCTCGCGTATGTTCTCGCTATCCTTATTATCGATGGCATCACATAGTTCAAAACACTCCTCAATCGTCAAATTGCGCAGTGTTTCGTTGGTCTGTTTTCTATCCCAAGGACAGTTTTCTCTCAGCTTATCTAAAACTTCCAGTAGTTCAGAAAGTTTTTGAAGTTTTGTCTCCATATAAAAAAATTAGACCACAAAGGTAACTAATTTTATGGGACTTTCAAAGCAAGCACCTCGCCAATAGCTGGGCTTAATGTGTTGACATTATGAACCTCGGCTGCACGACGGAAGATGTGGAGCGGTTCGAAATATCGCTCACTTGACAAATCAAACGTGTTATAGTGCATCGGGATCAGGGTATGGGCACGCATATCGATAGCAGCCCTGATTGCCTCACGAGGTGAGATATGATTTCGGTAGAGGTGTGTACGTGGCCTAAATGCTCCAATCCCAATAATTGCATAGTCAATCCTAGGATAGATTGCCGATAACTCACGGAAATGTGTTCCATAGTTTGTATCACCACTAAAGTATATATTTATACCACAACACTCAATCATAAATGCTCCCCACAATCTTTTGCGGCTATCGGTAAGACTACGTCTGGACCAGTGGACTGAGGGCAAGAATGTGATTGCAATATTATTATTTTGATACTTGTCGTACCACTCCATTGGGAGAATATCATAACTGTTGACTTTGCGAAACTTTGATAGCATAGTCTCAGTTCCTGCTCCACAAATAATCTTTGTATTTGAGCTCTGCGCAAGTATTGTACGAATACTGCGCTTATCAAGATGATCATAGTGATCGTGCGATATTAGGATATAGTCAATATCGGTAAACAACACAGGATCAATGGGGAGGTCTACAATTCGCTTAACAAATGGAATTTGACCAAAGACTGGATCAATGAGGATCTTCACCCCATTAAGATTGAGGTAAAAAGAGCTATGCCCAAGCCAAATAAGGTGGTAGGGGATATTAATATCGAGCGAAGAGACATACACAGAGTTATCTTGCCACATCTCCTTCTTGCGATTTCGAAGTAGATGCTTAATCTTTAATCCCCACTTCGTAATGGGTTTTAAGCCTCCTCTATGTTGCGCATGATGGTTGTCATATCGACCTTTGTGATCAACATTGCGCTTCCATTCAGCACTAATCTTCTCTATTTTACTAAAACTTCTTCTCATCTCTTAATAAACGAATAGGGCTAAGTAAATTATTATCCACACTAGGCACAAATATGAAAAAAGTTACTCCTAGCTACCCTTGTCTCTAAATCAAAGAGACTGTCTCGAGTTATTTCAAGACAGTCTCATTTATTAGAAATATGTATCGGCAGTGTTCGAGTTAAATCTCTATAAAAACACTCCCATCACTAGACTACTTACCTAATAGCTCCTCTAGTTTTTGGTGAAGAGCCTCACCCTTAACATTAACTGCAACGATTGTGCCATCTTGCGCGATAAGGAAATTAGCAGGGATACTTCTAACTGCATATTCAGCAGCAGGAGCACAGTTCCAGAACTGCAAGTCACTTACGTTAGTCCAGTTTAGTTTGTCATCTTTGATACCCTTAATCCAAGCATCCTTAGCACCCGGTCTGTCAAGAGATACGCCATAAACAGTAAAACCTTTTTTGTTATACTTCTCAAAAGCAGCAACAACATTAGGGTTCTCAACACGACACGGAGGACACCAGCTAGCCCAGAAGTCAAGTAACACATATTTATTCTCAGCAACTACTGACGACAAAGAAACATTCTTGCCATCTACGTCTGGAAGATTAATATCAACAAATTTTTGACCCACAGCAACTCTATCCATCTTAGCGATAAGATCGTTAAGTGTTTGGATGTAAGAAGATGTCTCTAGTGCTGGATTAAGAAGAGCTTTGTACTCTCTAAGTTGATCAGCAGTTTTGCCTGGAGCTACATTTCTGTAAAGAACATAAGCAGCAGCAATAGAATTCGGGTTAGATTTGATGAAAGTAATCATATCCTCATCTGTTTTCTTGCTAGCAAGGTAAGCTTTGTACGCTGCATCAGTTGCAGAGCCATCAATTTTGATGTTCTTTGGAGAATTCTTATCACCAGTTACCACAATTTTTGTAGCGGCTTTATCTACAAAGAAAGTAGCAAAAGGGCTATTCTCACCCTCAACTGTTAGCGTCATAATACCCTCGAAAGAGCCATCGTGGTTAAACGAAAATTTACCATTCTCAACTGCTACCGAAGCGATAGTCTCAGCAAGTTTCTTTGGTTGAATACCTAGGTTTACAGTACCTGAAAGGTTGTCAACTGTACCCTCAATAGTTGGGGCAGGTGCAGAACAGCTAAAAGCAAAAATTGCTGCTACTGCCATCAAAAAAAATTTCTTCATTATTATAAAGTTTTAATTAGTTAATTCACTCCCCTTAAAGGTGTAGTACTTTTGCATTAAATAGCTAAAAATCACAGTCACAACTGTCATTGAAGCATTTGCAAAGGAAGGCCACACCGAGAGCATTGTTAATATTTTAATGCCACTTGATTTAATAATTATATTAGCAACTGTCACTCCAAAATATCTGTACGATTGTCTTGTGCTGCTGTTAATCGAGTTTGTGAATGTGATATTTTTGGCCAACCACAATCCCGTAGCAAAGATAATCGGAAAGGTAATAAGGAACGAGATAATTGCTGCAGGGAGAATCATCTCGCCAATTATTAAATCCCTCTTGCAGATTACAAAGTTATAAATAAAAGCATACAAAACCATATCTAAGACCATATTGCTCCCTCCACACACTGCATAGAAGAAGGTTTGTCTGCCAATAAACTTTGGAACGAACTTGATATATAATAGATTAAGTAATCTTGTAAGTAGTCTCTTCATTCGTCTATTTTTTGACTATCCTGTCAGGGTTTTTCTTTATAAAATCCTCCCACGACCCACCTGAAGAGCCTATACTTTTGAGCGGATCTGACTGATAGTGATGACACAAAGCCACAGCTAAGCCATCAGTCGAATCCAGCGAAGAGGGCAATCTATCTAGCTTTAGTATCGATTTTAAGAGAGTTGCCACCTGTTCTTTAGACGCTGCTCCATTCCCTGTAATGGCCGATTTAACCTTACGGGGAGCATACTCAGCTATTTTAGCACCATAGGCCGAGGCAGCTGCAATAGCAACTCCTTGAGCTCTACCTAGTTTGAGCATACTCTGCACGTTCTCACCAAAGAAAGGAGCCTCAAAAGCTACTTCCTCTGGCTTATAAGCCTCGCAAAGAGAGCTAACTCTTTGGTGGATATAGTTCAAACGGTAGTAGGGATCGGAGAACCTCGAAAGGTCGATAAATCCCATCGTTACATATTGAACTGCCTTTCCCGATACAGAGATAACTCCATAACCCATCTTATTGGTTCCAGGATCGATGCCAAGTATCACCATATACTCAACTACTTCTTCAACTTTTCGAACTCACGTTCTAGTTTTGACAATTGGCGATACATATCTGGCAATTTTGCTTGTACTGCCATAATACGAGCCATCTGTTTGACATCTAAAGCTGGGTAACCTAACAGCTGCGTATTTGGTTTTGTTACATTACTATGGATACCCGACTGAGAACCAATCAGCGTAGAGTCTGCAATTTCGATATGCCCTGCAATACCTACCTGCCCACCAAACATACACCCTTTGCCTATTTTTGTACTTCCTGCAATACCTACCTGAGCTGCCATAACCGTATTATCACCCACAACTACATTGTGGCCTATTTGAATAAGGTTATCTAATTTCACTCCATTACGAATAATGGTAGATCCCATTGTAGCTCTATCGATTGTGGTGTTTGAGCCTATCTCGACATTATCCTCAAGGATAACATTACCTATTTGATGGATTTTTTTGTAGATTCCTTCTGCGTTTGGAGCAAAACCAAAGCCATCGGCACCAATCACTGCCCCAGAGTGAATCACACAATTATCTCCAATAACACAACCTTCATATATCTTAACTCCTGAGTATATTGTTACATTCGCGCCAATCTTTACATCATTGCCGATATAACATTGAGGATAAATACTAATATTCTCACCTAACTCAACTCCACTCTCTATCACAGTAAACTCTCCAACATAGCACTGCTCAGGCAGCTTAACATCTTCATTGATAGCACACTGTGCAGCGACGCCCTTCTTACGAGGTTTCGTCTCCACATACATATCCAGAAGAGTTGATAATGCGCCATAAGCACTATCAACCTTGATTAAGGTTGCAGCAATTGGAGACTTTGGCTCAAAAGTTTTATCTACAATAACTACCGATGCCCCAGTAGTGTAGATAAACTGCTCATATTTCATATTTGAAAGAAAGGTTATGCAACCTTGTGTTGCCTCCTCAATTTTTGCAAAATTATTTACCTTCGCCGCAGGATCACCAACCAACTCTCCAGAGAGAAACTGGGCAATCATCTCTGCCGAAAATTCCATATCCATCATCTCTTTATATACTAATGTTTTTATTTTAAAACTAATATTTTAGCTTATTTATTGTTTAATTCATATTTATTACCCTCTCTTTTAAGAGGTTTTGTGCTATTGCCCTCAACAACCATAACAAACTCACCTTTGGGTTCGTGCTCTGCAAAATACTCTATCAGCTCATCTGCCTTGCCTCTTATAGTTTGCTCATATCTCTTCGAGATCTCTCTTGAGAGAGATATTGTAGGCCTATGAGTAAATATCTCGGCAATCATCATAAGAGTCTTTACCACTCGATGAGGCGACTCATATAGGACAATTGTACGCTGTTCCTGCGAGAGTTCTGTTAGGAGTTTAGTTTTGCCTTTTTTCTGAGGAAGAAAACCCTCAAAACAAAATCTGTCTGTTGGCAATCCACTATTTACAAGTGCTGGAACAAAAGCAGTTGCTCCCGGAAGAGTCTCTATCTCTATTGACCTTGCCACACACTCTCTCACCAGAAGGAAACCTGGGTCTGAGATAGCTGGAGTACCTGCATCCGAAATAAGAGCGATGCTCTTTCCCATTGATATTTCGTCCGCTATACGGCTAACCGCAGCGTGCTCATTAAACTTATGAAAAGCTTTTAGGGGTTTTCGAATATCATAATGCTTCATCAACACCGATGAGGTACGAGTATCCTCAGCTAAGATCATCTCCACCTCGTTAAGCACACGAATAGCTCGAAAAGTCATATCCTCAAGATTTCCGATAGGTGTAGGGACTACGTATAGCTTAGACATAAGAAATTAGCCTCTCTTTTTAAAGTTGATAAACGAGAATGGGTATTCAAACTTCTCTCCACGTTCAAAGTCTTCAAAACTCTCTTCTTCCCACATAAATGGGTCGATTGTAGGGAAGTATGTGTCGGCTGGATACTCATTATGGACTACCGTAAGGTATAATTTATCTGCAAGCTCAATAGTTTGTCGATAAATCTCACCACCTCCTATAATAAATACCTCGTCGTGTGATTGGCAGCTAGCCAAAGCACTATCTATCGATGTAAAACATTCACAACCATCAATTTGAAGGTCGTTCGAACGACTAATAATAATATTTCGTCTACCAGGGAGTGGGCGACCTATAGATTCATAGGTCTTGCGACCCATAACCACTGGAGAACCCATAGTTATTTTTTTGAATCGCTTTAAATCCTCTGAAATATGCCACAGTAGTTGATTGTCACCACCTATTGCGTTATTCTTTGCTACTGCAACTATAATTGAAAGTATCATACTGCTATTGGGGCTTTAATGGTTGGGTGTGGGTCATAGCCCTCCAATCTAAAATGTTCGTATTTAAAGTCGAAAATAGATTTCTGATCCCCCTCAATAATCATTTTTGGCAACTGGCGAAAATCCCGCTCTAGTTGTAAGTTCACCTGCTCAAGGTGATTGAGGTAGATATGTGCATCGCCCAGAGTATGAATAAAATCGCCAGGTTGTAGATCACATATCTTAGCGATCATCATTGTCAACAATGCATAAGAGGCTATGTTGAATGGTACTCCTAAGAAAATATCTGCGCTACGTTGGTAGAGTTGGCATGATAGCTTACCGTCAGCAACATAGAACTGGAACAATGCGTGACAAGGCGGAAGAGCCATCTGAGGCACATCTGCAACATTCCACGCCGAGACAATAAGTCGTCGAGAG
Organism: uncultured Rikenellaceae bacterium; assembly: GCA_964371765.1. Classification (GTDB taxonomy): domain Bacteria; phylum Bacteroidota; class Bacteroidia; order Bacteroidales; family Rikenellaceae; genus JADFUS01. Next base: position 10,736 of record CAYJOF010000030.1, read on the forward strand.
TCTGGATTTGTTTTAATGGATTCGATAAGCTCTGTTATCTGATCAACGACCCTACCGTCGGCACATCTCCACTCTCTCCACTGCTTTCCGTAAACTGGCCCAAGCTCGCCACTAGCGTCTGCCCACTCATCCCAGATAGTTACACCATTCTGTTGTAGGTAGTCAATGTTTGTGCTTCCGCTAAGAAACCATAGTAGTTCGTGAATAATTGATCTCAGGTGAAGACGTTTAGTAGTCATCACAGGAAAACCCTTCGAGAGATCAAAGCGCATTTGATAGCCAAAAACACTTTTTGTACCTACACCAGTACGATCGTGTTTGATAACTCCCTTCTCAAGCACCTCCTTTAACAAATCGTGGTATTGCTTCATTAAATAATTTATTTCTAAGCTGTTAAAATCGATAATTACTTGCTGCTCCAACTAAAGAAAGAGTTGTTAATAGATTTATGCTGCTCAGCCTCCTCTGGAACCTCTGCATCTATGCTCACAAGTTTAATAACATTCTTTGCAACGTCGTCGCCCTGGCTATTCTTGCCAATATTAAACTCAACTGTATCACCAACAACCAGCTCTTCAAAATCACCGACAAAGTCTAAATTGTGAAAAAAGAGGTTGTTGTTTGGATATTTGATAAAACCATATCCACTCTTGAGCGAAAGTATCTCACTTACCTCATCTCTCTCGACAGTAGCCGATGACAAATCAGTATCCTCAGGTTTATTTTGGATGAAAACATCGCCAGCGCGATCAATACGAGTTAACTCAGAGATGATAATCTCTCCAT
>CAYJOF010000031.1:0-11447 GCA_964371765.1 uncultured Rikenellaceae bacterium
ATTAGAATGCGTAAAGTTCCTTTTGTAGACTCAACTGGACTACATAATCTAGAGATTCTTATAAGAGGCTGCAAAAAAGAGGGTATAGATGTAATTCTATCTGGCGTGAGTGTGAAGGTTTATCAAGTATTGGAGCAAGGAGGATTATTCAATACCTTAGATAAGAATTGCGTAACTGCCGATATTCACAAAGCTCTCGAACGAGCAAACAACCTAATCGATAAGCAGTAGTGTTGTAGTATTGTAAAATATAATACAACCACTATAAAGTAAGCATAAACATTTGACTATATCTTAGCCAAAAAAATATGCGATGAATAATCAAATCTATCAAATTTACCAAGGTGAGGATCTAGATATCCGCCTATGGCCAAAGAACGAACAAGGAACAGACATTGAGATCGACCTCTCGATAGAACTCAAAGTGGATTTAGTGAGAATAAGCTCCCAAGAGTGTGTGCTATCCACATCTAGCAACACAATCTCAGCAACACGACCAGATAATTATAGCTACCTTGTGTCTATCGCCGCCAATGAGACAAAAGCGATTGAGGGCGGAGACTATTCCCTATCACTATATTTTGAACAGGGAGGAAGAAAGATCATCGAGAAAATAAACATTCTTCGTGTGATAGATTCCATACACGGGCGTAGCCTAAATCCTTAAGCAATCGTTGGACAATACTCTTTCGAGATGAACATTTTTTTATATCTTTGCATGAGATAAAATAAAAATCATTAAAAACATTAAAGTTTATGGGAAAAGAGAAAGTATTAGAGGTAATGAAGAGTGCTGGTGAGCCTCTTAACGCTGGCAAAATCACAGAACTATCGGGACTAGACCGCAAAGTTGTGGATAAAGCAATGGCAGAACTAAAGAAAGAGGAGGCCATCGTATCACCAAAGCGTTGCTATTGGGAACCAGCAAAATAAGCAATACCAACACAAATCCAAGAGCCATTATTCAAAATGAATAATGGCTTTTAATGTATCTAAGCTAGTGGATTAATGAGTAAGAATAGAAAGGAAAGGAAAGGAAAGGAAAGGAAAGGAAAGGAAAGGAATGGAATGGAATGGGAAGGAATGGAATGGGATGGGAAGGGAACAGTAAAGAAAAAAGTTGAAAGACAAACCCACAATCTCCCCAACCAGCAGCGGCACAGACGCTGCCGAAATGCTGCTTAAAGGCAGCGTTTCGATTTTTTGTCAGCACAAGAGAATCGAGATTCTCGGTGCGTGCTTTTTTCTCAACAAAGCATAAACAAACATACATATAAAATAAATAGGATATTTCTATACCCACAAGGTCTAAGGACTACCAAAGATTGAATTTTGCCCCTAGAGGGGGCAAAAGCACTGTAAAAGGTTTATGCGTGAGGAGCTTGCTCATCTAAGGATAAATCTTTTGCAGGCTAGGCACTACTTGTGCCGTAATTCAATCAACATCTCTCCATCTCAAAACTAAATTTTACGCACAAGTCAATAAAAAAAGCGACCAGCATAAGCTGGTCGCCAATCATAATAATCCAAGATAAGATTAGAACGCCAAAGCTAGGCGAGCCTGAATAATTCCAAAGTTATTATCTAGTGGCATTCTAACATTATCATAAATGCTATAAGTGTAATCAACTAATATTTTAACATACTCATTGATACCATAGTTTACACCAAGAGTAATATTATGCATAGCACCACCAGCCAAAGATGTGCTTGCCGGTGAGAAAACTAAAATTTCGCCATCCTTATAGAATCTGTTTTGCGCGTAAGAATAAACATCGCCGTCTACAATATCATTTAGATTTGTGTAAGAATAACGCATTAACACCTGAAGAGTATTTTCACCTTTTACAGCACCAACAAGACCATTTGCATTGTCATAAGAGTACTTCTCACCAAATACCAAATAACCAGCTTCAATATATCCGCCACTAAAATTATTATCTCTTAGTGGGTTAAGTTTTCTCCATGCCTCAAGAGTTGAAGAGGCAAAAATACCACCACCTAATTGATTTTCAAACAATCTTTGGTCATCACGATCATTCTTTTGGATATTCTGAAAAGTATACTCACCACGTACAAAGAATTTGTTTGCTCTATAAAGGGCTTCGATGTTGTATGTAAGAATATCAGACGCCCAAGGGATATCTACTCCCATAAACTCACTATTCTGTTTGATTGTAGTTGGAAGAGATGAACCAACATGTGCAGAAGTACGTAGAACACCATCTGAGAAAGCACCACCATTTATCTTCTGGTATCCAAAACCAAAACCAACGTGTAGAGTTCTCTGATTGTCGTTAAGAGCTTTGTATAACCAACGACCACTAGCATTAATTCCCTGAAAACCTGCAATTTGGTCGTTGTATTCATTTCCTGCGAAAACACCTTGATTAGCAAAGAATTTATCGTTTGAGAAACGATATGATATACCCAAATTTCTTCCCTCCGCAAGTGCATTTACAGAGGTTGGTCTGTTTATGAATAGTGTATTATAACTACTTGTATTACGATTCATCGATAGAGGTTCAGCATAGTAACCAGCTTTAATCCAGTGCTTATTTTCTCCCCAAGAGAAACGAGCATAAAGATCTTTTTGAGCAAACTCGCCATAGGCGAAATCAAAATCTGCTTTCAAGTACCATTGCTCCCCAAGTTGAAGTGATGTATTGATTCTAGCATTTGAAATTGCTACTCCAGAACGTACAGGCGTGTAATCTCCACTAACATTTGCTGCATCTACAAATAGACGACCGCCAACACTAAATTTTGTTTGATTATTCTTACTAGAAAATTGTAATGATGACAGTTCACCATTGTTATCGTAGCTCTGAGCAAATACATTAAGTGATGCCGCTACTGCTACCATTATTAATACAATATTGCGTATCATATTTATTTATTGTTTTATTTATTTATTATTTAATATATCCAAGATTATCTAGTACAGTATTTGGATTTGGAGTTAGTTTTGAAGCACTGTCACTTCTTAGATTATTCATAATCATAAAGTCAAGGGTTAAATCTGTACGATTAGTGAACATTGCATCAAAATAAGGAGGAGTGTAAAGTATTGATGTACTCTCTACCAAATGAGGTTTACCAAGTGCTACTTGCATTTGAGCAGTGGTGTCGAAAGACCAAGGGTGACTTATAAGACCTGCCTGATCTACAAGGTAATCACACCAAGACTCAATTAGACTAGGGTAGCTACTACTACCAATATATGGGCCCATAATGTGTGCTTTCTCTGCAATAGCTAGATTAATGCTCTCCGCATAACCAATAGGAGTACCAATATTCGCAGTTGGTCCGACCAAATAGCACATTGGCACCTGTCCATCAAACACATCTTTTACTCTTGCCATACACTCAGGAACGAATGTTTGGAGTACAACTTTTCCATTAGTGTTACCTACATTCACCTTACCATCAATATAGAATGGAGCATCGTCGGCTTCTGGCTTTTCGATGATATTCATATCTTCTACCTTTGCAAGTAGATCATATACTCTCTGCTCAATATCAGAAGGGCCATACATAGGTTGTTTGAACTCTAGATAGATACCCGGAACGTGACCTGTCCAAGCCGGATCGCTCTCGTACTCGAAAGTGTATGCAACCTCATCTGCTTGAATCATGTTCAAAAGTGATGATACTGTTCCGCCAGTTTTCCCGCCTCTAATATAGATTCGATTTCCATTAGCATCTCTTTTTAGTCTCATACCCTTTGAGATCATAATTAGGTCTTCAAGAGAAGATATGTATTGTCTCTGTGTCGAGAAACCTGTTCTTGCCTGCTCTGGGTTGTCATCATTGAACCAAGTACCAGCATCAAGAGCAAGTAGTTCTTCGTAAGTGTACATAGCTGGCATATATTTCATAGGAATAGTTGCCATAAGTGCTTTGTCACTCATATACATTTCCATTGCCTCTTCTTGAGTGTATCCAAGGCTCATATAGTACTGAGGACGACTCTCTGGCACTGTTTCACCATATACAGATTCAATGTTTGTGGTTCTACTTAGATCCTCATCGTGAAGAGCTAAGATTACACCATCCATAGAAACTTGCAGGTCAGCCTCAAGGTAATCAGCTCCCATTTCTCTAGCCCAACGGAATGCAGACTCAGTCTCCTCAGGAACCCAATAGGTTGAGCCACGGTGAGCAATAACTGCATTTTTTGGAACATAGTCACGAACCTTTGCCATTTCTGGAGAGATTCTGTCAACACTAACTTGTAGAACATCTACATAGTCATCCGTACCTAGTGTTTGGTTGCTACAAGAAGCAAATCCTAAGGCGATGACACCTAAACAAAATACTTTTTTCAACATAAATTTAAGTTTAAAATTATTAATTATTTTTATTGATTACGAATTAACGATACGTCGTCTCTCTTCTCTATATGTGAATGAGATTAGGACGATTGAAAGGAAACAAGCACCTAGGAGCATAATGAATCCCCAATCCCAACCGAAATGTTCTACTACATATCCCATCGAGATATTTGCAAGGATTGCCGTACCGAAGAAGTATCCAAAGAATCCTGTTAGACCTGCCGCTGTACCTGCTGCTTTTTTAGGAGCTAGGTCAAGAGCGTGAACACCAATAAGCATCACAGGTCCATAGATTAGGAATCCGATAGCAATTAGAGCGATACTGTCTAGGATAATGTTACTGTCGTTTGTCCAGTAGATAAATACAAATACCGACACAAGAGTCATATAGATAATAGATGTGATTGCACGTCTACCTTTGAAGACCTTGTCGCTTAACCAGCCACAGATGATTGTTCCCGGTATAGCTGCCCATTCATACATAGAGTAAGCCCAACCCACCTCTTTAATATCGTATCCTTTTACATCCTTTAGGTATGTTGGTGCCCAGTCAAGCACACCGTAGCGTACAAGATATACAAATGCGTTTGCTAGTGCTATATACCACAGAACCTTGTTGTTAAGTACATATTTAAAGAAGATATCTCTAGTCGAAAGTTCTTTTTCTGAATCTGCACTATAATTGCTTGGATAGTCATTGCGGTGAACCTCAATTGGTGGTAGTCCACAAGATTGAGGAGTATCACGAATAGTCATCAATGATACCAAAGCAACTCCTATTGCCACAATTGCAGGGAATAAGAATATACCCATCTCCCAACCGCCGAACCAAATAATTCCATAGGCAGCCATCGGACCAATAAGTCCTCCACCTACGTTGTGGGCAACGTTCCAGAACGACATTTTTGTTCCGCGCTCCTTAACTGAGAACCAATGGGTCATAACACGTCCGCAAGCTGGCCATCCCATACCTTGGAACCAACCGATCAAGAACTGCATCACAAACATCATAAAGATAGATGACAGACCATACTGAAGACCCATAAAAATAGTTACAACAGATGATAAAATCAGTCCTAGCGGCAAGAAGTAGCGAGCATTACTACGATCAGACACGCCTCCCATAATGAATTTAGACAATCCATAAGCGATCGCATTAGCCGAAAGAGCAAAACCTAGATCCCCTTGGTCGAAACCTTGCTCCATAAGATATGGCATTGCAAGCGTGAAATTTTTTCTCACGATATAGTAACCAGCATAGCCGATAAAGATACCGATAAAGACCTGAAGACGCAGTTTTTTATACTCTGGATCTACCTTCTCCTTTTCTAATAGCGGTTTGTGAGCCGCAGGTTGTAAGAAATTCTTCATAAATTATTTAAGTTTTGATTATTGTCTAGTGTAGTTTTTTGCAATTGCATTGAACTCTGCACACTGCTTTTCGACCCACTCCTGGCCATATCCAAGTTCGTTTGCCATAATTGCAGCTACCTCTGGTGCAACTTTGATAGCCTCTGCGGCATCTAGGTAAAGTACTCTCACTCGACGAGCAAGTACATCGTCAAGCGTACGAGCCATCTCGTGACGAACAGCCCATACAACCTCGGCTGCTGTAAACTCGAACTTGTCGCTTAGGCGCTTACCTAACGATGGATTTGAGTCTATCAACTCTAGGATAAGTTGAGCATCCGAACCATATACAGATAGGTGTTCATTTTTATTTACGCCTTTTTTGTAACCGTGAATTCGTAGAGATGAAGTAACACATCCCAGTTTATTCAATCCACACGCCTCAATACCTCTATTGATAGTATCTTTTGCCATAAGGCGATATGAGGTCCATTTACCTCCCGTAATAGTAATAAGGTTGTTCTCCGATATAATAATTTTATGACCTCTTGAAATTTCTTTAGTGCTAGCGCCATCTTTTTTTGGCATAGCTAGAGGTCTCTGACCTGCAAATACAGATAGTATATCGGCTCTTGTTGGAGCTGGGTTCATATACAGACCAGCAGTATTGAGAATAAAATCTATCTCCTCGTCAAGTGGAATTGGCTCGCTCTCTGCCTTTTCACGTGGAATATCGGTAGTACCAACTATAACTTTTCCGTGCCAAGGAAGAGCAAAAAGAACACGACCATCAGATGTCTTAGGAATCATTATTGCGTGCTGGCTTTGAAGGAATTTCATATCCAGAACTAGGTGCACACCCTGACTTGGTTTAACCATCTTATCGTGACCCGGCGAGTCCATCAACATAACATCATCTACGAAGCATCCAGTTGCGTTTATAACACATTTTGCTTTCACCTCAAAAACATTGTCTGTCTCTACATCTCTCACTTTGACACCTGCAACCTTTCCTTCGCTATTGTGGATAATACCCACAACCTCTGTGTAGTTAGTTACACAGCCTCCCTTCTCGGCAGCAGTTTGAGCAAGATTAACAGCCATACGAGAATCATCGAATTGGCCATCGTGATACACTACTCCACCCTTAAGACCCTTGCTTACTGATGTAGGAAGATATTTCATAACTTTGCTCGCAGTGATAAATTTAGAGCGACCATAACCCTTTCCAAACGATAGCATATCGTAAAGAGTTAAACCGCAGAAGTATAGGAAATTATCCCAGTGAGTGTAGTTAGATATTACAAATGCTTGGTCACTAACAAGATGAGGTGCATTTAGTTTCATCAATCCTCTCTCTCTCAATGCCTCCAACACCAATAAAACGTCGCCTTTTGCAAGGTAACGCACTCCCCCGTGCACAAGCTTAGTGCTTCGGCTTGAGGTACACTTTGAGAAGTCATCCTTTTCTAGTAGGGCAACCTTATATCCACGAGCTGCAGCATCCACTGCGCAACCTAGACCAGTTGCACCTCCACCAACAATCACAAAATCCCAAATTTGATCTGGATTATCGCTTAACTTCTTAATCTCTTCACTTCTATTCATTTTATTCAAATATGTTTTAGTTGTGCCTTCTTATCTTCGTTTCGAAAGCCGTGTCTTTTGTTTCGGTACAAATGTAGGGAGAAATATTTACATGGCAAAATAAATTTCTATAAATTATGAAACTTAACAATAAATTAATCCTAAATTTTCGACAAACAAGCATAAAACATCTATGTATCAATATAATATGGATTTGAAACTAGGGCATTATTGTAGGAATTTATGAATTTATTACAATATTGTTAAGTTAACCAAGTTATTTGCTATTTCAGGAATAATTGGTAACTTTGCAATATAAAAAAAGGATTATTATATAGATGAACAATACAGAAAACAAGCAAAGGGGCATCTCTGGCAACACATTTAACCAAAAACAACGCTTCAGTGCTATAATGAGTATGCTCTCACAGAACGAGAGTCTTACGGTTGGATACATTGCCCAGAGGCTGAATGTCTCAGAGGTTACGATTCGAAAAGATCTAACTCTACTAGAGAATTCAAAGAAACTTTATCGTTCACACGGCAAAGCGATTCTTATCGACTCTTACGCTTACAACAAACATATAAACGACAAAGAGAAGGCGATGGCTACTGAAAAAATAGCGATCGGCAGAGCAGCCGCAGCCACACTCTGCCAAGGTGACTCTATCATTATTGGATCAGGAACAACAACGCTCTACTTTGCAAAAGAGATCGATCCACCTCAATCACTCACCGTGCTCACATCCTCAATACCTGCTGCATCCATCTTATCTCAGAAGGATATAGACGAGGTTATGGTACTAGGTGGCATAATGAGAAAAAGCTCAATCTCTACTATCGGGCCAATTGCCGAAGGGATTATTCGAGGTTTTGCATGCAGTAAATTAATATTAGGGGTAGATGGAATAGATTTAGATTTTGGCTTAACTACAACCAACACCCTTGAGGCTAGCCTCAACAAAGAGATGATCAGCGCAGCCAGAGAGGTGATAGTATTAGCCGACAGCTCTAAGTTTGGAAGAAAAGGATTTAGTAAGATTTGCGATATTGAAATTGTTAACCACATTATAACAGACAATAAAATCTCCTCAATACACGAACAGAAAATAAGAGAGATGGGTATAACTCTTACGATTGTCGATACAAACGACTAATCTAATATTACACAGCAAGAGACTCTCACCGATATAGGTTGAGAGTTTTTTTTGGTTCTAGTCTGAACTAAAAAAGTATCATAAAAAAGGGGATATGGAATAATATAAGGTAAGAGACTATATTTACAGTTGGATTTAAAATACTAATAATCAATGACTTATTGCAAAACATAAAAAACACACCAATAAATTATCCAGTCAGAAAGATGAAACATTAGAAAAATTTGTTAACTTTACCTAAAATTTAGAGACAAAATGTATATTTTCAAAAAACACACCCTCTCTAAAGATGCTAACTAAATAAAATTATTAACACAAATATTAATTAACTTAACAATAAAATTAGACTATGAGACGAGTATCATTATTTATTGTAGGTATGCTATTGATTTGTTCATCGGTTTTTGCACAGCAACAAAATCCGATGCTAGAGCAAATACCTATCGACCCATCTATTAGAATGGGCAAACTAGAGAACGGTATGACCTATTACATTCGCAAGAATGCAAAGCCAGCCAACTCTGCCAATTTCCATATCGTAACGCACGTAGGTGCTGTTCAGGAGCAGGACGACCAAATTGGACTAGCTCACTTCTTGGAACACATGGCATTCAACGGCATTAAAACTTTCCCGGGTGGCGAGATGCTAAAGTATCTTCAATCAAATGGTGTTGAATTTGGTAGAAATATCAATGCCTCAACAGGTTTTGATGTGACTCAATACTTCCTACAAGATATTCCTATCACTAAGACCGAGGGAATACTCGACACAGCTCTACTAATTCTTAGAGATTGGTCGAGCAACATCCTACTAGAGCACAAGGAGATAGACGAAGAGCGTGGAGTTATCTCTGAGGAACTTAGAGGTAGAGACACAGGAGATGGCAAGGCAAGTGAGGCAATGATTGCAGCCCTTGGCAATGGAACTCTATACAGCAAGCGCAACATTATCGGCACGCTTGACTACCTAGAGTCTTTCCCATATTCTACTATCAAGGATTTCTACAAAACTTGGTATCGCCCATCTCTTCAAGCAATTATCATTGTGGGAGATTTTGATTTAGATATGATGGAAGGCAAAGTAAAGGATCTATTTAGTCAGATTCCTGCACTAGAGAATGAGAAGAAGAAAGAGGATATAATCATACCTGATTTTGCTCAAAATAGCGCATCAATCTTTACACATAAGGAGATCTCTAGCTCAACGCTACTTATCGCTCAGCCAGTTGGTGAGGCAAGGTTTGAAACTAACAATCTAATGGGCTCAGAGATTCGCAGATATATGTTCTCGCTAATATCTTCGATTATGAACAACCGCCTACAAAAGATATATACTCAACCAGATGCACCATTCACATCGGCTGCATTTATCAATGAATCTATCTTTGCCAATAACGAGATTGCTGGCTTCTTTGCTCAACCAAAGAAAGGACAAGAGGCAGCTGCAGTTGAGATGCTAGGCGAAGAGTTGAATCGTCTGAAAAAGTATGGTGTTACATCATCGGAGGTTAAGATTGCGATAAACGACTTGAAGAAAACAAACGAAACTGCTTACAACAATCGTAACGACAGAACAAACACTGCTCTTGCATTTGCTTGTATTAGCAACTTTACTACAAATATGCCAATCCTAGATCCTACAATGGATTATCAATTTGCAATGGGTCTACTATCTAATATCAATAAAGATGCTATCAACCAGTACGTACCTGTTCTTCTAAAGGACAAGAACTCTATGATATATCTATCTAGCTCTGAGACCTCTACAAGCGAGCAACAGCTAATTGCTAGCTACGAAAAGGGTCTAAAAGCAGAGGTTGAGCCACTAGAGGACAGAGTTATCGACAGCAATATATTGGATGAGAAGAGTCTGACAGCTGGCACAATCACAAAATCTAGCGTAGATACATTTGGGGCAAACGTTTGGACTCTATCAAACGGAATGGAGGTTATCTTCAAGCCTACAGAGCTAAAGATGGATGAGATGACTTTTAGTGCAACAGTTAAAGGTGGGGCATCACTATTTGAGGATTCAGAGTTCAACAAATATGAACTTAACTCAACATTCTTCACTAGCGGACTTAATGGTGTTGGCAAATATTCTACTGCCGACCTTGGAGATGCACTATCTGGCAAGAGTGTGCGAGTATCTATCGCATCGAACATTTACAATACTACACTAAGCGGATATAGCTCATCTTCGGATATTGAGACCTTATTCAAACTAATCAATCTTTCGATAACTCAACCACGCCTGGAGCAAGAGGATATTGAGACTTTCAAATCGATGATTATGGCTCAATTGAGCAACTTTAGCAACAATCCAGACCTAGTGTTCGAGAACGCAAAGACAGATTATGTATCTAATCCTAACCGCTCGGTAAACCTAGAGGAGCTTGTCAAAAACATCGATTTGATTACTCCAGAGAATTCAAAAGAGGTGTTTGATAAGCTATTTGCTGCCCTTGGGGGAATGAAGTTCTACTTTGTGGGTAATGCAAGTGTTGAGGATATGAAGAAATATTCAGAACTTTATATCGGATCAATCCCTACAACAAGCCAAGCAAAAGCAATTGAGAGAACAACTCGCAATGAGTCTAGTGCCTACCACGCATTTGAGATGAAGCAGCAGGACGATAAGGCGAACGTATATATTTCTGTAACGAAGAGAGTCGACAATAACCTAAAGAACGTAACAGTGTATGGCATATTAGCCGATATTCTAAGAATTAAGTACACTCAAATTGTACGTGAGGAGATGGGTGCTACTTATGGTGTAAGAAGCTACCTAGGTCGCGAAGTTACACCTAAGGGGCTGGATGTATCGTTGATTGCGCAGTACGCGACAAACGACAATCACGTGCCTGCAACATCTGCCGTAATTATCGATCAAATTGAGAAGATTGCTAAGGAGGGAACTCCAGAGGAGGACTTCACGAAGGCTGTGGAGAACAGAAAAAAGAACTTCGTAAACGACCAGATTCACAACCGTTACTGGATGTCGATTCTAACTACC
>CAYJOF010000032.1:0-2457 GCA_964371765.1 uncultured Rikenellaceae bacterium
GTCAGGTTTTAGCCCAATTTGGGATGTTTGTACCTGCGCTCAAGGCAGATATTGTTCTTAAGGAATCGATATTTATATCTATGTCGGACTCCTCGTCTTTGACAAGGGGATTATCCTCTTTTGGAGCTGAAATACTTGCTTTGGATGCTCTGGTTGAGCGTCTGGATAGCGGACAAAAGATATTAGTACTTATCGACGAGGCTGCTCGCACAACTAACCCTACTGAGGGGGTTGCTATAATATCGGCACTGTGTGATATATTTACTCAAAGAGCTTGTTCGGCACTTATTACTACCCACTATTCGGGCATAGCTGCCAAATGCAAATTTATGAGAGTAAAAGGACTATCAGGAGTCAAACATAGTGATCCTATAGCGATTGACAGGCTCAACAATATGATAGATTACTCCCTTGAGGAGTGCAACGAGGAGGACACCCCACACGAGGCAATTAATATTGCACATCTGCTTGGGGTTGGAGATAGATTATTAGAAAAAGCAAAAAAATATATTGATAATGGAACAGAAAAGTAAATTAGGAATCGACTTCTCAAGAGTAGATTATGCAAGAGGTGTCTCAAAGCAGATAGCCGACAATGTTCAAGAGTTTGTCGAGATGTACACTACCGTTGCAGTAGAGCGTACACTTTGTAGACTCCTAGGAGTGGACGGTGTCGATAAGAACGATGTGCCACTACCAAACGTGGTCGTAGATTCGATCAAAGAGCACGGAGGATTATCGCAAGGAGTAATCTACTACTTTGCTAATGCAGTTGCTCACACTGGAAAATCTCCTCAAGAGCTTGCCAATATGGTATCGACGGGCGAAATAGTACTTACGCAAATTCCTGAGCAGGACGAAGCTACACGTAGTGCTGCACTAGAACCATATGTCAATTTTTCGATTAATAAAATTAAATCAAATAGAGCCCGTAGGGAGAACTATATAAACACTCTAGGCCAAGGAGCACAGCCATACATATACGTAATTGTAGCCACTGGTAACATATACGAAGATGTGCTTCAGGCACAGGCAGCCGCTCGCCAAGGTGCTGATATTATTGCAGTAATTCGTACAACTGGACAATCTCTACTAGACTACGTTCCTTATGGCGCAACAACAGAAGGTTTTGGAGGTACGGTAGCAACTCAAGAGAATTTCCGAATTATGCGTAAGGCACTCGATGAGGTAGGCGAAGAAATTGGACGTTATATTCGTCTTTGTAACTACTGTTCTGGATTGTGTATGCCTGAGATTGCAGTAATGGGAGCATTGGAGGGGCTTGACGTTATGCTTAACGATGCACTTTACGGTATCCTTTTCCGCGATATTAATATGCAACGCACAATTGTTGACCAATACTTCTCACGAATAATCAATGGTTTTGCTGGTGTAATAATCAACACTGGTGAGGATAACTACCTAACAACGGCAGATGCCTTTGAGCAGGCACATACTGTATTGGCGAGTGATTTCATCAATGAGCAGTTAGCATCTTTGGCAGGAATACCTAAAAACCAAATGGGATTGGGTCACGCCTTTGAGATGGATCCAGAGATGAAGGACGGTTTTCTTTATGAGCTGTCACAGGCTCAACTTACTCGTGAGATATTCCCAGAGGCGCCGCTAAAGTATATGCCGCCTACCAAATTTATGACAGGAAATATATTCAAAGGCCATATTCAGGATACTCTGTTCAACCAAATATCAATATGGACAGGTCAAGGACTTCACCTATTGGGAATGCTTACCGAGGCTATCCATACTCCGTTTATGTCGGATAGATACCTATCTATCGAGAATGCTAAATATATTTTTAATAATATGAGTAGCATAGGCGATGAGATGGAGTTCAAAAAGGGAGGAATCATCCAACAGAGAGCTAAAACAGTTCTTGATAATGCAATTGATCTATTAGAGCAGGTTGATAATGAGGGTCTATTCAATGCACTTGAAAAAGGTATCTTTGGAGATGTGAAACGCTCGAAGACAGGCGGCAAGGGTTTGGAAGGAGTAGCAATGAAATCTGAGAACTACTCAAATCCGTTTATTGAATTGATGAAAAACTAAAAGGAGGAATTATTATGAGTGGAGGATTATATTCGACAGATACACAAGAGTTTGACAAGACGTTAGACCTTAAACAGATAAAGCCTTACGGCGATACGATGAATGATGGTAAAACTCAAATTAGTTTTACACTTCCAGTTCCTTGTGGGGATGAGGCGCAGGAGGCTGCTAAACAGCTCCTTAAGAAGATGGGATTTGAAAACCCTCAAATTGCTTTTTACAAAGAGCTTACAGAAGGTTTTACCTTCTTCAACTGCTACGGCTCATCGGTACATACGGTAGACTACACAACAATCGTAGTTCCTAAGGTAGATAGTAGTGTGATGGATATGCACCAAACGGATGACTACATAAAAGAGAATATAGGTCGTAAGTTGGTAATCGTGG
>CAYJOF010000032.1:2469-9625 GCA_964371765.1 uncultured Rikenellaceae bacterium
ACACGGTGGGTATAGATGCCATTATGAATATGAAAGGCTTTGCTGGTCATTACGGACTAGAGCGTTATGATATGATTGAAGCTCTTAATATGGGTAGCCAGGTGCCAAACGAAGAACTTATTGCTAAGGCTTTAGAACTAAACGCAGATGCGATTATAGTCTCGCAGACAGTAACTCAAAAGGATGTTCATATCCATAATCTAACAAATCTGATTGAACTTCTTGAAGCTGAAGGACTTCGTGATAAACTAATAGTAGCTTGTGGAGGTCCTCGAATCTCTCACGAGTTGGCCAAGGAGTTAGGTTATGATGCAGGTTTTGGTATGAATACTTATGCAGACAATGTGGCTAGCTTTATAGCACAGGAGTATGTAAATAGAGAACAAAATAGATTATAATTATGGAAAACAAGTTAAGCGCACGCGACATTATAGCACGTCGAGGTGCAAAAGAGGTTCAAGATGGTTATGTAATTAATCTAGGTATTGGTGTCCCTACTCTAATACCGATGTATCTGGAGGATAACGTCGATGTTACTTTCCAAGGTGAGAACGGTCAATTGGGTATGGGGGGGGCTTGTCAAGAGCACGAAATTGATCCCGATATTATCAACCCAGGAGGTGTTCACACAACGATAATCAAAGGTGCATCTTTCTTTAACTCAGCAGATTCATTTGCTTTAATTAGAGGTGGTCACGTAGATGTTACATTCTTAGGAGCACTTCAAGCCGACCAATATGGAAATATTGCCAACTGGGCAATCCCAGGCAAAAAAACTACTGGTATGGGTGGTGCAATGGATCTAGTTAGTGGAGCTAAACGAGTGATTCTAGCAATGGAGCATACCGCTAAGGGCTCTTTGAAGATTCTTGATAAGTGTACACTTCCTCTAACGGCAGCTGGTAAGGTAGACTTAATCATTACCGAATATGGTGTTATGGAGGTTACTCCTCAAGGCCTAAAGGTAATTGAGATTAATCCAGAATACACTCAACAACAGATGCAGGAAGTTACAGGATGTGAACTTATTTTCCCAACTGATATTAAACCAATGTTCTAAGGATATTATGAATAAAGTATATATAGTAGCTGCAAAACGTACAGCGATAGGTAAGTTTTTAGGCTCGCTATCGGCAGTATCTGCTTCCGATCTAGCCTCTACGGTAATTAACAACATCATCCAAGAGTCTCAAATTGACCCAAAGGTAATCGATGAGGTTATTGTAGGTAATGTATTGTCTGCTGGTCAGCGTCAAGGCGTTGCCCGTCAAAGTGCTGTAAATGGTGGAATCCCCGTAGAAGTTCCTGCTTATGGAATCAATATGATATGTGGTAGTGGTCTAAAATCCATTATGAATGGATTCTCAAATATCAAGGCGGGTCTGTCTAATGTGGTGCTAGCTGGAGGTACGGAATCTATGTCTGGTTCAGGATTTGTAATGGGTGGTGCAGTGCGCTCAGGCCATAAAATGATGGATCTTACTGCAGTAGACCATATGGTGTGTGATGGACTTACAGATGCTTTTGAGGGAATTCATATGGGTATTACAGCTGAGAATATAGCAACAAAGTATGGAATATCTCGTCAAGAGCAGGATCAATTTGCTATCGACTCTCAAACCAAAGCTATCAAAGCTATTGATGCAGGCGTGTTCAAATCTGAGATTGTGCCAGTTGAGATTAAGATAAAGCGCGAAACGGCACTTTTCGATACAGATGAATTCCCAAATCGTACGAGCACATTTGAGAAGTTGTCTACTCTGCGCCCTGCCTTCAAGAAGGATGGAACTGTAACAGCAGGTAATGCCTCAGGTCTAAACGATGGAGCTTCATTTGTGTTGCTTGCAAGTGAGCAGGCGATACAACAGTATAAGCTTACTCCACTGTGCGAAGTGGTAGCAATAGGGCAAGGTGGCGTTGAGCCATCGATAATGGGTATGGGCCCTGTGCCTGCAATTGCAAATGCTTTAACTATGGCAGATCTGAAACTATCTGATATTGATGTAGTTGAACTCAATGAGGCCTTTGCAGCTCAATCCTTAGGTGTAATAAAGCAACTTTGTGAGGATCATAATCTTACTTCAGAGTGGTTCGAAAAACACACTAATCCTAACGGTGGTGCAATTGCACTTGGACACCCAATTGGTGCTTCAGGAAATCGTATTGCAGTATCACTTATTCACGAAATGAAACGCAACAACCATAAACTAGGTTTAGCTTCACTCTGTATTGGTGGTGGAATGGGTTGTGCAATAATAGTTAAAAATATTTAATATGAATTTTAAACTTTCAAATACAGAGGAGCTATTTCTTCAGATGATTAGCGAGTTTGCTCAAAAAGAGGTTAAGCCTCTTGCTGCAGAGATTGACGAGCAGGAGAGATTTCCAGTAGAGATAGTTCAGAAAATGGCAGGGATAGGTCTTTTTGGTATACCTATCCCTAGCGAATTTGGAGGAGCTGGAGGATCAAACCTTCTATACTCGATGGCAGTTGAGGAGCTCTCTAAATATTGCGGAACAACAGGTGTAGTTGTATCAGCACACACCTCTTTATGCGCTGCACCGATACTCTATTTTGGTACGCCAGCTCAGAAGAGTGATTATTTGCCTAAATTGTGTTCTGGAGAGTGGCTAGGTGCATTTGGACTTACAGAGCCAAATGCAGGAACTGATGCCTCGGCGCAACAAACTATTGCAGAGGAGTGTGAACAGGGGTATCGCCTTAACGGCTCTAAGATATTTATTACAAATGCAGGGTATGCTCACGTATACATAGTATTTGCGATGACTGATAAATCTAAAGGAATTAGAGGTATCTCTACTTTTATAGTTGAAAAAGGTACACCTGGGTTCTCAATCGGAAAGAAAGAGAAGAAATTGGGTATACGTGGTTCGGCTACCTGTGAGCTAATCTTCGAGGATTGTGTTATCCCTAAGGAGAACCTACTGGGCAAGATAGGAGATGGTTTTAAGATAGCAATGAAGACACTCGATGGTGGTAGAATTGGTATTGCATCTCAGGCTCTAGGTATAGCACAAGGAGCATTAGACGAAACTGTTAAATATGTAAAAGAGCGTAAACAGTTTGGTAAACCACTTGGTGCTTTCCAAAACACTCAATTCCAGCTGGCTGATATGGAGGTAAAGGTCGAGGCATCAAGACTTCTTGTTAGAGCAGCTGCGTGTGCAAAAGATGCAGGTGCACCTTATGGCGTGGAGGCAGCTAGAGCAAAACTTTTTGCTGCTGAAACAGCGATGGAGGTAACTACTAAAGCAGTTCAGCTTCACGGTGGATATGGCTACACTAGAGAGTATCCAGTTGAGAGAATGATGCGTGATGCTAAAATCACCGAAATCTACGAAGGTACAAGCGAGGTTCAAAAAATGGTAATCTCAGCAGCACTACTTAAATAGTAACAGTTTAAAAAAAACGAAAATGAAAATAATTGTTTGTATAAAACAAGTTCCAGATACCAACGAGATTAAACTTAATCCCGAAACTGGTACTCTTATACGTGATGGTGTGCCTAGTATCATCAATCCAGATGACAAGAGTGGTTTAGAGATGGCACTTCAGCTCAAAGATAGCCTTTCGGCAGAGGTGACAGTAGTAACAATGGGCCCTGCTCAAGCTGACAAGGCTCTTCGTGAGGCATTGGCAATGGGAGCAGATAGAGCAATTCTACTTACCGATCGAAAATTTGCAGGAGCAGACACTCTAGCTACTTCTAACGTTTTGGCAGGTGCTTTGGCAAAACTAGAATATGACCTAATTATTGCTGGACGACAAGCGATTGATGGAGATACTGCTCAGGTAGGACCTCAGATTGCTGAATTGCTTAGTTTACCACAAGTCTCTTATGTTGAGAATATCGAGGTTAAAGATTCTGGTTTCCGTATTCGTAAGGCTACCGAGGAGGGTTATCAAATCCTATCAACCCCTTCACCTGCACTAATCACTGTGTTATCGTCGGCTAATGAACCACGTTATATGCGAGTTAAGGGAATTGTTGAGGCTTATGACAAAGAAATCGAAGTTTGGACAGCAGATATGCTTCAAATCGACGAGACGAAGCTAGGTCTTAAAGGGTCGCCTACTAGGGTTGCAAAATCTTTTACCAAAGGGGTGAAAATGGCAAGCGAGGTCTATGAGGTAGATACCGAAGAGGCCGTAGGCATAATTATCAGCAAGCTAAAAGAGAAATTTTTAATTTAAGGAGCTACTATGAATATCAACGAATATAAAGATATATATGTCTTTGCTGAACAGCGAAGCGGAGACATTCAAAGTGTTGTTTTTGAGCTGATATCTAAGTCAAGAGAGTTGGCAGATGTTGTCTCTGGTAGAGTAGTGGCTCTGCTTTTAGGTAGTGGTATTGAGCACAAAGCCTCAGAACTGTTTGGCTATGGTGCCGATAAGGTTATCTATGTAGACGATAAGGATTTGGAGCATTACACCACTGAACCATACACTCAGGCAATTACACAGGTTGTTAATCAATTTAAACCATCTGTATTTATGTTAGGTGCAACTACCATTGGTAGAGACCTAGGCCCAAGACTATCGGCTCGACTAACCACTGGTCTAACGGCTGACTGTACAAAACTAGAGATGGCAGATGATGGTAACATAATGATGACTCGTCCTGCTTTTGGAGGTAATCTAATGGCAACAATTGTTTGTCGTGAGCATCGCCCTCAAATGGCAACAGTTCGCCCGGGAGTTATGGCTCGCTCAGAGTTTGATGCAAGCAGAAAAGGTGAATGTGAACTTGTCTCAATTGACTTTGATCGATCTAAATTCTTAGTGAAGATCGAAGAGAGTGTAAATGAACAGAAGCAAGGAATTGACATTACCTCGGCAAAAGTTTTGGTATCGGGAGGTCGTGGCGTTGCCTCGGAGGCAGGAATCAAGGCACTTACAGATCTTGCCAATGTTCTTCAGGCTGAGGTTTCGGCTTCTCGTGCAGTTGTCGATTCTGGCTTGATTGGACACGATCGCCAAGTAGGACAAACTGGAAAAACAGTTCGTCCTGATCTATACATAGCGGCAGGTATCTCAGGAGCTATTCAACATCTTGCTGGTATGGAGGAGAGTGATTTTATTATCGCTATTAATAGAGATAAGTATGCACCTATCTTCTCGGTAGCCGATTTGGGTATTGTAGGAGATGGTTCGGCTATTATGAAAAGGCTCGCAGAACGACTCAAAGCAGAAATTAAATAGTATAAAAACATACTATAAACGAAGAGGTTGTCTTGATATATATCAAGACAACCTCTTCATTTATAATCTAATGTAGATTATTACTTAGAGCACTCTATTGATTTCTTGCGGAACTCTTTCATCATTTTCTCAAGCTCAAGAGATGCTTTACGAGCACGAGCTCCAGCTGCTTTGTTTCCTTTTTCAGCTTGTGCTGCACTGTTTGCAGTAAACTCCTCAATAGAGACATTGATTTTTTCTAGTAAATTTTTCATTGTTTTAATGTTTTAATATTTAGTGTATTGAAAATTCTATACAAAGATAGAGAATTATTTTTTAAGGAAAAAAAATTTATTCAGTTTTTTTTGTTTTATTGAAAAAAAACCATCGAAATTGATTTATCGATGGTTTTTGATATTATAGTTCTCTCTGATAATAAACTATTACAGATTTCTTCTTACAAAATCTATACATTTCTCCATAAGGTTATCTCGATAGATTTTTCCAGGATACATACTATGATTTTTGTCAGGTACGATATGCATCTCAAATTGCTTATTGTGACGCACAAGGGCATTAATCATCTCGTATGTGTTTTGAATATGAACATTGTCGTCACCAGTTCCGTGAGCAATCAACAACTTCCCTTTTAGTTGGTCGGCAAAGTTGATAGGCGAATTCTCATCATATCCCTTTGGATTATCTTGTGGCAGTCCGTTGTAGATCTCTGTGTAGATAGTATCGTAGTATCTCCACGAAGTTACAGGAGCAACTGCAATTGCAGCTTTGAACACATCATTTGCCTTTAGAATACAGTTAAGAGCCATAAATCCGCCATAACTCCAACCATAAATCATAATACGGCTAGGGTCAACGTAGCTCTGTTTTTGTAACCACTTAGCTGCCTCTGTCTGGTCGATTACCTCATATTTACCAAGATCAAGGTGAGTTACCTTCTTAAACTCTTCTCCGCGATAACCAGTACCACGACCATCAACACTCACTACAATAATATCCTCCTGAACTAGAGCATCTTCCCAACTTACACCAAAACTATCTGCTACCTCTTGGCTACCAGGACCACTATATTGAGTCATAAATACAGGGTATTTCTTGTCAGCATCGAAGTTGTGAGGTTTGATCATAAATCCATTTAGTTCAATACCTTCCGATGTTGTGAACGTAAAGAATTCTTTTATTGGTAGTTTATAATCGGCGATTGTAGCCTTTAGCTTATCGTTATTCTCTAATACTCTTAGCTGCTTACCGCTTGATTGGTGAAGTGTAACGGTGTTAGGTGTATTAGCGTTTGAGAAGTATGAGATGTAGTACTTAAAGCCTTTGCTGAAGTTGATTCTATATGTTCCCTCTTCTGTTGTAATACGCTTTTTGTCCTTTCCGTTCAATTTAACCGAATATAGATTACGACGTAGAGGTGAGCCCTCTGTTGATAGGTAGTACACCACGCCTTTGTTGTTGTCTACACCCAAGATATTAGCAATATCCCAATCGCCAGCTGTGATAGGATTTAGGGCTCCTTTAGTAAGGCTATGTAGGTATAGGTGCATATAGCCATCTCTCTCACTCTTGATAATAAATCTATCTCCATCTGGTAGGAAAGTAATTGTTTGATCGTCTACTCGCTCAATATACTGATCCTCCGTCTCGTGATAAACAACCTTGCTTTTACCCGTTGTTGCATCTGCTAGTAGTAGTTCCAACTCATTCTGAAGTCTATTCACTCTAAAGATAATCAACTGATTGTTGTCTGTTGACCATTTGATGCGAGGGATATAAATATCTGTATTGCTACCAATATCCATCTTCTTTGTTGTTGAACTATTTGTGTTGTAGACGTGAATTGTCACTATTGAGTTCTGCTCGCCAGCTTTTGGATATTTGAAGCTATATACGCTAGGGTAGAGCTCGTTGTTAAACATATTCATATGA
>CAYJOF010000032.1:9655-11314 GCA_964371765.1 uncultured Rikenellaceae bacterium
CAATAGCATCAGAATTAACCGAGCATTCATAACCACGTGCAAAACCATACTCCTGCTCATATACCCAATCTGGAATACCATTAAGGATATGGTTAAACTTACCATCTGATGTTATTTGTGTAGTTTTCTTAGTCTCTACCTCATACCAATACATATTATTGTCTCTTACATAGGCAATCTTCTTTCCGTCTGGCGAGAATGATGCAACTTGCTGTTTTCCCTCCGATGAGAGTTCTGTGAGGCTCTTGCTTGAGATGTTGTAGATAAAGTTATTAGCTTTAAAAGAGTGGCGATAGATTTTCTCTACGTCGCATGTAAGCATAATCTGTTTCTCATCACCACTAAACTCATAGGCTGAGAATGAAAATTTTGGATTCATCTTATCACCATCAAAAATTATCCCTAACTCTTTGCCTGTGGCATAGCTGTATTTGATGATTTTGTTTCCAACCTTTGTGGTATATTCCTCGCCACTGTTCATCGAACGAACACCGCTCACACTCTTAGCAGAGAATAGTCCATTGGATATATCGCTGTATGTGAAGCTCTTTTGTGCATCAACACCAGAGACTACTGCAAGAAGAAGTAATGCTAGTGTAAAAAATCTTTTAATCATACTATTTAAATTTTTTAGGTTTTCTTTATATTGCTTTTAGGCTCATATCTATGCTGCGGATTTGGTGAGTAAGAGCACCAACCGATATGAAATCTACTCCACACTGGGCATACTGGCGTAGGTTCTCGATTGTGATACCTCCACTTGACTCGGTCTGGCATCTGCCACCGATCAACTCCACAGCCTTAGAGGTAAGCTCTACTGAGAAGTTGTCGAGCATTATTCTGTCAACTCCCAATTCCAAGCAAAGCTCTATGTCGGCAAGTGTGCGACATTCAACCTCAATCTTGAGATCTTTTCCTCGCTCCTTTAGATAACTTTTAGCTCCAAGAACAGCATTTTCAATTCCTCCAGCAAAATCAATATGATTGTCCTTTAGAAGGATCATGTCAAATAGTCCAATTCGGTGATTCTCGCCCCCTCCTAGCTTTACTGCCATTTTGTCAAGCACTCTCATGGCTGGGGTCGTTTTTCTGGTGTCCAAAACTTTAGTTTTAAGACCCTGAAGTTTATCTACATACATAGCTGTTTGAGTAGCCACGCCACTCATTCGCTGCATAATATTTAGGATAATTCTCTCTGATTGCAATAGTGTGATAAGATTACCTTCAACTATGAATGCAATATCTCCATAAGCTACTTGTGTTCCATCCTCAATCTTCTGATCAAATGAGATCGAAGAATCAAGTCTTTTGAATACCATCTGTGCGATCTCTATACCTGCTATAATGCCTGATTGTTTTACTAATAGGTGCATTTTACCTCTTTGATCGTGTGGTATACTAGATAATGAGGTGTGATCACCATCACCAATATCCTCTTTAATTGCCAATTCAATTAAATCCTCTACAAAAGGAACATACTCTCTTTTCATAAATATTTTAGTTTATTATTTTTCCGATTCTGTCAAATCTAACTCTGTCGCTGAAATTTGACTTGTTTTTATCTATTGACATCCAAATAAAGCTAGCCTTACCCACGATGTGATCCTCTGGTATGTAGCCAAAGAAGCGTGAATCTAGTGAATTATCTCTATTGTCACC
>CAYJOF010000033.1:0-3187 GCA_964371765.1 uncultured Rikenellaceae bacterium
ACTAGTTGGAAATCGTTATTCTCTTTCAAAAGAGCGTTTCTGAAGTTGTTAGATAGGTTGCTCATCTCAACGTTGATAGCACGCATCTTCTCTTTATCTTCGGGAGAAAGATTTGCACCGTTGCGAACGAAGCTATCGTAAGTCTTCTCGATTAGGCGAATCTGCTTTGCATCATAACCTTTATCGTTTCTTGTTTGGTAAACCTCTTTGATTTTGTCGAAAAGAGCTTGGTTCAAAGAGATGTTGTTTGAGTGTTGAGTGCTAAGAGTACTGTACTCCTTCTGGATAGCCAACAGTTCGTCGTTCATCTCAGTAGCAGTAAGAGCACCGTAAGCTGTACCAACTCTCGAAAGTAGTTTACCTGCATTGTGGTAAGCTACGATAGTGTTCTCGAATGATGGAGCTGCTTTAGTGATAGCATTGATCTCAGCGTCCTCTTGAGCGATACCTACCTTTAGAGCTGGAAGGATATCTGCTGGTTTGATTTTATGGAATGGTGGCATACCGTTTTGCTCAACCCACTCCGAAGCAAATGGATTAGCAGGGTCAAGTTGAGGTGCTTTTGTCTCACCACAAGATGTGACAATCGAACCTATCAAAACCGCACCAATTGCAAAAGTGAAAAGTTTTTTCATTGTTTAAATGTTTAAAATTATAATTTGTTAAGTTTAGTCCATTCTATTTCAGTAAATTAGCGTGTTTTGTTGTTCTTTGAGTTTTGACTGATTTTATCATCTAAAGAAAAACCACTATCTTTACAGCTCGACAAAGTTAATAAAATATTTTAATACTTGAGTTTCTTATGAATATTTTTTACTCACCTGAGATAGTAAATGGCGAATTTTACTTGCCGCAAGGCGAGGCTATACACTGTAGCCGAGTGATGAGAAAATCTATTGGAGATAGTCTGGATGTTATTGATGGGCAGGGAGGATTGTATCACTGTAGGATTGTCGATATTTCGAAGAGAGATTGCCTGGTGGAGGTTCTCTCAAAACAGGAGCACTTTGGAGCTCACCCCTACAATCTACACATTGCAATTGCTCCAACCAAAAACATAGATAGAGTGGAGTGGTTTCTGGAGAAAAGCACCGAAATAGGCATCAATAAGGTGTCTTTTCTGCGCTGTAAAAATAGCGAGAGAGTTGTTATTAAGAGTGAGAGATTCGAGAAAATAGTAGTCAGTGGCATCAAGCAATCACTCAAAGCCTTCAAGCCCCAAATCTCAGAATTGATCGATTTTAACACTTTTGTCAAACAGAGTGGCGATGTGGCTCACAAATACATAGCATACTGTTCGGACGAACACCCAAAACTAGAGATCAAGAACCTCAATTTTGCAGACTCTGCTCAGGAAATACTAATTCTTATTGGCCCTGAGGGTGATTTTTCTCCAGAGGAGGTTTGTGAGGCTATAAAATATGGATTTATCCCTATTTCATTAGGTCAGAGCCGCCTTCGTACCGAAACGGCAGCCCTGTATAGTGTAGCTGTTATATCTTCGAAATTTTAGTGTGATAATTACACAAAATTGAGATTTTATGGTATAATTTGGATTTTTTTTGCTACCTTGCACTCGTTTTTTAGAATGGAAAAAGTACATCGTCACATAGGAGAAGTTGTTGAAGTGTCTGATAACAAATACACTATCAAGGTTTGTAGCCTTGCCGCTTGTGCTTCGTGTCACCTAACGGACCAGTGTCCAAGCTCAGATAAAAAGGAGAAATTTATCGATATCGATAGCTCAAACTCTCGTAAACTTTCACTAGGAGAGGAGGTGATCGTACTGATTAGTCACAAAAATGGCATTTTCGCCTACTCGGTAGCCTATGTAGCTCCAATTGTATTGGTTATAGTGGCAATGATAATTCTCTATGTTATCTCAGCTCCCGAACTTGTGGCTGCCTTGACAATTCTATTAATAATTACTATATATTATATAGGTCTCTACTTGCTAAGAGATAAAATTAGTAAAAAAATTGAAATAAAAATAGAATAGATATATGGATACAACACTACTTTATACAGTGGTAACACTGTGTATGATTGGAGCACTTGCTTCGATTGTTCTCTATTTCGTATCTCAAAAATTCAAGGTCTATGAAGACCCACGAATAGATGAGGTTGAAAAAGCTCTACCAGGAGCTAACTGCGGAGGTTGCGGTTTCCCTGGTTGTAGGGGATTTGCCGAAAAAGTTGTCAAATCTGACGATATGCAAGGACTACTATGTCCAGTTGCAGGTGGCGATACTATGCTGGCAATTGCCGATATGTTGGGAAGAACTGCATCGGCAGCCGATCCGATGCTTGCAGTTGTTAGATGCGGTGGCTCGTGCCAAAAACGCCCAACTACCTCAAACTACGACGGAGAACAGAGATGTGCTGTTGCTGCCTCATTGTATGGTGGTGATACTGGATGTTCGTATGGATGTTTAGGATTGGGAGATTGTGTTACAGTCTGTAAGTTCGATGCAATCTATATCAACCCAGAGACAAAACTACCAGAGGTGGTAGAGGATAAGTGTACAGCTTGTGGAGCTTGCGTTAAGGCTTGCCCGAAGATAGTTATAGAACTTCGCAAGAAGGGTATGAAATCTCGTAGAGTGTTTGTGAGTTGTATCAACAAAGATAAAGGCGGTGTAGCTATGAAGGCTTGTAAGGCTGCTTGTATTGGTTGTAGTAAGTGTAAAAAAGAGTGTCCTTTTGAGGCTATCGTAATCGAGAACAATCTTGCCTACATAGACTACAATAAGTGTAAGTTGTGTAAGAAGTGTGTTGCCGCCTGTCCGACGGGAGCAATCCTTACAGCTAACTTTCCTATCCCTAAACCAAAAGTGGAGGTAGCACCTAAAGCTGCTACTGTTGAGAAACCTGTGCTTGCAGAAAAAACTGCTGAAACTCCAAATAGTGAGACAGCAGAAGTGGCAGCACAATCAATCGAACCTCAAACCAACAAAAGTGAGTAGTTATGTTAAAGACCTTTAAAATCGGTGGTATCCACCCAAAAGATAATAAACTCTCGAATAGTGCTAAAATCGAGAGACTGCCATTAAGCAAAGAGATTTCTATTCCTCTTTCACAACATATAGGCGCTCCAGCTATCCCAGTAGTAAAAAAAGGCGACCTAGTAAAAATCGGTGATCTGATAGGTCAGAGTGCAGGTTTTATCTCTGCAAATATTCATAGT
>CAYJOF010000033.1:3197-11282 GCA_964371765.1 uncultured Rikenellaceae bacterium
ATGTCGATATGGTTAAAGACAGCTCAGGCATCCTACGTCAGTCGGTTATTATTACCCTAGACGAAGAACAGCAGTGGAATGAATCCATAATAACGCAAGGAGAACCAAATGATTTTAGAGCTCTCTCAGCTGAGGAAATTGTGTCTAAAGTAGAGACAGCAGGTATTGTTGGACTTGGAGGTGCAACCTTCCCATCAGCTGTAAAGCTGCGTGTCCCAGCAGGAAAAACTGCTACTGCACTTGTAGTTAATGCAGTTGAGTGTGAACCATACCTTACGGCCGATCATCTAATTATGCTTGAACACGGGAAAGAGATTGTACAAGGTGTTATTATCACCTGTAAGGCTATCGGTGTAAATAAAGCATATATAGGAATCGAGAACAATAAACCAGATGCTATTAAGCTCCTAAAAGAGATTAGTGCTCAGCAAAAAGAGATGTCAATTGAGGTTGTAGCCCTAAAACTACAATATCCTCAAGGTAGTGAGAAACAACTTATTGAGGCTGTGATGGGACGTGCAGTTCCTTCAGGTGCTCTACCAATTGAGGTAGGAGCAGTGGTTCAAAACGTTGGAACCATTTTCGCAATTTATGAGGCGGTTACAAGAAATAAACCGCTAATCGAAAGAGTAGTAACGGTAACTGGAAAATCTCTTCAAAACCCTAAAAACCTTTGGATAAGAATAGGAACTCCAATCAGCGAGTTGATCGAATATTGTGGAGGTGTGCCTGATAATGTTGAGAAGATTATCAATGGAGGCCCTATGATGGGTAGAGCGATGTGTAATCTGGATGCCCCAGTAACAAAAGGCACCTCTGGTGTACTTTTGATGGATAGCATTGAGGCTAAACGTTCAGAACAATCTCCTTGTATTCGTTGTGCGAAGTGTGTAAGTGTATGCCCTATGGGTCTTGAGCCTTACCACATTAACGCTCTATCGAAGCTTAATCAATGGGATGAGTTGATGGAATATGCACCATACGACTGTATCGAATGTGGTTCGTGCTCTTACACCTGTCCTGCACGACTTCCTCTGTTGGATAATATCCGACTATCGAAGGCTGAGGCTATGAAGATTTTAAGAAATAAGAAATAAAAGAAAAAATAATATGGCAAAAAAATTATTCGTTTCACCATCTCCACATATCCACTCTGGGGACTCAACACAAAAGATAATGCTCTTGGTTATCATTGCTCTTGTGCCAGCCCTAGTGATGTCTGTGATATTCTATGGAATTGGTATTGTTTGGCTTACACTTGCGGCGATCGTATCGTGTATGGCCTTTGAGTGGATATTTGCATATCTACTAAAGCGCAAGAGCTCTATTAATGACTTCTCGGGAGCTTTAACTGGATTTCTGTTAGCTTTCAACCTTCCATCCTCAACTCCTCTTGGATTAGTTGTGTTGGGTTCATTGGTGGCTATTGGCCTGGGTAAGATGACCTACGGAGGTTTAGGGCAGAATATCTTTAATCCTGCGCTTGTGGGTAGAGTATTTCTTTTGATCGCTTTCCCTGTCCAGATGACTTCTTTCCCAGAGAGTGCCAACGATTCACTAGAGGTATTTAGTGGTGCTACACCGCTTTCATACTACAAAGAGATGGCAAAATCTGGTGCAGATTTACAAACAATCACCTCTCAGCTTCCTCTTACCGACTTTATCAGTGCCATGAAGCGAGGTTCTATCGGAGAGGTAAGCTCAATTGCTCTTCTTGCAGGCTTTGTTTTTCTGCTTGTCAAAAAAGTTATTACGTGGCATATCCCGGTAGCAGTTCTTGGTAGTATGTTAATATTCTCAGGAATTTTCTACTTAATCGATCCATCTCAATACCTCGACCCTGTGACTCACATATTTGCTGGAGGTGCAATCCTTGGAGCTGTTTATATGGCTACCGACTATGTGACTAGCCCAATGAGTGTAAAGGGTATGCTTATATATGGTGTATTGATAGGTATTATTACTATGCTAATCAGGTTCTGGGGTTCATACCCAGAGGGTATTTCGTTTGCGATCTTAATTATGAACTCTTTTGTGCCGCTAATCAATAGATATATGAAGCCAAAGAGATTTGGAGAGAACCTAAAAAAGAAGGAGGCGTAAGTATGGAATCAACACTAAGAAATATGGTTATGGTTTTGACCGCAGTTACGCTAATCGCTTCGGCAGGCGTAGGTGGGGTTTACGTTGCAACCAAAGATGCAATTGCTCAGGCAGAACAGAAAAAATTTACCGATGCAATCGGGCAAGTTCTTCCAGAGTTTGAAACTTTATCTGAGGCACAGAACCTTAAAATAGACGGATTTGATAAAGAGAT
The DNA here is from genome assembly GCA_964371765.1 of uncultured Rikenellaceae bacterium. Classification (GTDB taxonomy): domain Bacteria; phylum Bacteroidota; class Bacteroidia; order Bacteroidales; family Rikenellaceae; genus JADFUS01. The sequence continues at coordinate 5,515 of CAYJOF010000033.1, forward strand.
GAAAGTATATACTGCATCTTCCGTTGATAAGACAGTTGGATATGCCGTAGAGACTGAAGCTATCGGCTACACACAAGAGATTATTCTTTTGGTAGGTTTTAATGCGAATCTAGACATACAGAAAATATCTGTTCTCTCTCACGCTGAAACCCCGGGACTTGGTGCTAAAATCACAAACCCAGAAGAGAAATTCGTGGTTCAATTTGAGGGTAAAAACCCAGCAGAATTGAAGTTGAGTGTTAAGAAAGATGGTGGAGACTTAGATATTATTACAGCCTCTACAATCACCTCAAGAGCTTATGCACTAGCCGTGCAGAGAGCTTATGATGCAGTCGTTAAACTAAACCAACAGTAGAATTATGAGTTACATTAAATATATTAAAGATGGTATTCTGAAGAACAACCCAGTTTTTGTGTTGCTCTTGGGTATGTGTCCAGCTCTTGGAACAACCACCTCTGCAATCAATGGTATGAGTATGGGACTTGCAACTACATTCGTACTAATTCTTGCAAATATAACAATCTCAATCATCAAAAACGTAATCCCTGACAAGGTTCGTATACCTGCGTTTATCGTTGTAATTGCGTCATTTGTGACCATCCTACAACTTCTTATGCAGGCCTATTTGCCAGCTATTTACGAAACATTAGGAGTTTTTATTCCACTTATTGTTGTAAACTGTATAATATTAGGACGTGCAGAGTCGTTTGCCTCGAAAAATACCGTTGTGGCATCTATGTTCGATGGAGTTGGAACAGGTCTAGGATTTACTCTTGCCCTGACCCTGCTTGGTCTTGCTCGAGAGCTACTGGGTAATGGATCTGCTTTCGATTATAAGTTTATTGCAGGTGATGGAATGCTTGTGTTTGTGTTGGCGCCAGGTGCCTTTATCGCTCTTGGTTACCTATTGGTGATGTATAACAAATTAATCGCAAAAATAAAGTAGTATGACATATCTAGCAATAATAATAGGCTCTATATTCGTTAATAATATAGTTCTATCGAGATTCCTAGGAATCTGCCCATTTATGGGAGTGTCGTCGAAGGTATCAACCGCTATGGGTATGGGCTCAGCAGTAACCTTTGTAATGATTATAGCATCGGTTATCACTTGGATTATCCAGGGGTATATACTCGAGCCGTTGGGAATCCAATTTATGCAGACAATTACCTTTATTTTGGTAATCGCCTCGCTGGTTCAGATGGTAGAGATAATGCTTAAGAAGGTTAGTCCTTCGATGTATCAAGCTCTGGGTATCTTCCTGCCACTTATCACTACAAACTGTGCAGTGTTGGGTGTTGCAATTTTGATGGTGCAGAACAAACTTGATCTTCTTCAATCTGTTGCCTTTGCGATCTCTAATGCTATTGGTTTTACTCTAGCGTTGGTGATTTTTGCTGGTATGCGTGAGCGTCTTGAGACGGCCAACGTTCCAACTTCTCTAAAAGGCATTCCAATAGCATTGATTACTGCTGGCATTTTAGCTATGGCATTTATGGGATTCTCGGGACTTGTTTAATAAATTTTAGAGATGCAAGAGGATATTTACCAAAGAGACGAACAGAAGGATCTTAAAGCACGTAAACGAAACATCTTTATGATGATTCTTTTAATTGTTTTGTTCCTTATAGGAATCTTGTCGAGATGGGATTTTGTAAAGGACGAGGTCTCTTCTAGCGTTGATAGATATATCAATCCGCAAAGTACAGTGACGGACTCAACAGAAAATAATAATAATAATAAATAAAAATAAACTATGACTAAAATTTTTAAAATGTTGTCACTTATCACATTAGTGATGTTTACAACATTCTCATGTAATGAGACGGGTACGAGTAGAGAAGACACAATCCAGGATTGGGCTGTTATCTCATCTTTTGAATCACAAACTAAGTTTACATTACGTTCTGATAATCACGGAGAATTGAGCGTTGTCGATACAAATGTAGGTATTACAATGGAGGATGTTGGTAAGAGGGTTATTGTATTCTATACAGTAGTTAATGAGGCATCTGATATTTTCTCTAAAACTCAAATTTCGGTAGAGGTTATGGGTACAATTCCTGTTTATCCTACTGACAATACAATTGATCTTGAGGGTAAATCAGAGGCAGAAATTAATGAGTTTTGGGCTGAAAAAGGTGATGATGAAATTGAACCAATTTCGATTTTCATCTCTGGAGGATACTTTAATATACAATTTTCAGCCTATAGCACCTTTGCATCAGCTCCTCATCAGGACGATAGATTGTCGCTTGTATATATGAGCGAAGAGTCTACTGACGATATTAAAAAGTTTAAACTTAAGTATTTAAGAAATGGCGATGCTGATTACGTAGTTGAAAGTTTCAATTCATTCATCGGTGTAGATGAATTCTTTGAGTATGTTGATAAAGACTATAACGTTGAACTTGAGTACTACTCAATTAATCAAATGGAGCATAGAACATTTAAGTTTAACTATAATCCAGTGAAAGCATCTCTATAGTTCCATATAGAGATAAATGATAACAGTACAGTAATAGGGGTTGGCTTATAAGGTCGCCCCTTTTTTGAATTTCATCAAACAATATAACATAATAGTATGAAACAATTTTTTACCCTTTGTGTTCTTCTTTTGACTCTTAGTTGTAGCTCACAAGAGGCAAAGCTACCTAGAATCGGTATTGTGGGTGTGGGAGTAGAGTGTAGCACTTTTTCTCCTGCTACAACGTCAATAGATATGTTCAGACCTCGATATGGCGATGAAATTATCGATTCTTATCCATTCTTTAAAAGTGATACAACTCTAATAGAGCGTGCCCAGTGGATTCCGACAATGGTTTCGTGGGCAACTCCGGGAGGAATCGTTACAAGAGAGGCTTATGACTCTCTCTTAAACACCTCTCTAAGATTGTTAGAGGAGGGTATGCCTTATGATGCTCTTTTCATTGATATTCACGGAGCGATGAGTGTAGTTGGCTTAGATGATCCAGAGGGTGATTATATGACCCGTATTAGAGCCTTAGTGGGTGATGATGTGATTATATCTACCTCAATGGATCCTCACGGCTGTGTGTCTCATCGTCTGGCTCAAAGTACTGATCTTATCACCTCATATCGTATGTCTCCTCACGAGGATAGATACATATCTAGAAAGAGAGCTATCGATAATCTTCTTGAGAGAATCGAAAGTGGTCAGGGGAAACCAAAATATAAAGCTTGGGTGCGTGTGCCTATTCTTCTGCCAGGGGAGAAGACCTCTACGAGAGTTGAGCCGGGCAAGAGTCTTTATGCTGCAATTGAACCTATTGAGAGGCTTACAGGTGTGGTTGATGCTGCTATTTGGATGTCATATCCGTGGGCAGATGAACCTAGAAATCACGGTGTTGTGATGGTTGTTGGAGACGATAAGGATGTTGTTGAAAACTCTGCTAAGAAGTTGGCACAAAAATTCTGGGATGCTAAGGATAAGTTTGAATTTGTAGCTCCGACTGCCTCTTTGGAGGAGGTGTTGGCCAATGCAATCAAGAGCGATAAACGCCCATATTTTATAAGTGATATGGGAGACAATCCAACTGCAGGAGGAGCAGGTGATGTTACGTGGACTCTTCAAAAATTGTTAGAGCGTAAGGAGTTCAAGAATCCTCGTGCCAAGCGTCTGATCTACGCATCTATCCCTGGGCCCGATGTGGTTGAGGCAGCCAAGAAGGTGGGAGAAGGAGCTCGTGTAAGAGCTAAGGCTGGTGCGATGGTAGACGATAGATATGCTCCACCTGTAATGATTGACGGGGTAGTGGAGAAGATTTACGAAGATGGGGTAAATGATCAGGTTGTGGTGCGTATGGGCTCGATTCAAGTTATTGTTACTCAAACTCGAAAGCCGTATCACTATGAACGAGATTTTGATAGACTTGAATTGAATCCTCGCCAGGCTGATATAATTGTTGTTAAGTTGGGTTATCTCACAGAGGAGCTATACGAGATGAGAGCAGATTGGATGATGGCTCATACTCGTGGAGGAGTGGATCAAGAGCTTACAGGATTACCTTACAAGCGTCTGATTCGTCCGATTTATCCGCTCGACCCAGATATGGCTACACCGCCGCTTACTGTTGAGTTTTTGTAGTATTCCTTGAATCCTGAAATAATCATTTTACCGCAAGAAAATTTGTTGATTTTCTTGCGGTATTTTCGATTTAATTAACTATCTTTGTATGTTGAAAGTGTGAGTTTTAAAGGATAATATATTTTAATTCTAAAAATGAGGGAAGAGCTAGTTGTATTTAATTCTGCATCAATGAGTTATTCGGCAAAGAATAGTGTCTCGAGAGACATAGTTCTCAGTGATGTTAATCTCTCGGTTGAGCAGGGCGAGATGGTCTATCTTGTGGGCAAGATAGGAAGTGGAAAAAGTACGCTACTAAAGGCGATATATGGCGAGGTTCCTATCAGTAGTGGAGCTTGTAGTGTGGTAGGCTATGATATGACCACAATCAAGAAGAAACATATACCTCACCTACGTCGTAAGCTAGGTATTGTGTTTCAAGATTTTCAACTACTAAAAGACCGTTCGGTTTACGAGAACCTCAAATTTGTATTAAAAGCAACAGGCTGGAAGAATAAAATCGAGATTGATCACAGAATCGAGACAATTCTCTCAATTACCGACCTAGCTCATAAGGCTTACAAAATGCCACACCATCTCTCTGGAGGAGAACAACAACGACTTGTAATTGGTCGAGCACTTCTTAATAATCCTTCACTTATTATTGCCGACGAGCCGACAGGAAACTTAGATCCCCACGCAACGGAGTCAGTGATGAATATGTTTATGGAGATTAAGAGTATGGGCTGTGCACTCATTATCGCAACACACGATATCTCAATAATTGAAAAATACCCATCTCGAACTATTAAATTCGATAGAGGAGTAGCAACAGAGATAGATATTTATAAAATTCTAGGTTTAGACAAAGAGTAACAATTTTTTATATGACAGATCAAAACGAAACTCAAAAAACCAATCAAGAGTACTCAGCAAGTAGTATTCAGGTATTAGAGGGACTAGAGGCGGTACGTAAACGCCCAGCAATGTATATTGGCGATGTAGGCGAGAAGGGTCTTCATCACCTTGTTTATGAGGTAGTAGATAATTCAATCGATGAGGCGCTAGCAGGCTATTGCGATGACATTAACGTCTACATTAATCCAAACAACTCAATCACCGTAACCGACAACGGTCGTGGTATTCCAACAGACTATCACCCTAAGGAGAAGAAATCTGCACTAGAGGTTGTTCTAACTGTTCTTCACGCTGGAGGTAAATTTGACAAAGATTCATATAAAGTATCTGGTGGACTTCACGGTGTTGGTGTATCCTGCGTGAATGCTCTCTCGATTGAACTTATTGCTGAGGTTAATCGTGGAGGTAGTATCTTTAGACAAAGTTTCTCTTGCGGTAAGCCTACCTCTGAGGTAGAGGTGATTGGCACAACACAAACCACAGGTACCTCTATTACTTTCCTACCAGACGCTGAAATATTCACAGTCACAAAATATAGCTATGAAATTCTAGCATCTCGTCTTCGTGAGCTTGCTTTCCTTAATAAAGGCATACGCCTAAAGCTAACAGACCTTAGAGAACAGGATGAAAATGGACTTAACCGTCACGATGAATTCTATTCTGAGAGCGGACTAGTTGAGTTTGTTCAGTATCTTGATGAGAACCGTGATACCCTTACAAATATCATCTACATAGAGGGTGAGAAAGATAACGTTCCTGTG
>CAYJOF010000034.1:0-10703 GCA_964371765.1 uncultured Rikenellaceae bacterium
TTTAGCAAATGTTTCTTTGTCAATCATAAAACCATCTATGAGCGGCAAGGTCCACTCCAGATTGCAATTATTTTCTACATCAAGCCATTCTGTTTCTAGTACGTATAATAACACTGCCCAGTCATCTCTGTAATTAATATCAAAACCCTGACTTGCATATAGCATCGCTTTTGTCTTTACGTCAATATCCTCTATTTCATTGCCAATGAGTTTGAAGGAAGTCCCGTCTGGTGTAATGCCGCCCATCTCCCTAACCGCACTATCAGTGAGAATAGTATCTGCTTTATTGTAAATATAATAGTATAAGAAAGGGGCGATTTCTTGCCATTGCGGTATTGGTTCATCATCAATATTAAAGTTGCCTTTCTGATCATTTCTATCTAATAAAGCGTAGCTTTTTGTCGCAAATTCAGTTCTCTCATCTATCTTTGCTGAGTAATATATTTCAGATAAAGCCTTACGCGTATGTTGATATTTTAATAAATTGCGAGCCCCTACAAATTTGATAAAATGCGTTTGATTGATAAGAATAGAGTCTTTTGTTTCCGCTCTCCAATCATTCAAAATAGGAGTGTATGAGATTGTATCACTGAGTGCTATATTTCCCTCTTGTGTAAGTCTGCTAAGATTCTTTACGCGATTATCCTTAATCCATATGTAGCTATCGAAAGCGCGCTTGGATTCGGAAATATATACATTTGGCGTTATTCTTTGTTGTGCAAATACAATTTTTGCCGCCATTAAGGTGAGCAATGTAAGTAATAATAGTTTTTTCATATCCTAGCTAAATTAAGTGTTAATAATACAAATATACAAATTCGTACTCACATAGCCAAATATGCAAAAAATGGAGCCAATTGTTATACTTAAGAAAAGTTGTTACACTTTTAATTCCTCTGTTCCTATCTGCACACACAAAACCTCCACTATTAGGTGTGTCTTATCTGCTATTCTATAATCTCTGACTTCTCACCTCTGAATTAGCATATTATTAAATATGATGCGCCTATAATTTGTTAATAGCTAGTTTTATTTGCCAAACCAATCTCTCTTTAGAACCATTATCCAAAGCACGCTGTCCAGATAACATACTGGTAAAAAACAAAGGTGTATTTGAAAGCTCTCCATCACTTATGCGATATGTGCCGATGGTGTTATCAAATTCTAATGGAAATTTATGTGACCCATATTTCCCCTCTATAAACATCCTTGCTAAAGTATTATTTATTATAATTACTTTGGGAACAGCTCTCTTTATTATCTCAACGGCTATTTCGTACTGTTTAATTGCAAATCTTCTAAAATCAGAATTTTTATCACACAAGTTCTTCACCGTTTTTTGATTAGTCTCTCTTACAAACAATAAATCTATATGAGACCAACGTTCATCAACTTCAGATGCAATATTTATAAAAGGTCTGAAGTATTGATGTTTATCTAAGAACTCCTCTTCGTAAAATAGATTTCCTATTTCAGCATCTTTTGCCATTGATGGGTTTATGCCGACAAATAATATTGATTCTGTATGAATTGTTTTTTGAATAGCAAAACCACGGTCTTTAATTTCATCATACAAACTTGAATCAAACGCATTGCTATTCCACATATCGATTAATCGGCATTCGTATTCTTCCTGAGTGCTAAACATATTTTTTCTCCTATGTTATGAGTATGTATATTGCCAATGCAATAGTGCATCACAAGATGTTGTTGCGTACTATATTCAATCAATTAAATTTTCGAGGCTTAAGGTGTATAGTGTCTCATCTTGGGTGTAGATGTATAACGCATTCAAGTTCTTTACGTAGGCGATTGAGTATATGCTAAGATCTGTTTTTATCTTTAAAATAGGTTTGCAATTCCAGTCGTATATCTCTATATCGCTGTTTTGGTCATATTTCGAACATGCAAAATATTTCCCCAATTTTGTTGATCCTCCATATTGCTTTGATGGATAATCTTCTGCTTGTGTTAAGATATTCCAATCGACTAGTTTTTTGTTTTGAGAGAAAATTTTGCTTTGCTCATTCTCAAGATCTATAAGCATAATTTGATCCATAAACGTAGGCGCTATTGAATATTTCATTGATTCTGTATTTAGATTATACGAAAATGGAGTATAATGAAATGGCCATAAGAATTTATGCTCGCTTAATGCAATCCTTTTTAAAACCTCTCCTTTGTTGTGGTCAAAAATAACTAAATAGTGAATTTCGTCTGTGTTATCGTAAAGCTGAAACACAGTTCGGTTGGCGTCTATAATCTCAGGGAGAAAATATTCTTGAGTGTCCTCGGGCACCTTCAATTGGACAATCTCTAGCACTCCGTCGTTTACTCTTTTTGTTAGATTTAGCTTAAAGTATTCATTTTTGTTTTTTTCAAACATATAAATCCAAGTATTGCCAGATTCATCAACAGTTGAATTATTCGATAGGCTTAAAATAGTGTGTTCATTTGGACCGTTTCCTCTCATAAATATGACCTCCGAATTACCTTCCTTATTTATGAAGGATAGTAACTGAGGTTGTTGTCTGCCACGCCCAGTGAGAATAATGTCATCATACAATTTAAATGAGCTTACTCCTGTGAGTAAACTGTCAAAATGATTAAGGTGTTGGGCATTTGCTGTAATCTCTTTTGGAAATGATTTTTCTTCTACTATATCTCCTTTAAAATAGTTGTTATTATGTGCATCTGAGCAAGAGATAAGCATAGTTGTTAGAGCTAAAGTACAATATATTATTAACTTTTTCATAGTGATATTTTTTAAATTATGTGGCTGGGATTACTCTCCTAGCAATTTGAATTATCTGTGAGTTTGAATTTTTGTTAGGTTCTGCTTTGCAAATATAATTAAATTCTTTGTGTTTTTGTTCTTTTTTGTTTATTGTTTTAGTGTAAATCTACTATCTTTGCAAAATTAGTAGATTTATTTATCTAACAACTGCGTAGAGTGATGAAATATCATTTCGGTGTAGGCAATAAAGTGCATTATGAATATTGAGGACTATAGAGATTATTGTTTGTCACTTCCCTGTGTGGAGGAGTCTACCCCCTTTGATGATGTGACGCTTGTTTATAAGGTAGGAGGAAAGATGTTTTGTGTAGCTACCATCGACAAATTTGATCACTTTGCCGTAAAGTGTGAGCCTGATAAGGCTCTTGATTTGCGAGATATGTATTCGGAAATTACTCCAGCGTTTCATTTCAATAAAAAGTATTGGAACGATATATCAGTAGAGGGTAGTTTAAGTGACAAATTTCAGCAGGAACAAATATTTAACTCCTATATGTTGGTAGCCACCAAGAGCGTAACACCAAAGGCTTTGCGGCTTGAGATTCTTGATAAAATCGAAAATTTCATATCCCAAAAATGATAAAACTAAATAGTCAAACAGTAAACCCTCCAACTATGCACATAATGAGCAAGTTGGAGGGTTTTTTTATATATAGAGTAGATTAGCTACTTCTTCTCTATTGCTTGAAGTTCGGCTTCTAGTCTTGCAACGATTTCTGGATTTTCACTAGCTAAGTTATGCTCCTCCTTTGGATCCTTTTTAAGATTGAATAGTTGCGGCTCAGGGTTATTGCCTGTTTCGATACCTGTCTCCCACGCTACTGGAGATTTATGAGATGGTCGGATATATTTCCAATCACCATTTATATATGCACGTGTATATGCATCCAGAACAATTATTTCACGCCCCTTGTTTGATGCGGAAAGTAGTACGTCTATGAAGTTTTGGCTATCCTTAGCTACACCTTTCTCTACACTCTGACCTACTAGTGCAGATAGTGTCGCAAAGAAATCCACCTGTGAGATCATCGCCTTTGATACCTTTGAACGCTTTGCTCCATCTGGCCAATTCACAATTAGCGGGACACGAGTTCCTGCTGTATATGCACTATATTTCCCACCTCGGAAACCTGCCGATGGATCGTGCTCTCCTACAAGTTCAATAGCCTGATCTTTATAACCATCGTCGAGAACAGGGCCATTGTCACTAGTAAGGATTATGAGTGTATTATCTCTAATTCCGAGTGAGTCTAGTGTTGCCACAACCTGTCCTACCGACCAGTCGAAAGAGAGTAGAGCATCACCTCGATAACCCATACCGCTCTTGTCCTTAAATCTCCAATGAGGAACACGAGGAACGTGAATATCGTTGGTAGCCATATACAAGAAGAATGGCTTGTCTGGAGAGTTCTTTACGCTGTTGATGATAAATTTCTTTGAGTCCTCGACAATAACATCCGCAATCAGCTCATCTTTCCAAAGAGCACTCTTACCGCCTTTCATATAACCAATACGAGAGATACTGTCAACGATAGCTTGGTCGTGATCGTGGCTCGGGTGAATTCGCAACATCTCTGGGTTATTATATCCTGTTGGCTCTCCTTCAAATGGACCCTTATAACTTACAGATATAGGATCATTAGGGTCAAGATTACGCACTTTGCCATTTTCGATGTACACACATGGAACGCGATCGCCAGTGGCTGCCATTACTACATAGTGATCAAAGCCTAGTTCCTCTAGCCCGGGAGTGATCGTTCCATTCCAATCTTGCTGGGCTTCTGTATCTCCAATTCCTAAGTGCCACTTACCAATTACGGCTGTGTTGTAACCTGCACTTTTAAGCATATCTGCAATGGTTGGTTTTTCGGGTTTGATAATCATTGCTGCATCACCCGAAGCAACTGCCGTATCGGGTGTACGCCAAGGGTAGGTGCCTGTAAGCATACCGTAACGAGATGGTGTTGAGGTTGCCGATGTTGTGTGAGCGTTGGTAAATCTAATTCCGTTCTGAGCTAGTCGATCGACATTTGGAGTTTGGATTCTTGTCATGCCATAGCAAGACAAATCGCCATAGCCAATATCATCAGCATTGATAAGTAGAATGTTTGGTCTCTGCTCTTGGGCAGAGGCTGCAACTGTGCCTAGGGCCAAAGTAGCTGCTGTAAGTGTAGATTTCATATAATTATAAATTGTAGTTAAAATTCATATACCGTTATTACTTTCTGGTTTTTACTTCATTATCAACGTTGGCGATTTCCCATTTTGTAATAGATTTACCATTATCTCCATCGATGGTTTTACGTGTTCGAAAAAGTGTTTAAACCCACTACAAAGATAGTTCTCCCCCTCGGCAAATCGATGTTTAGGACAGCCTCCACTACAAACAAAGTTGTAGTTGCACTGCAAGCATTTTTTTGTGAGTGTTGTGCGTTTGCTTAGACCAAAATCGAACTGCTGAGTCGAGCTATACATCTCACCTAATGTGGTATCTTGGATGTTCCCTAATAGGTTTTCGGGATAAACGAAGTGATCGCAACTGTAAACATCACCATTGTGTTCAACAGCTAGAGCATCGCCACAATTCCTTGAAAAAGAGCATAAACTAGGTTCCATACCATACCACGCAGCTAGCGTAGCGTCGAACATCTGAACATAGTAACGACCAACATCCTTTTTGATCCACTCATCAAAAATATCTGCCATAAATACCCCATATTCTAAGCTCCCTACACTCCACGGGCTAAGCTGTCCTTCTGCAGAACAGTATGGTGAGAGTATTGCCCCTCTACCTCCTAGCAACTGGATCTCTTGCATAGATACATACTCCACAGCGGGCAAAAATTGCATAAATTGACTATCGATAGATTTAAAGAAGTTGTAAATCTCTCTGCCTCTAGAGTGGCAGAGATTATTTACTACACTTAGTGTATTAAATTCGACAGAATACTGTTTGAGTAATTCGATAGCACGCATAACTCTAACAAAAGTTGGTTTGCCACCTCGATTCTTTCGATATGCATTGTGAATGTCCTCTGGGCCATCTATCGAAACACCAACCAGAAAATTGTTTGCTTTGAAAAATCTGCACCAGTTGGCATCTAGCAGCAAACCGTTTGTTTGGATTGTGTTTTCAATTTTTTTTCCATTTGCATACTTACTTTGGTAACGCATTGCTCTTTCGTAGAATCTCTGACCTGCCAATAGCGGCTCACCTCCGTGCCAACAGAATGTAATTATCTCCGTTTGGTTTGCTTCGATGTATTGACGAATGTATAGTTTTAGAAGTTCATCGCTCATTTGATCTTGATTGTTGTCGTAGAGCGATGCCTTATCAAGATAGTAACAATAGTCACAACGCATATTACAACTACTGCCAACCGCTTTCACAAGAGTCGAAAAAGCCCTTGGGCGAGTGGTCTTATGTGCTTCTGCAAAGAGAATCGTTGAATTTCCCATTGTTTAAATTTATCTATTTATGTGGCAATTATCACAAAAGTACTAATTTTCCTGGTATTGACAAAAGTTTAAGAGCAAATTTATTATGGTTTTTATTATAGAATCTATCTTTACTCTCTACCTAACTCTCTCTCTGACAGTATCAATAAATTGTTTCATCTGTTGAGAATCTCTGCTTTTGACAATCTCTGAGAGGTGTTGTAGCTTCTCGATGATTTTACTTAGTTGCCCTTCGGTATTGGGGTTGAATAGTATCTCTGTTAGCAAGTAGTCATCCTCCGATAGTAGCCCTTGAGCAATAGCAAGGTGCTTTTTGAAGGTTGTTCCAGGGGTATCTTGATGCTTCATTATTGAACCGAACACCAAAGTAGAAGCAAATGGGATAGAGAGCGAGTAGGCTACCGCTATATCGTGATCCTCGAACGAGTATTCTCTTACGTTGAGCTTAATTTGAGCAAATAGATCCCTAAAGAATACCTTGCCCATATAGTCTGTACCACGAATAACCACACCGCCCTCCATCGAATCAAGCTCATTTACTATAATCGCATTCTCGGCCTGAAGGTTGCCCAGATTAGCAAATGTTGGCCCAAACATAGGGTGTACAGATACATATCTAAATCCGCAGTTTTGATAAAACTCCTTTAAGTTGGTTTTTACCGAGGCAATATCTGATATGATACACTCTTTTGGTAGATATGGAAATAGCTGCTCAAATGCCTCAATGGTTCTATTGAGTGTAACACAGTTGATTACTAACTCAGGCTCAAAATCTTGAACCTCAGAAAATGAACTGAACCTATATGCGTTGTAGATAAATCTCATACGCTTTGAGTCTGGTTCTAGTACAGCCACTTGATGATCAAAACTTAGAAGATCCGTAAAAAACGAACCCATCTTACCTGCTCCTAAAATCAAAATTTTCATAAAGCTATTCCATTATTTTCATTTGTAGATTAACCGATTGTTCGTGGATTGTTTGCATAATATCCTTCACAAACTCCTCGTCTAGCTCCATTGCTTTGCCCATATCTGCTCTCTGTTGAAGAATTTCAGTGTATCTGTCGCTCTGCAGAATTGGCATATCATTCTCTTTCTTATAGATGCCTATCTCCTTAGAGATACGCATTCTCTTGCCTAGAAGTGATAGTAGTTGTTCGTCGATCTCGTCGATATGTTGGCGAAGAATCGAGATATTCTCTGTTGTCTGTTTATTGTCTCTTATCACCAGCATTTTTAGCGTATAATCTAGCACCTCTGGAGTTATTTGTTGCGCTGCATCGCTTAGAGCACTGTCTGGATTGCAGTGTGACTCAATCAACAAACCATCAAAATTCAAATCTAGGGCTTGTTGTGAGATTGGAGCAATCAACTCTCGCTTGCCGCCAATGTGACTAGGATCGCAAATGATTGTTAGATCTGGGTATCTTCTTTTAAGTTCGATAGGTAGGTGCCAAAGCGGAAGATTTCTATAAATCTTCTTCTCGTATGAACTAAATCCTCTGTGAATAACCCCAAGGTTCTTAATGCCTGCGCTGTAAAGTCGCTCAAGAGCTCCACACCACAATTCAAGATCTGGATTGATAGGATTTTTCACCAATACAGGAATGTCTACTCCCTTTAGGGAATCGGCAAGCTCTTGCATAGCAAATGGGTTTGTAACGGTGCGAGAACCTACCCATAGAATGTCGACGCCTGCTTTTATGGCTTCGAATACGTGATGGGGAGTTGCTACCTCAGTAGCAACCATCATACCCATAGTCTCCTTGATTTCCTTCATCCAAGCAAGTCCAGGAACTCCTACACCGTTGAATCCACCTGGTTTAGTGCGAGGCTTCCATATTCCTGCTCGAAAGATATTTATCCCTTTTGCTTTCAGTTGTTGGGCAGTTTGCAGCATCTGTTCTCTGCTCTCGGCACTACACGGCCCTGAGATGATTATTGGCCTTTTAGGCTCTACGCCATTTAGTTTTAGTTTTGTGATCTTCATTGTTCTCTATCTTATTGTTTATTTTACTTCTCTAATTCTATTAAGTGCACGATTTAATGTTTCGGTATCTGCGCACAATGAAATTCTAATATACTGCTCACCCTTTGCTCCAAAGATAAAGCCTGGTGTGATGAATACTCGATTTTGATATAGTACCCTGTCGGTAAGCTCTTGACTAGAGCCCTCTATTTTGCCCCAAAGAAAAAGTCCTACTTGATTTTTATCAACTTTTGCGCCTAATGCCTCCATTATTTCCAAAGCCACAACTCTACGTTGTGTGTAAACTGAATTCATCTCCTCAGTCCAACTATCCGGTATGTTGAGAGCCTCGATGGCCGCTAGTTGGATAGGCTTAAACATTCCCGAATCCATATTGCTCTTCACTCTAAGAATCCACTCTACAAACTGCGAATTTGCGGCAATAATACCAACTCTCCAGCCCGACATATTCGATGATTTGCTTAGGGAGTTGAGTTCGATACATATCTCTGAGGCACCCTCTACACTCAAAATACTCATTGGGTTTTCGTTGAGAATAAAGCTGTATGGATTGTCGTGGCAAATAATGATGTTGTGCTTCAATCCAAACTGTACTAGCCTCTGGAATAACTCCTTAGAGGCAGCTGCGCCAGTTGGCATATTGGGATAGTTACACCACATAAGCTTTGTATCCTTAAGAGATATATCTCCTTGAGCGTCTGCCTGCTCAAGCTCTTCGAAATTTGGCTGCCATCCATTCTCGCTATCAAGCGAATAGTTGATGATTTTAGCTCCAACCAAGGACGAGGCAGAGGCATAGGTTGGATAGCCTGGGTCTGGTACTAACACACTATCACCCTCATTCAAAAAAGTCATAGAGATGTGCATAATTCCCTCTTTGCTGCCCAAAAGAGGGAGGATCTCGTTGCTAGGATTTAACTCCACTCCATAGTGTCTCTTGTACCAAGCGGCAAAGGACTCACGTAGCTCTGGAATACCTATGTAGGACTGATACCCGTGATTTTCAGGCCTTTGTGCTGCAGAGACTAAAGCCTCAACAGTACTATTTGAAGGGGGCATATCTGGACTGCCTATTCCTAGGTTAATAATCTCTTGACCTGCGGCATTCATTCTAGCAACCTCTTTAAGCTTTACCGAGAAGTAGTACTCCTGAACAGACTCTACTCTTGCGGCTGGTTTGATTCTTTTTCTGTTTTCCATACTTCTATCTCCATCTTTTGCGAGCACCTGAGTGAACTCACTCTGTTTAGTTATTCTATTTTACTCGAGGTAGTAATTCCCCTCTTCATATTCGCCCAAAATCTCAAATTCATTAGTAAGTGGACGTATAGCATCTATTGCTTGTTTGTATCTTTTATATTCGTCAAATCGAAGATTTACATAGAATTGATACTCCCACTCTTTGCCTATTATGGGTAGCGACTGAATCATTGTGAGGTTCATATCGTAAAACGACAATACGGATAAGACCTTGGACAGCGATCCCGACGAGTGGGGTAGGGAGAATACAATGGAACTTTTATTTATGTTTAGCTCATTTTGGAAATACTTTGCCACTGATTTATGAGCAAGCACTAAAAAACGAGTAAAGTTACGTTTATTGGTCTCTATTCCTTTTGCTAGAATATTCATACCGTAGATTTGCGCAGCACTTTCTGGACAGATTGCAGCATTGTTCTTGAGTTTATTATCCTGAATATATTTAGCACTACCAGCCGTGTCGTCTTTCTCTACAATTTTGACATTGGGCAAAGTGTCAAGGTAATCTGCACACTGCATAAGTGCCATTGGATGTGAATTCACCTCACGTATCTGATCTAATTCAACTCCCTGCATAGCTACCAAGGCGTGAGATATTCTCAACTTACATTCACCTACTATAACCAAATTACTATCTCTAACTATTCGATAGTTTTGAAGAATACTTCCTGCTATTGTGTTTTCGATTGCCATTATACCTAATACCGCAGGATTTTTTTTCACTTTTTGAGCAAGCTCTCGAAAAGTGTCGCAATCATCACACTCAATGTTTGGGTCTCCAAAATACCTCATCGCTGCCACGTGGTGGTTCGAGCCTCTTATACCCTGAATGGCTACTCTATGTTTTGTCTCTTTGGGTTTCATTGTCTTTGTTCCTTAATTAAAGAAAAAGACCTCTGCATCAATGGCAGAGGTCTCTATTGTGGTGTTGTAATTTACCTTAAATAATCTACATAGAAACTTCTGCCTTTACCTTATAATAATAAAAGTAAAAGAAACCAAAAAAGCTATATGTAGAAAAATTCTGTTTCATATCGACTACAAAAGTAATTATTATTTTTGAACTACCAAACTTTTTTTGTAAATAAATTTGCTTACGCACGTTTTTTTCCTTATTTTTGCACTCGTGCTATAAAATTTATACAATTTGTGAAAAAATGAAAAATATACATATAAACAGTGATATTACAGTATTTG
>CAYJOF010000034.1:10713-11035 GCA_964371765.1 uncultured Rikenellaceae bacterium
AAAAACTTAAAATCACTGTACCCTCATTTCGAAAACTATAAACTTATTGAGATAGCAACAAGCGAAAAGGTAAAAGTTTTCGATACAGTGTCAACCATAATAGATCAACTACTGTCTCTAGGGGCAGATCGAGATGCTTTTATTCTTGGAGTTGGTGGTGGTTTGACTACCGATATAGTGGGATTTGTGGCCTCAATATATAAGCGAGGTGTGAGATTTGGATTTATTCCAACTACACTATTATCACAGGTTGATGCTTCGATAGGCGGCAAGAATGGAGTGAACTTCAATTCATATAAAAACATAATAGGGGTAATCAATC
>CAYJOF010000035.1:0-267 GCA_964371765.1 uncultured Rikenellaceae bacterium
GCATTCAACAATAACGAGTCGGGTGAGCACGCAGGTCAGGTATACGTAATGCTACGACGACTAGACGAATCGGCAATTGGTAGTGAGGAGATCAAACGCACAATTGCTGAGCAGATTGGAGAGATTCCTACTGCTTACAAACTTGCTGTTGGTGCAACTTCAAGATTTGGCGCGCCTGTATCGTTGAGTATCTTTAGCGATAACGACACTACATTGGTTGCCGCAAGTAACCTGCTAAAAGAGGAGTTAAGCAAGATCACTTCGCTG
>CAYJOF010000035.1:277-10996 GCA_964371765.1 uncultured Rikenellaceae bacterium
TAGACAACAACCAGATTGGTTCTCAAGAGGTACGTATCAAACTACTTCCAGAGGCACACACTCTAGGCTTCACAGCAGCTCAAATTATGACTCAGATTCGTAACGCTTTCTATGGATCTCTGGCTCAGAGAATTCAGGAGGGAAGAAATGAGGTATGGTTCTATGTAAGATACCCAAGATATGCTCGTACAGACATATCAGATCTCGAGAACCTAAAAATCAGAAACGAGAAGGGAGAGTTCCCTTTAAGCCAGCTTGCTGAGTTGTATACAGATAGAAGTGCTACAAAAATCAACCACTTCAACGGCAAAAAAGATATTACCGTAGAGGCAAATATGATCGACCCTAACGAGTCGGTAACACCAATCCTAGAGAAGGTAAACAACGAGATTATGCCAATGATCATGGAGAGGTATCCAGATGTAACATATATGCACAGAGGACAAGTCAAAGACTCTGCCGAGAATATGGAGGTTATTGCAATTTACTTCGGTGCGGCCTTTATGCTTGTAGTTTTGGTATTGATGATATATTTCCGCTCGTTTGTACAAGGATTCTTGGTACTTTCAATTGTTCCTCTATCATTCCTTGCTGCGATTTGGGGGCACGTGATTGAAGCCACACCAGTGTCAATGATGAGTATATGGGGTATGGTTGCCCTATCTGGTACGATTATCAACAACGCCGTTGTGTTCTTATCTCGCTACAACGACTGTCTTAAAGACGGTATGAAGGTAGATGTAGCAATTATTGAGACTGGAAAATCTCGTCTTAGACCAATTCTACTTACCTCTATCACCACAACTCTGGGTCTTTTCCCGCTTATCAAAGAGACAAGTAGTGATGCAACAATGGTTATTCCAATGGCTATTTCGCTTGGTTACGGTATTTTACTTGGTACGATCTTCATCTTGGTAGTATTCCCAACACTTATAAAGATGGCTAACCTATTCTATATAGCAATGGCTAAGATTCGTGGGGATAAGGACTACACTCCAGAGAGCTTAGAGCCTAGTGTTCAAGATTTTGAGATTGACAAGAAACTTGCTGCAAACTACGATAAAACATTTACGGAAATTAAGAATAGTTAAAGATGAATAGATCAAAAATATTTAGTGCTATGATAGTTATGATGCTACTTTGTGTAGCATCTCTATCGGCACAAGAGAGGCTAACAATCCCAAGAGCGATTGAGATAACTCTTGAGAACAATTACGATATACAGATTGCGGCAGAACAGACTCAATCTGCACAAATCTCAAACAGCTGGGGTTTTGCTGGGCGTTACCCTACCATCTCCCTCAACGCCACATCACTTGTTGGCGGTGGACTATTTGATGATTCCCCAACAGGCATCAACACAAATGCCTCGATACAAGCACAATGGCTACTGTTTGGAGGTATGAGAGTAAATGTTAATAAGGCTATGCTAGATTTGAAATATAATCTGGCGAAAGGAACCGAAGAGTTAGAGGTTGAGAATAGCGTAAAATCTGTTATTCTAGCATACTATGCTGTGCTACTAGAGACCCAACTACATAAACTCTACGACGATGTTCTAGCCTTGTCAAAGGATAGATTCGACAGAGAGAAAAGTGCTTATGACTTAGGAGGTAGCGACACGTTTGCACTTATTGAGGCTCAAAGCGCATACCTAACAGATCTAAAGACATCTACTCAACAGCAACGAGTGGTAAGAAATATGGTATATACACTAAATAACCTGATGGGTGTAGATCCAAACTCAACTTGGGAGTTCGATCAAGAGCTGACTCTGCCAACAAGTGACTACTCTATCGAAGAGATGAGAGAGAAGATGTTTGCCGACAATAAGACAATGAGAAATCAGTATATCAACCAACAGATTGCTCACAAAGGGGTTGAAGCGCAAAGAAGTCTTCAATCGCCTACTCTATCATTGCTTGCTGGTGTGGACTACACCAACACTACTCAGTTTGGAGGAGGAGTAGCATCTGACTCATTTGTGCCATCAGTAGGTGCAACACTGAATTTCAATATTTTTAACGGTTTTCAGGCACGAAAGAATGTTGAGATTGCCGAGATTACTAGCAAAACTGCCGATTTGGGAACAGAGCAATTAAAGTTGTATCTAGACTCGCAATTACTAACAAACTACGATCTTTACACCTACAACAAAACATTGGTGGAGATTGGAACAGAGGAGGTAGAGATAACCAAAAAGGCACTAGATCTGTCGTTCGAGAAATTTGAGAATGGTTCGATAAGCTCATTTGATTTCCGTCAAGTTCAGCTATCATACCTACAATCGCTATACTCTCAAACAACAAATGTGTATGCCCTTATCAATGCAAACATTAATCTTGCACAACTCATAGGAGGTATTCTAAGCGAATAATTCTTGTAAACTTTTATAGAAGAGGAGGCTGTCTGGAAATATTTCGAGACAGCCTCCTCTGTAAGATATATGTACTTTAGATAGAAGTTCTTTTATGTTGTTCGAGCAAGTGGCTTAGATGTAGTAAATTAATATACCACAAATTGCTACCACCGCAAAAATAAATATTGGATTAACGCGCTTAAAGCTTGCAGCCAGCGCACCCGCAGCAAATAGGACACTCCAAGGGTCGACGAAGGTTTTGTTGCCCAACAAAAGCGCAGCGGCAAGTATCAAACCTATTGTTACTGGACGGATAGCACGAATAATGCTCTTTAGGTAGATATTATCTCTCATTCTAATAAAGAATATCGAGACAAAGGTCATCATTATTAAAGCTGGGCTCACCACTCCTAGAGTTGCTATTGCAGAACCTAACCAACTGCCGCTTACGGTATAGCCAACATAGGTTGCACAATTTACAGAGATTGGTCCTGGTGTGATTTGAGAGATAGCAACAATATCGGTAAACTCTTGAGTTGTTAACCATTGGTGTTTTGTCACTACCTCGTTTTGGATTAGGGCAAGCATAGCATACCCACCACCAAAGCCCCAAAGACCTATCTTAAAAAATGAGATATAGAGCTCTAATAACATACTGTTTTAGTAGCATTCGTTATCGTTAGGAAAATCCTCGTTCTTAACATCCTCGATATACTGCTTAAAGGCAGTTGTCATTGTATCGTGTAGATCAGCATACCTACGCAGGAATCTTGGTGAGAACTCGTTTGTAATGCCTAGCATATCATAAGATACCAGAACCTGTCCATCAACCTTATTGCCTGCACCGATACTAATTATAGGAATTGAGCATACCTGAGCAACCTTACCTGCCAACTCGGAAGGGATTTTTTCGAGCACTATTGCGAAACAACCTGCACTCTCCAGCAGAAGGGCATCTTCGATAAGTTTATCAGCCTCCTCCTTCTCTCTAGCGCGAACTCCGTAGGTTCCATAAATATTGATTGATTGAGGAGTAAGTCCTAGGTGCCCCATCACTGGGATACCTGCTGAGAGAATACGTGTTACCGATTCAATAATCTCTCTTCCGCCCTCAACCTTTACACTATCAGCCTCAGTCTCCTTCATAATACGAATTGCTGTGCAAAGTGCCTCCTTCGAGTTACCTTGGTAAGAACCAAAGGGCATATCCACTACAACTAATGCACGTTTTGTTGCACGTGTTACAGATCTAGCGTGATAGATAATATCGTCCACCGTTAGTGGCAGGGTTGTATCGTAGCCTGCAATCACATTTGCAGCAGAATCTCCCACTAAAATCACATCAATTCCAGCTTTATCCATTATCTGAGCCATTGAAAAATCATAAGCAGTTAGCATACTTATTTTCTCACCTCTTAATTTCATCTCTTTGAGTCTAAGAGTGGTAACTGCACGTCGTTGGGTTGTAACTGACATTTTAATATTTATTTATAGTGGATTGATCCACAAATGTTTATATCCTTATTGAATGGGTAGTACTTCTACTAATCGCTTAAATTTGGCACAAATATATAAAGTTTTTAAATGCAATAGCGAAGTTTTATTAATTTTGTGGTTTAAAAAGAGATAAGCAAGATGAGAAAAATAGAAAATAGTGAGCTTAATCGCCCCACGATAGATCAGTATAAGCAGATGGATAAGTTGCCTGTTGTTCTAGTACTAAATAGCCTACGAAGCCTAAATAATGTAGGTTCTTTATTTCGTAGTTCCGATGCTTTTGGCGTTGAGGAGCTTTACTTATGTGGAATTACAGCCACTCCTCCAAACAGAGAGATTCACAAGACGGCACTAGGCGCTGAATTGAGTGTAAAGTGGCGATATGTAGAGGATTGTGCTACTGCAATTGAACTGTTAAAGGAGCAAGGTTATACAATTATAGCAATCGAACAAGTTCAAGGGGCATATATGTTAGACAAATTCAACTTTAAGCCAGAGAATCGCTATGCGATAGTTCTAGGAAACGAAGTGATGGGCGTTGAGCAGAGAATTGTAGATATGTGTGACAAATATATTGAGATTCCTCAAATAGGAACTAAGCACTCTTTGAATGTTTCTGTTGCTGGAGGAGTTGTACTGTGGAAGGCATTTTGCGATTTATACAAATAATATATTGAAATAACGTAATAAAATAGTATTTTTGTAGAAACACAACGAAATCTGCGATGAGAAAATATCTACTCCTTATAATATCTACACTAATAATGGGCTCACTTTGGGCTCAGGAGCGTTATTGTGTAGATGTTGATCATCTAAACGTAAGAGATAATCCATCTACCAATGCTGCTATTATTGCCGTAATGGAGCAAGGAGAGGTTCTGGAGGTGATAGATGTGGATGGAGAGTGGGCAGAGATTATCTATAAGGAGAACCGAGCTTGGGTAAGTTCTGAATTTATTTCAACCCTACCACCCTCGACAAGCGTCGCAAACAGAGATTACACAGAGCTAATGAACAGCTACCCAATCCTAAAAGATGTTACAAAGCTGAAAATTCCACTAGCGTTGGTAATAGGTATTTTGGCATTAAACATCTTCTGCTTTGTGTTGTTTAGGTCTAATTTCAAGCTCTCAGATTTTCTGATAAGCGTTGTAAGGCTCTTGATACCAATATCTGCAATAGCGTCAATAGTAATTCTAATAAACTATGAAGAGATAGTCTCAATCATTGACTCACTGCCCGACTACACACTACTTTTCATTCTTACACTTATCATATACTCTGGTATAGTCTACATACAGCTTGTCAACGCAATAGAGTACATAGAGATTGTATCTATAAACTCTAAGATACATTTCCCGATGGTATTTACAATATTTTCGTGGTCAATAACAATCCCTCTTACACTTCTCTGTGAGTTGTATATACCCTCGGCTCTACCCTATATGATTGCCGTTATAGTTTTATGTCAACTATACATTGCACTAAATGTGCTCAGCCACACATCCTCAAAAACAAAAGGCATAATACTATGGATTAAATATCTGGTTGTTGCCCTTCCTACCGCAACTCTAGCGGCTATACTGATTCACGCCACAACCATAATAGGTATCCTCCTACTGTTAATATATGGTATTTTAGGTTTTCTACTGAGCGGCTCTATGTCCTTTGCTCCTAGCAAGTGCAGTAATTTCTCAGAGGAATCTGACTCTCAGTGCAAAATTCATAAAGAGCGAGGACACAACAACTTCACCTGCCCATTCAAAGGCAATAAATACGAGTGCCATCTATAAAAAAAGAGATACTCTAAAAGTATCTCTTTTGACTCTTTGTTCCAATAAAATTTTTGAGATAAAGTGGCTCATAGTATGCTAAATCTACAAATTCAGATTTATCAAATTTTTGGTGAGCAACTTCAACCAAGCCCCTAGCTGATGGGGCAACATCTACAAACTTAAAATTATCGCTAGGTAAAACATCCAGGCATTTTTGAGCTCCAGAACCAAATATATAAATATTTTTGTGAGCAAACTCCTCAAATGAATTATTGTCGATAATCTTAGCTTCGATTTCCGTAAACGGATTTAGATGATGATCATACACACGGGTATAAACCTCCATACGTCGAGCATCAATCATAGGTATTAATAATGATTGATCTAGCATATCAAGGTTAATTATCCCACTCTGAGAATCCTCTATGGCACACCTAGTTAGGCTCTCAAGAGAATCTATGGCAATCATTGGAATATTCTGAGCATAACAAAATCCTTTTGCAAAAGATACTCCTACACGTAGACCTGTATATGAACCTGGTCCAACGCTAACAGCAACTGCATCAATATCTGATGCAGTTGCTGTATTTTGTTGCAAAATCTCCTCAAGGAAAAGAGCTACATCACTTGTGTGATTTCTGCCCTCTATGCTCTCTCTAAGAGATAGTAGTTTGCCATTGTGAGATAATCCCACCGAACAGATATCTGTGCCTGTTTCAATAGAGATAATCTTCGACATTGATTAACGCTTTTTAGTAGGGCCAATAATATTAACACATACCTGACGTTCGAATACTTGATTCAATGAGAAGAATGTTTCTGTCATTGAGATTCCTGGGATTGTAGAGATGATGTTACACATAAAGTTCATCAACTCTTGGTTATCCTTGCAGTAAAGTTTAATGAATAGCGTATGCTCACCTGTCACGAAGTTACACTCAACAACTTCAGTCATCTCACGTAGTGCTTCAATCACTTTTTCGTAGGTATTAGGTTGTGCAAGACGGATTCCCACATAAGCACATACATCATAACCTAAAGCTTTAGGGTCAACAACCAGACGAGAACCAGTAATGATTCCTCCATCTTCTAATTTTTTCACTCTTTGGTGAATAGCAGCACCTGAAATACCACATTCTCTAGCAATCTCTAGGAAAGGTTTACGTGCATTTCCGATCAAATAGTTAAGAATTTTTTGATCAATTTTGTCAATTTTATACTTTGCCATAATTGTAATGTTTTAATTTGTGTATATGCAAAAATAGTTACTTGTCTGTTTGTTTTGAATCAAATACATTAATCAAATAAAGATATAATCAATATCCAAATAGTTCACAATATAAAAAACTATAATGCTCGCCAAATAGATCTAAATTAGGTTTGTCTCTACTAATTTGATGATCGACACAATTTTATCATAGCTCGAAACAGATGGCTGAGAGCCAAAATCTACATCTAGATTATGTTTACGAGTATATTCGTTCCTAGTTACAGATGCTGAGAAATGTATCTCTGGCACTTTTGAGTTTTGTACTATATCGAGTACATTCTCCGAATTTATCCCACAGCCTGCCATGATTATAATTCTGGCAGATGCTTTCTTGACTAACTGGGAAAGTAGAGTTACGCCTACTTGGGCTGTTACGCGCCCTCCAGATGTCAAAATTCTATCACATCCCAAAGATATTATATCCTCTAACGCCTCAAGAGGGTTAATGACGTGGTCGAAAGCTCGGTGAAAAGTCACCTCAAGACCTTCGCAATGCTCAATGAGCATTCTCATTGCACGCATATCTACTCTCCAATCTGGTGTTAGACAACCGATAACAACTCCATTAACTCCAAGATCTTTACAGATTTTAATATCCTCTATCATAGCCGATATTTCGGTATCAGAGTATACAAAATCCCCTTCTCTAGGTCTAATTAGAACATTTACTAGGATATTGTCGTACTTAAGCGCCGTAGATATTACCCCATAGCTAGGGGTAACTCCTCCCAGTGCAAGCGCAGAGCATAGCTCCACTCTATGTGCACCAGCTTTTGCCGCCGCATCGCAGCTCTCAAGCGAGCCGCAACAAACCTCGTATTTCATAATAGTTGTTACAGGTAGTATAAATACCTCTTACTTTACTAACTAATTAACGCTACGAATTATTGTGTAACAGACTAAAAACTATTAACTTATTTTACTCTCTCGTAATAATCTCTAGTTCTAGTGTCTACTCTAATTCGCTCTTCGTTCTGAATGAACAAAGGAACTTTCACATTAGCACCAGTCTCAACAGTTGCGTCTTTTGTAGCATTTGTGCTAGCTGTATCGCCTTTTACTGCTGGTTCAGTGTATGTTACCTGCAACTCAACAAGTTGCGGTAGTTCTGCTGTCAAAACACTCTCTTTCTCTGTGTGGAACATAACCTCTACCACTTGACCCTCTTTCATAAGATCTGAGTTAGTAATCAACTCTCTATTGATAACTATCTGTTCGAAAGTCTCTGTGTGCATAAAGTTACAACCCATATCATCTTCATATAGGTACTGATAAGGCCTGCGTTCAACTCTTACTGGTTCTATTTTCTCACCAGCCGAGAAGGTCTTATCGATTGTTCTACCATTTTCTAAGTTCTTGATTTTTGTGCGCACAAAGGCTGCACCTTTACCTGGTTTAACGTGCTGGAACTCGACAACTGTAAAAGTTTTGCCATTAAGTTCAATACACATACCATTTTTTATGTCTGCTGTAGTAGCCATATTGTATATTAAATATCTTTTATCCACTGCAAAAATAAATAGAAATTTTCAATTATCCTATTCCAAACAGCAAAAAGGTCTATTTTTCATCAAAAAAAACTCAATCAGGTATAACATAGCTGTTAAAATAATATAAATCCCCAGAAAGAAGAGCTACTTTCTGGGGATTATCTACTTTATTATCAAGTTGTTTCTATTGCCACCCTCCTCCTAAAGATTTATAGAGTGTAATAAAGGTCGTTTGACAATTTAGTTGATCGTTAATCAGCTGAAGTGAAGAGTTCAAGAAGTTACTCTGTGCCGAAAGTACCTCAAGATAGGTTGCTGCGCCATTATTGAGGAGCTCAACAGTGTAATCTACCGATTTCTGATTTGCTTCAACCTCCTGATGGCGTAAATCTACCTGCTTTTGAAGATTACCAAATGTAAAAATTGCATTTGCAAGCTCCGCACCCGCAACACGTAGCGAGTTTTCGAACTGTGTCACATATTGACGATGTTTCGAAGAGCTAACCTCATATTGAGTACGTAGTGCACGACCATTAAATATTGGAGCAGTAATACCTCCCAAGAAATTCATAGCAAAGGCAGTTGGCTCAAACATCGAAGATCCTACCGCACCCGCATCAAAACTAAATTTGAATGCTGGATACATAGAGGCCTTAGCAGATTGAGTTAGATTGAAAGCTTGCATTACCGTATACTCTGCAATCTTCACATCAGGGCGATTAGAGATTAGATAGAACGGAATTCCTCCTTGGAAAGGATTATTCATATGGGTAAACTCTGCTGAACGCTTAATCTCACCCTCTACCCTACCCAGTAGAACTCCCATTGAGCTCTCTGCTGAATAGATGGCACTTTCAATCTCAGAGACTGAAGCCATTGCAGAGAAGAGCTGAGCTCTTGCTTGCTCAACTGCTGCTGAGTTGCTAGAGCCGTTGTCACGCATAATAGTAAGCGTTCTTACAGTATTCTGCGAAAGAGTGATAAACTCCTTTGTAACTATCAACTGCTCGTCAAGGGCAATTAGTTGGTAGTACAGCGATGCAATCTGAGCAACCACTGCCGATTGAATAGAGCGTACAGCAGCAAAATCTCTCATAAGAGCGTTGTTGTAGGCGCGCTTATTTGCAGTTATCTTGCCCCAAATATCTGGCTCCCAACTCAACACTCCGCCCACCTGCACCGATTCGGTAGCTGAGTTATCGCCAACCTTCTGGTAGCTACTTTGAGCCACACCTGCAAGTGTTGGTGCGTATGCCCATTTACCCTGTTTAAGGTAGTTTTGAGACTGTATAACATTCTCAGCAGCCACAAGAATGTCTGGGTTATTTACAATGCCCTCTTCGATAGGTTTACAAGATTTTGATCTGTAAATACCTCCCTCCAAGAAAAATTCTCTAGAGTATCTGCATCGCTTACAAGTGTTGTATCCCTAAGAGTTTGGCTCTTTTCTACCTCCTTGGCGTTATAGCTCTTGATACCAATACAAGAGGTCGAAAGCATAGAGATCAACACAACTATTATCAATTTTGTTTTAAACATACTATATATATATCTTATTGATTAAACTTAGGTTTAGATACTCTCTCTTGAAGTGCTTGGAACACTGCAAACAGAGATGGAATCATAATAACACCAATAATAGTACCTATTAACATACCTCCAATTGCACTAATACCGATAGATTGGTTACCTGTCGAGTTTACTCCCTGAGACAGGGCAAGCGGTAAGAGTCCAAATATAAATGCAAACGAGGTCATAAGGATTGGTCTTAGACGTGCCTTGGCACCCTCCAAAGCCGCTTCCTTGATTGGCAGGCCTGCCTCGCGTTGTTGTTTTGCAAACTCAACGATAAGGATTGCATTCTTAGCCAACAGACCTATAAGCATCAGCAGCGAGAGCTGGAAATAGATATTATTCTCCATTCCAAAAATCCAAACTGCAGTAAGAGAACCAAACATACCAAATACCAATGATAGCATCACCGATAGTGGCAAAAGATAACTTTCGTACTGCGCAGCTAGGATAAGATAGATAAATATCACACATATCACAAGGATAATAGCCGTTGTACTACCACTGGCTAGCTCCTCACGAGTAAGTCCTGAGTACTCGTAAGAGTACTGCGAAGGCAAATCTGCCGTACACTCAGTAATTGCTTGGATACAGTCTCCAGTTGAATATCCTGGGTTAGGACTACCTGTTATATATATTGCATTATACATATTAAAACGACGTACAGACTCTGGTCCAGTAGTTTTATCCTCAATCAAGAACTGAGTTACTGGTATCATCTCACCTTGGTTGTTCCTAACAAACAGTTTGTTTAGG
>CAYJOF010000036.1:0-10916 GCA_964371765.1 uncultured Rikenellaceae bacterium
CCTGCGGCTCTCCAAATGAAGATATAGCAGTAGAGATACCTACCAAAATAATAAGTGGTAGCATAGAGAAGAGTATCAGAGCCAATAGAGAGGCAAAAAATGATGTGAAAAATCTTTTCATATAATAATTTTATGTTTTTGTTTTAAAGTGTAAAGATAAAGTAATATATTTGCACTACAAAATATTTATGAGATTTTTTATTTATGACAAACGATAAAGTTTTAGAGCTGCTCGGTGAAGTAGTTCATCCTGAATACGGAAAAAGCATCGTGGAGCTAGAAATGGTAGATTCGCTAAAGGTGAGTCCTAGTGCTGTTTCGTTCACCCTAATATTAAAGAAGAGCAAGGATCCATTTGCGACAAAACTAAAACGATACGCAAGCGATCTAATCGGAAACGCCTATCCGTCAATCAAAGACAATATCTTAATAGTGCTTAAAGAGCCTGTAAAGAGTAAGAAAGAGTCTGTAAAGCCATCTAGTCACAACACCATATCTAAAATTATAGCCATATCCTCGTGTAAGGGTGGAGTAGGGAAATCTACCGTAACGGCAAATCTTGCGGCAACACTTGCTCTGGAGGGTTATTCTGTTGGAGTTATCGATGCTGATGTGTATGGCCCTTCGATGCCGATTATGTTTGATGTCGAGGACTACACTCCAGTGAGTGAGAGTGATCAGCCAAATGCGCTAATAGTTCCTGCGCAGAGACACGGAGTGAAGGTTATGTCGATAGGTTTCTTCATTAAGCCTAGTGATGCTTTGGTGTGGAGAGGTCCAATGGCTACAAGTGCACTAAAGCAGCTTATTCACCAAACCCAGTGGGGGGAGTTGGATTATTTGCTGATTGATCTACCTCCTGGAACAGGAGATATTCACCTTACAACCCTAGCAGAATTGAAGGTTGATGGAGCGATAATCGTTAGTACCCCTCACAAACTTGCGATTGCGGATGTGGTTCGAGGTATCGAGATGTTCCGTAGCCAGCACGTGAATATCAAGGTGTTAGGCTTAATCGAGAATATGTCTTGGTTCTCTCCGAAGGAGAATCCAGAGAGTCGCTACTATATATTTGGTAAGGATGCTTGCCGAGAATTGTCGCAGCAGATGGATATTCCCCTACTAGGGCAAATTCCAGTTATAGCAGCTCAAAACGAGAATGTTGAGGATAAGCACCTAAAAGTGTTCGAGGATAATGAGACCCTCAGAATCTTCCACGAGATTGCGAAAACTGTGCTCTAATATCAAGTGTGTGTTTAAAATACAACATCTAAAATGTAACAATTTTGTAATTCTGTCAAAATATAATTTTAACATATGATTAATTCGGTATTGTAGCTGTATTTTGGGATTATGATATAAATAATTTCTTTTAGTGATCTGTTTTATATGTTATATTGATATTTGATAATGCTTTTCTATGGCAAATTTTAAATTTTAGCTCGTATAAATTTTGTTGATAGAATCATCGTTGCAAATTAGAATGAAGATTTTGTTTTTTGGTTAAGAAATAGCCGTTTTAGGCTCTATAATACGTTTTCATTATCTGAATAATCTGAATTTGTAACATTTGTGTGTGAAAATGAATTGAAAAAAAAAGAAAAAATATTTGAAAAAAGTTGTGGGGTTCAAAAAAAATTAGTAATATGCAGTCTGAAATGTAGCATTTGTAGAGCTTGTTAAATATTAAACAAAGTATTATTGCTGCTTTTCAGCATCGCCCAATAGGGCGATAACAAAATATTAGATAAGTCAAGGAAAACTTATAAATTAAACAATTAACTAAATTATTAACTAAACAAAAGTAAGTATGAAAAAATTTACTCTAATGCTACTTATGGTATTTGCTCTTGGTGTTACTTCGGTAATGGCGCAAGGCAGATCAATAAGTGGTAAGGTTGTTGATTCTAGTACTAAAGAGCCTCTTGTAGGTGCGACTATTATGGTCGTTGGTACTTCGAATGGAGCCTACTCTCTAGGAGCAGGCGAATTTACAATTAATAACGTATCAGGTGCTGTTACGTTAGAGGTTACGTTCTTGGGTTACACAACTCTTGAGATTCCTGTTGCTGCAACTGCAACTGAGATCACTGCAGAACTTACTCCATCGGCTCTTAAGCTAGATGAGGTAGTAGTTATCGCTTACGGTAAGGCAGACAAGAAGTCTCTTACTGGTTCGGTAGCAACTGTATCTTCGGATGATATCGAAGCACGTCCTGTAACTAACGTTACAAGTGCGATTGCAGGTACTGCTCCTGGTATCCGTATGATCTCAGGTTCTGGTGCTCCTGGTTCATCTCCAACATTCCAAATTCGTGGTGTTGGTTCGATCAACTCATCTACGGCTCCTCTTTACGTTGTGGACGGTATCCCTTACACAGGAGATATCTCTCTTATCTCTTCTGATGAGATCGCGTCTATGTCTATCCTTAAGGATGCTGCTTCTACAGCTCTTTATGGTTCTAAAGGTTCTAATGGTGTTATTATGATCACTACTAAAACAGGTAGAAAAGAAAAAATCTCTTTTAACGTTAAGATCAACCAAGGTATCCTTTTCAGAGCTCAACCAGAGTACGAAAAGCTAGGTGCTGAGGAGTGGTATGAGTACGCTTGGGAGACTTATCGTAATAACCGTTACTTCGCTGATGAGGCTGCTGGTCTTGCTGTTGCTAACGAGTATGCTACTGCAAACTTGCTAGACAACAACAATATGTACAACATTATGGCTGACAAGAACACTGGTGTTCAAATCCCTAATGATCAACTTCTAGGTTACCAAGATTTTGCTGGTGCTGATGCAGGTTGGGCTTATGGTGTACTTAATCCAAATGCTACAATTATGGGTGACTATGTTGGTGACCTAGATTGGATGGATGCAGCTTCTGGTATTGGTTTCCGCCAAAACTACAGCATTACTGCTTCTGGTGGTTCTGACAAAGCAACTTACTTCGGTTCTGTAGGTTATACTTCTGAGGATGGTTACTTTGACTACACTTCTTTCGATAGAATGAATGCACGTCTTAAGACTGACCTTACTCCTACAAAATGGCTAAGAATGGGTGTTAACCTTGCTACTTCTTATATGGAGAGAGAAAATCCTTATGGAACAGGTTCTGGTTCATATAACAACCCTTGGTTCTTTGGTCGTGAGATGGCTCCTATCTACCCAGTTCACGCTCACGATGCTGCAACAGGTGCTTATATCCTAGATGCAGAAGGCCAAAAGATTTATGATGATGGTTTTGCAACTACTTATTCTAATGGTTATTCAAAAACTGCTAGAGGTCAAAACCCAGGTCGTAATGCTCTTTACGAAGGTGCTCTTAACACAGTAAGCCGTACAGGTCTTACAATGACTTCTTCAGCTTACGCTGAGATTACTTTCCTTAAGGATTTCCGTCTTATGATTGATGGTTCTATGAACAATCGTCTATATTTTGACAAAGACTACGAAAACCCAATCATCGGTGACGGTGCTCCAGGTGGACGTTTCTCTGACGAATCTCTTCGTTACCTAGACTACAACTTCAAGCAGCAGCTTGACTGGGAGCGTTCTTTCGGTGATCACACTGTATCTGCTCTTGCAGGTCACGAGAACTTCTCTTCTGACTATAATTATCTAGGTTCAGGTAGGGCTACAACTGAAGTATTGGTTGATGGTCCTAAGGAACTTTCTAACTATTCAGTATTTGGTAATCCAGAGGGTTACTCAACTGCTTACCGTTCTGAAGGTTACTATGGTAGAGTTAACTACAACTACCAAGAGAAATACTATGTTTCTGCTTCTTACCGTCGTGATGGTTCATCTAAGTTTGCTCCTGAGAATCGTTGGGGTGACTTCTGGTCAGTTGGTGCTTCTTGGATCATCTCTGCTGAGAACTTCATGTCTAACGTAATGTGGGTAGACTTCCTTAAAGCTCGTGTATCTTATGGTACAAATGGTAATGACAATGGTTTCTGGAATGATCGTTATATGTATCAACCACTTTATAGCCTTGGTGCTTATGGTACTACTGCTTATGGTGTATGGGATACAAATGGTGCTCCTTCAGTAACTTGGGAAACTGCTGGTGCTCTTGACCTTGGTGTTGAGTTCCGTCTATTTGGTATCCTTAATGGTGACGTAGGTTTCTACAACAAATCTTCTGACAAACTTCTATTCGATGTACCTCAGCCACTTTACTCAGGTGTATTCTCTGAGACACAGAACCTTGGTTCTATGTACAATCGTGGTTTCGAGTTTGCATTTGATGTAGATGCTGTTCGTAATGGTGACTGGTACTGGAACATTGGTATCAATGCTTCTACTTTCACAAACAAGATCACTGACCTACCTGAATCTGTAGAGAAAGAAGGTATTATCTCTGGTTCTAAGAAACTTATGGAAGGCCACGGTATTTATGACTACTGGTTACGCCAATTCGCATATGTAGATCCACAAGATGGTGCATCAGTATATCTATTTGATACTTCTGTTAACCCTGAGACTGGTGAAGCTAACACTGAGTGGGACCCAACAAGCAACTCTAACCAATTCGAGAAAGATGGTGTTAAGTACACTAAATCTTCTTCTGAAGCACTTTATGATTGGTCAGGTTCTGCTATCCCAGCAATCGATGGAGCACTTTCTTCATCTCTTACTTGGAAAAACCTTACTCTAGATGTTCTTCTTACTTACCGTATTGGTGGTAAAGCATATGACTACTCTTACGCAGGTCTTTCTGCTGCTGCTCTTGATGAGGCTATGGGTGTTGCTGTTTATGACTCTTGGAGAAAGCCAGGTGATGTTGCATCACTACCACGTCTTCAGTCTACAAACTCAAACCTATATGCGCAGTCTGATCGTCAGCTAATTAGCAACTCATATCTAGGTCTTCAGAACGTAACTCTTACTTACAACTTCCCAAAAAGAATAGCTAACAAACTTACTCTAAGTGGTCTGTCTGTATATGCTTCTGGTGAGAACCTATGGCAGCTTTCTGCGGTTAAGGGTTATGACGCTACTTCTAACTTCAACGGTACAAGTTCAAATGCACGATTTGGTTCTGTTGCAGTAGTTAACTTCGGTATTAACGTATCATTCTAATCAAAGGAGAATAAAGTATAATGAAAAAAATAATTTTAATGAGTTTCCTAGCTATGACTATGTTGCTAGGCTCATGTAACAAAGAATATTTAGAGACAACTCCTACTGACTCGGTATCAAACTCTGTAATTTTCTCTAACCTTGAGGGTATGGAGATGGCATTGCAAGGTACTTACCGTAACTTCGGTCAGTGGAGAGATGACAACGGTTTTACTGGTATGAATACTCCAGATATGTATCTTCGTGATATGTTTGCTGGTACTCTTGCTCGTCCTAACTCGTCTAATGGTTGGTATTGGTCAATGTACACATTCTCAGGTTTTGATGGTAATACTGATGATGAGTTCTATGATAACTACCGTTACCTATTTATCCAAATCAAAAACCTTAACTTCATCATCTCTGATGGTGCTAAGATCGAAACTCTTACAGATGAGGATGCTGCTAGAAAAGCACACATTATTGCTGAGGCTCAAATTGGCCGTGCATGGTGTTATCTAGTTCTTGGTCAGTATTATGGTGGTCGTTGGCCTGAGGCTAAGGATGCTAAAGCTGTTCCAGTTGTAACTGATCCTTATGCTATTGAGAGTGTTCCAGCAAATACTCTTGGCGAGGTTCTAGCTCAAGCTCAAGCTGACCTTTCTGCTGCTATTCCAGTTCTTGAGGCTTCTACTTATGAGATCGAAGTTGGTAAAAATGTACAAATTAGTGCTACTCAGCGTTTTACTAAGTATGCTGCTTACCTTCTACAGTCACGTCTATCTATGTATACTCTAGATTATGCTACAGCTTTGACTTATGCTAAGAAAATTACTGAGTCTAATGGTTCTGATGCTGGTCTTAAGCTAGACATCATGGGTCCAGATGCTTATACTCAAGGTTTCAATTCTGTTTCTAACCCAGAGTATATCTTCTCTACTTTCAATGGTGACACTAACCCAGTATACTTTGGATCATTCTACGCTTATATGTCTTCGAACTTCTCGTCTACATTTACTCGTACAGGTCCTAACGCGATTTCAAGTGACGTCCTTAAGCTAGTGCCTTCTACAGACTCTCGTTTGTCTCTTTACCTTACTGATGCTCAGGATGTTATTGATGCTAACAAGGATACTGATGGTGAGTATTATTACAACCAAGGTTTTGGTCCAACTGCTTCTTCTCTGATTATCACAGGTGTATCTAAGAAATTTAGAACTACAACTTCTGGTACTCTAGGTGGTGGTGACGTTCCTTATATGCGTGCTGCTGAGGCTTATTACCTTGCTGCTGAGGCTGCTGTTCTTTCAGGTGACCTTGCTGGTGGTGCAGCTATGCTAGCTAGAGCTATCACTCCTTATGATGCTACTTATGTTGCTGCAACAACTCTAGATCAGTTTAATGCAGATCTATACCTATACAAATCATTTGATATGTATGGCGAGGGTGCAACTTGGGCTGACATTAAGCGTCGTGGTGATGTTGTTAAGCGTACAAATGTTTCAGATGGCGGTAATCACTCTGATGATGCAATTCGTTTCGAGTACAGCGTTATCTCTCACCCTGAACTATTCCAGTTCCCTCTACCTAAGACTGCTAAAGAGCACAACACTCTACTGTAGGCTTAGTATCTAATATTATATCTAGAGGGGCAATTTTAACGTTGCCCCTCTTTTTTTCTTTTTTTTATGATAAAGATTTTCTCGCTTTTCACATTTTTACTCTTATTGTCTAGTTGTGCTAACTCATCTAGCAGTAGTTATGTAAATACTGTTCCTCGCTCTGAAGTTTGGTGTGATGATCCCCTTCTTTCTGGATTTGAGTATCGTACATTTAGTGTGGATGATGATAATGGTGTAGCTACAATTATTCGCAAGCTCACCACTGAACCATCTAAGAGAGCTATTCTCTATATACACGGATACAATGATTATTTTTTTCAATCGGAGATGGCAGACCGACTTGTCGACTCCCTCTATAACTTCTATGCTGTCGATCTCAGAGCTTATGGACGCTCGATAGTGAATGGTCTGAAGCCATTTCAAATTGATAATCTCGAAGAGTATTTCTGTGAGATTGATTCTGCATTGAATCAAATTTTAGATGATGGAAATAGTTTTGTTGCTCTAATGGGGCACTCAACTGGTGGTCTTACTGCATCACTTTACGCCAAAGTGCATCAATCCAATCCCCAGTTCGATGCTCTGATTCTCAATAGTCCATTCTTGGATATGAATATGTCTAGTTCTATGGAGAATTTTGTAATACCTGCTGTTGGGCTACTTGGAAAGGTTTTTCCTAAAGTTGAATTCCCCGATGGAGAGGTTTCATACTACGGGCAGAGTATTCATCGAGACTACTATGGTGAGTGGGATTTTGATACAACAAAGAAATTTATTACTCCTCAGACGATTACCTCTGGTTGGATGAACGCTATTCATTCTGCCCACAAGGAGATACAAAAAGGTGCACATATCGATATTCCAATCCTATTGATGCACTCAGATAAGAGTGTTTCGACTGATCATTATTCAGAGATTTTGGAGAGTGGCGATGCTGTGCTTGATGTTGAGGATATTGCGCGATATGGTAAGCAGTTGGGTAGCAGTGTTACTGAGGTAAGCATAGATGGCGGTCTTCACGATCTTGCACTCTCGAAATATCCAGCACGAGAGAAATTCTTTGAGCACTTGTTTTTGTTTCTTCGTACTCAAAAATAACTATGAAATTGTCTCGAAAACATTTTTGACACTTCCTGACTCTCATAAATACTCACGTACCCAAGTACGCTGTGTCTTATGCTCGCCACGAAGCCTCAAAACTGAATTTTGATACATATTTCCTACAAACGAGGCTATCTCGAATTATTCTCGGATAGCCTCAAACTGTAAAGCTACTTGCTCTGAATCAATTCAGCAATTATCTTTGGTATCTGAATATTGTCCATCATACCAGAGAATCTCTCAGAACCTACACCAATTGCAAATACAGGAACGGTAGCCGCAGTGTGTGAGCCAGTTGTAAAGTCAACTCCAGCCTGTTTGTTGTTCTCAAGCACAGTTTGCTTACCTACAAACTCCATAGACCCGCTTTGTTGGAGCAGTATCTCCATATTTGTGTCGTATCCTCTCTCGTCCCTTCCTATTGTCATACCTCCTGTTTCGTGGTCGGCTGTTACTATGATTAGTGTCTCATCCTTGTGAGCACGATAGAACTCTAGTGCCTTTTCAACTGCCTCAGACAGATCAATAACCTCACTTACTATCGATGCAGCATCGTTGTCGTGTGCTGCCCAATCTATCTGACCCGACTCAATCATCATAAAAAATCCTTTCTTGTTGTCAAGATAGTCGATACTCTTTTCGGTCATATTTGGTAGGTTCATATCTCCCTGCTCTCTGTCGATTGTAAGAGGAATATTGCTCGGTGTTTTGGTATCGGCTTGCGTCCAGATAACTCTCTTTCCCTTTAGTGTTGCTTCATTTCCCACAACTCGTTCATAACCAAAATGATTCTTTAGACTATCGTAATAATTCTTGCTTATATCTTTGAGCCCAGCACCAGCAAATAGATCGAAGTTGGATTTTGGCAGCCATTGAGCTATCTTATCATACATTGATCGTTTAGCTGTATGAGCATAGAATGCGGCAGGTGTTGCGTGATCAATACTAACACTTGTAATAATTCCCACTCGTAGCCCCTCTCTTTTAGCTTTTACTGCTACACTTTCATACTCCTTGCTCTTGTCGGCACTCATTCCAATTGTTCCGTTAGCAGTTTTGCTGCCTGTGGCTAGTGCTGTTCCAGCAGCAGCTGAATCTGTGATTTGGTGCGATGCAGAATGTGTTGTTGCATTTCCAAGCACTGGAAACTGTGTAAAATTTAAGGGTTCAAACCCGAATCCGCCTTTTTGGGCAGCTAGGGCTGCCTGTGCGCTGTTGAGATGAGCATAACCCATACCATCACCAATAAACATAAAGATGTATTTTGGCGACTGGGCACTTGCCGTAAGGGCAAAAAGTAGAAAAACTACTGTTATAAATCTTTTCATTAGATTCTATGATTTTTTTTGTTTCTGCAAAGGTATCTATTTTGGAGTTTACCACCTATTATTAATGCTAATTTATAAAAATTTATCAGTGTCCGAGGAAATTTTGGATTGAACAGCTGCACATCATTTTTAACCTCAAAACCGCTTTAAGAGCTTCCCTGCTCAAGTACACAAGTACTCCACGCAGTGATCTGAGGCCAAACCTAATGCACATCTGTCCAATTTTGCCTGACGAAAGATTTTATTGATTAAAAAATCTTTGAGTCCTGATTTTCAAGCTCCTTTATCAGTAAAATGATGTAATGTTTTGCGAGACAGTAAATTACAATATTAAGTAGATTTTTTATCGGACAGTACTAATAAAAATTCTTTTGTGGTTTTGCAGTTTCGCAAAAAATAACTAAATTTGAAGGTTATTAGTAGCAAAATTTTAAATTAAGATATTATGTATACAAAAATTCAAGCGCATCTCCAAAAGGAGCTTGCAGAGATCAAAGAGGCTGGCCTTTACAAGGAGGAAAGAGTAATTACCTCGCCACAAAGAGCAGATATTCAAGTAAATAACTCGCAAGAGGTTCTGAACTTCTGCGCCAATAACTACCTAGGTCTATCGGATCGTCCAGAGGTGATTGAAGCTGCTAAGAGCTATATGGATATGCGTGGTTTTGGTATGTCTTCTGTTCGTTTTATCTGTGGTACTCAAGATATTCATAAACAACTAGAGAAGGCTATTGCTAACTACTTTGGTACTGAAGATACAATTCTTTATGCAGCTTGTTTTGATGCAAATGGAGGTGTTTTCGAGCCACTTTTTACAGATGAAGATGCAATTATCTCAGATTCACTTAATCACGCATCGATTATCGATGGTGTGCGCCTATGTAAGGCAAAGCGTTACCGCTATGCAAATGCAGATATGGCTGATCTGGAGGAGCAACTTAAACTAGCTCAATCTCAAAGATTTAGAATCGTAGTGACTGATGGTGTTTTCTCAATGGATGGTAATGTTGCCCCTATGGACGAGATTTGCCGTCTTGCCCACAAGTATGATGCAATGGTTATGGTTGATGAGTGTCACTCGGCAGGTGTCGTTGGTGCAACTGGTCGTGGTGTGACTGAGAAGTACGATCTTCGTGGTAAGGTTGAAATCATCACTGGTACACTAGGAAAAGCATTTGGTGGTGGTGTTGGTGGTTTTACAACTGGTAAGAAAGAGATTATCGATATGCTTCGCCAGCGTTCTAGACCTTACCTATTCTCAAACTCTATCCCACCAGCAGTTGTTGGTGCATCTCTTAAAATATTTGAGATGTTGGAGGAGTCTAACGAGATTCACGATAAGCTAGTAAGAAATGTAGACTACTTTATTGCAAAGATGAAGGAGGCTGGTTTTGATATTAAACCAACTAAATCTGCAATTTGTGCTGTTATGCTCTACGACGCTAAACTATCTCAAGACTTCGCTCGCAAGCTTATCGATGAGGGTATCTATGTGACTGGTTTCTACTATCCAGTAGTTCCTAAAGGTGAGGCTCGTATACGTGTTCAGGTATCTGCGTGTCACGAAATGGAGCACCTACAAAAATGTGTTGAGGCATTCACTAAAGTCGGCAAGGAGCTAGGTGTGCTAAAATAGTCACTCAGCTGGCTATCAACTATAAATAGAGGTTCTCCTTACAAAGGAGAACCTCTGTTTATGTTAGAGATAAACGCTATTTTTTATTTAAAGTTATTACTGTCCGACAAAAAAATCAAGAATTAATATAACTCATTAATACCTTTGTATTTATAAACAACTTT
>CAYJOF010000037.1:0-2366 GCA_964371765.1 uncultured Rikenellaceae bacterium
TGGAAAAAATAGGGCACCCACTGTTCAACGACGATAGGTATAGTGGAAATGAGGTACGCCGTGGTACAACATTCACAAAGTACAAGCAATTTGTTCAGAACTGTTTCCAGATAATGCCTCGTCATGGACTTCACGCTAAGAGTTTAGGTTTTATTCACCCTACAACCAAGAAAGAGATGTTCTTTGAGTCGGATATTGCTCCAGATATGATGCAGTGTATTGATAAATGGCGTGGTTATGTGGCAACTCGTGATTTAGAGAAACAGTAATGGCTGGGGTATACATTCATATACCATTCTGTAAATCAAGATGTACATACTGTGATTTTCACTCCACGGCTGGGCTTACCGATCGGAATGAGATGATAGGTGCAATCGTTGAGGAAATTAATCAACGTAGTGATTTTTTTGAAGGACGCGAGATCAAGACTCTCTATATTGGAGGAGGAACGCCCAGTTTGTTGTCAATCGAGCAGCTAAGGCAGCTAGTGCAGACTATCGAACAATATGTTCAAATCTCATCCCTAGAGGAGTTTACAATCGAACTTAATCCTGAGGATGTAACGCCTCTCTATGCCAGAGGACTTAGATCGCTTGGAATAAATAGAGCAAGTATCGGTTTGCAGTCGTTTGACGACAGAGTACTCAAACTATTTGGCCGTCGTCATACAGCACAACGCAACTATGAGGCAGTTTCAGCTCTGCGCGCAGCAGGATTTGATAACATCTCTATTGATCTTATCTATGGGGTAGGAGGGTTCGATAACGATGTTTGGCTCTCAAGCCTTCGTAGTGCACTGGAGATGAATGTTGAACATATATCTGCCTACCATCTAACTATCGATGAGGGTTGTGCACTTTATGATAAATTGCAACGAAGAGAGCTTAGTTTGATAGATGAGAGCCAAAGTGCTACGCAGTATGAAGCTCTTAATACTCAACTAACTGAGGCAGGGTACGAACACTATGAGGTGTCTAATTTTGCTCGCAAAGGTTATCGCTCTTCCCATAACTCTAGCTATTGGTTAGGTGTAGAATATCTTGGTATTGGAGCCTCAGCTCACTCGTTCTACAACAACAAAAGGTTGTGGAGTGTGTCAGACAACCACTCATATATCAAGAGTGTAGCTCGAGGTGCAGTTGAGTTTCAGGAGGAGACATTATCGCTCAATGACCACTACAACGAGTTTATGATGCTGTCTTTGCGTAGAGCTGAGGGTGTTGAACTCGCCGATCTTGAGAGTAGATTTGGAGAGCACTACCTGACACACTTTTTGCAAGCCGTAGAAGCACTCACCAATACAGGCCAGATAGTAAGAGAGGATAGCAGATACTATATCCCAACAAATAAATTTTTAGTATCCGATATGATAATAGTAAAATTATTTAACGATTAAAACTTATGAAGATAGTTGTTGTTTTTCCAACGGTAGACGAGAAGCGTTACTTCCAAAGAGATGACGTTATTGTAGAACATTGTGGAGTTGGGCTTATTGCTTCGGCATACAACACTCTTAAAATAATTGATAAGCATAAACCAGATATTATTATTATGGCAGGTATTGCAGGAGTTTATGATACATCCCCATTTAAGATTGGCGATAAGCTGCTTGTTCGCACAGAGAGAATATCCGATATGGGTTTCTTCTTTGAGGATGGATTTAAGGACTTCTCGCAGATGAAACTTGATATGAGCTTTGATAGTAATATTGTACTTGATACGCCATATCATTCCTCTAAGCTACCTTTTGAGTGGGCTGTTAGCAACTCAATGAATTGCTCAATGGCACCGTTCATCTCTCATCAAGGAGTTGATATTGAGAATATGGAAGGTTCTGCCTTCTTCTGGGTCTGCCTAAAGGAGGGAGTTAGATTCTATGAACTTAGAACAGTATCAAATGTTGTTGATTTGGGCAGAGAGGATTGGGATTTTGAAACCTCAATACGCAATCTTGCCGAGGGATTAAATACCTTAATTGATACACTAAAAAATGAGGCTTAAACTAAACATATCCACCTGTCCTAACGACACCTATATGTTCGATGCCCTGCTGCACGGAGGTATAGATTGTGGTGGATTGAATTTTGATTTAACTCTATTGGATATTGAACAACTCAATCACTATGCGCTAGAGGGTGAAGCAGATATTACAAAAATATCATATGCGGCCTATCCTCTCCTTAGTGAGAAGTATCAAATCCTGAGATCGGGTAGTGCAATCGGACGAGGAAATGGTCCACTGCTAGTCTCTCGTAGGAAGATATATCCAGACGAACTACACGATGCAGTTGTGGCAGTTCCGGGTGAAATGACAACGGCAAATGCTCTGCTTAATCGCTGTTTTGAGAGCTTCAAGGATAGACGAG
>CAYJOF010000037.1:2376-7903 GCA_964371765.1 uncultured Rikenellaceae bacterium
CATATCGACAATGATAATGGATGGCGAGGTAGATTGTGGGGTTCTCATCCACGAAGAGAGGTTTCTATACCAACAACGAGGTCTACAACTAATTGTAGATCTGGGAGCAAAATGGGAGGAACTTACATCGAAGATGATTCCGCTGGGTGCAATTGCAATTCGTAGAGATTTGCCTCAAAACATAAAACAACAAGTGTCGAGACTCGTTGCTTGTAGTGTTGAGTATGCGCAACAAAATCCCTTAGCCTCTAGAGAGTTTGTGAGTCAGCACGCTAAGGAACTCGATACTAAAACTATCGAGCAGCATATAGAGATGTTTGTCAATAGATATTCGATAGATATAACACAGCAAGGAATAGAGTCGGTCAAGGAGTTGCTCTCTTCGTTAGACTTTAGCCTTAAAGAGGATACATTCATATAAGATTAATTAAGATGGCAAAGAGCACAAAGAGAGGTTTTAGCTCAACTTTAGAATCCTATGAGCAGATTATGGAGCAGTTGATTAAAGGCAACTATGCCCCAGTATACTTTCTGTGTGGCGATGAGCCATTCTTTATCGATAAAATCTCTAACTATATATCACTCAATGCACTTGAAGAAGAGCATAAGAGTTTTAATCAGTTTTTGTTGTTTGGGAGCGAGGTGACAGCAACCGACATATCTGACGTGAGTCGTCAGTATCCGATGATAGCTACTCGCAATGTGGTGATAGTGCGTGAGGCGCAAGCCATCAAATCGTTTGATGCTCTATTGAGCTACATTAATACACCTCTGGAGAGTACTGTGCTTGTGTTGTGCTACTCGGGGACAATCAACAAAACACAAAAGCTTTATAAAGCTATTACAAAACAAGGAGTATACTTCGAATCTATTTCACCAAGAGATTATGAGATCCATAAGTGGCTCAGCTCCTATATTCGCTCAAAGGGATATACTGCCGATGCAGTTTCTGTTACTCTGCTAGTGGAAAGCCTAGGAACATCAATCACTCGCCTGGATAACGAAATAGAAAAACTATTTAACGCTATCCCACTTGATAGAAAAACTATAACGCTCAACGATATTGAGCAAAATATAGGCATAAGCAAGGAGTTTAATAACTTTGAATTGACTCGTGCTCTATCTGAGCGAAATCTTTTTAAAGCTATTCAAATTGCTGATCATTTTGGGAAAAATCCTCTCAAGAATTCATTTCAATCTACCGTTATAGCCATTTTTAATCACTATAACCGTATCTTTAAGTTGGGTTTGCTTCAGTGGGAGAGTCAAACGAAGCGAACGATGATGCCCAATGATCAACAGCTAGCTCTTTCACTTGGAATTGGTAGTACATTTTTTCTTGGAGAGTATCGTCAAGCACTGGCAAACTATCCGCTCAAAAAAATATTTGTTATCTTTGAGATAATAAGAGAGTATGAGATGAAGGGTAAGGGTATAGACTCTGGCTCTGCCTCATCGGGTGAGCTATTAAAGGAATTGATATTTAAAATTATTAGCATATGATAACCATAATAATTGTACTTGTTACAACCGTTGTTTCGCTTTATGCGTTTAAAAACAGAGATATAGTCTACAAACTATCTCTAAACCCATATTCAGTTGTAGAACGCAAGGAGTGGTATAGGGCCTTTACCTGTTCGCTCGTTCATAGTGATACGTCTCACTTGTTTGTAAATATGTTTGTTCTATGGTCGTTTGGCTCGGCAGTTGAGAACAGTTTTGAGGCGTTTGGATACAACGACCTTATCAAAACACCAGCACTCTCATTTGTGCTTCTGTATGTAGGAGGAGTGATATTTGCCTCAATACCCGATATTACACACAAGAGTAAGAATCCAATGTACAACTCAATTGGTGCATCGGGAGGTGTCTCAGCGGTGCTTTTTGCCTCAATATTTATATCTCCTTGGTCAAAATTATACCTATTTTTTATAATTCCACTGCCCCAAATAATATTTGGTGTTGCTTATTTGGCATACTGCTACTATATGGACAAAAACTCAAGAGGAACAGTTAACCATAAGGCTCACCTATGGGGAGCGATATATGGAGTTATATATATGATAGCTCTTAACTATGAATTTTTGGGAATGTTCCTCCATAAACTACTAAACTTCTAATCTATGATAAA
This sequence comes from uncultured Rikenellaceae bacterium, assembly GCA_964371765.1. Classification (GTDB taxonomy): domain Bacteria; phylum Bacteroidota; class Bacteroidia; order Bacteroidales; family Rikenellaceae; genus JADFUS01. The sequence continues at coordinate 4,508 of CAYJOF010000037.1, forward strand.
ATATATCATAACTGCAATCATATTTGTGTTTCCCTTTGGTGTGACACTTGCCCAACCAAAAGTTGCAGCCCAACAGCTAGATCGCTATATGCCTCTTCTGGAAGGTAAGAGAGTGGGGGTTGTAGCAAACCAAAGTTCACTTGTCGAAGGAGTGCACCTTATCGATACGCTCAATTCTCTTGGAGTTGATATTCGCTATGTGTTTGCCCCTGAGCATGGATTTAGAGGCAAAGCGGCAGCAGGTGAACATATCAACGACGAGGTGGATTCTCGTACAGGGATTAAAATATTTTCGCTCTATGGAGCATCAAAATTCCCAACAGACGAATCTTTGAGTGAGGTTGATGTGTTACTTTTTGACCTGCAAGATGTTGGAGTACGTTACTACACCTACATATCAACTCTTTACTACATAATGTCCAGAGCTGCCCACAACAATAAATCGGTGATAGTGCTTGATAGACCAAACCCTAACATACACTATGTAGATGGCCCTAGCTTAGATATGCAGTAGCGGTCATTTGTGGGAATGTATCCAATACCCGTTGTACACGGAATGACAGTTGGGGAGTTGGCGCAGATGGCTAACGGTGAGGGCTGGTTGGAAAATTCGGTAGTGTGTGACCTTAGTGTCATAACGGTTGAGAATTATACCCGAACAACTCGCTATGATCTGCCTGTTGCCCCATCGCCAAACCTGCCTAACTACCGCTCAATTATGCTCTATCCATCATTGTGCTATTTTGAGGCCACTAAAGTGAGTGTAGGACGTAATACGCCTTACCCTTTTCAGCAGTATGGTAGCCCAAATATTGAGGGTTATTCATATAATTTCACCCCTGAGATTAAGGATGCAAAACCTCACTATGGCGTGCTACTTACATCAATATCAGAGGATGTTTTGTGGGATATGGGTATATCTTTAGACTACCTTATCGATGCCTATGAGCGTATGGGTAAACCAGCAGATTTTTTGAATAGTTTTTTCGAAAAATTGATAGGGGTAGACTATGTGCGAGATATGATTCTTCAGGGTAAGAGTGCCCAAGAGATTGAGTCGATGTGGGAGGATGATGTAGAGAAATTTAAACAAGAGAGAGAAAAATACCTAATTTACAAATAGTATGGAAGATATTAAACAGTTTGATGATTATGAAGCTTTTGAAGCACTTATCACACAAGAGGAAGGAGGCGACTCGTCGCAAGATGAGGTTCAGATATTAATAGACAATAAGAAACACACCAAACGAGGAGAGGGTAAATCATTAAAGTTTGAAAGTGATGGAGCGTATGAACTTCTTGATTTTATGTTTAAGCATATCGTAAACCAAAGTAAAACAACTGTTCGTTCCTACCTAAAGAACAATCAGGTTCGTATTAATGGAATTCCAACTACAAAATTTGATGCTTTTGTCTCTAAAGGCGATATAATCTCTATCAATCTGGGAATTGCACAGAAAGAGTTTCGTCACAATATGCTTCAGATTGTCTATGAGGATGATCATATCATAGTAGCAAACAAAAAGAATGGACTTCTGACAATGGCGACCGACAGAGAGCGTAAGCGTACAGCATACTTTATTCTAAGCGAATACCTAAAATCTAAGGATAGAGGAGATAGAATCTTTATCGTTCACCGTCTGGATCGTGAGACTTCTGGATTGGTGCTTTTTGCTAAGTCAATTGAGGTACAACATGCCCTACAAAAGAACTGGTCGGATAATGTGCTAGAGCGTAAATATGTGGCAGTAGTTGGTGGTCATCCCCAGGAGAGTAGCGGTGTTGTTCATTCATACCTAAAAGAAAATAAGGCTTTTGTTGTCTATTCCACCAACGAGAGTGATGGAGAGGAGGCAATCACAAACTATCGAGTCTTGGAGAGCTCTCGAACAAAATCACTTATCGAGCTAGAGTTGGAAACTGGAAAAAAGAATCAGATACGTGTACATCTAAAGGATTTAGGATGTCCTATTTTGGGTGATAAGAAATATGGAGGAGAACCTTCGCCTATGGGTAGAGTTATGCTTCACGCAAGTAGGATACGTTTTATCCACCCAGCAACAGATCAAGAGATGCTCTTCGATACAGGCATCCCATCTAGCTTTAGAAAATTCTTCTTCTTTAAAGGGTAATATCTATGTATGTTAAGTGTTACAGTGGTGCCCTAATAGGAATCGAGGCAATTACTATCACCATTGAGGTAAATGTCTCAAGTGGTCTGCAATTATATATTGTAGGTCTGCCAGATAGTGCAGTCAAGGAGTCTCAACAGCGAATTATGTCGGCTTTTGAGAATAGCGGTTTCTCTATGCCGGGACGAAAGGTGACAGTCAATATGGCTCCCGCTAACGTGAAGAAGGAGGGTAGTTATTTCGACCTCCCAATTGCTGTGGCTATACTTGCTTGTACGGGGCAAATTGAGTGTGACAACCTAGATCATTATATGATAATGGGAGAACTGTCGCTTGATGGTAGAGTCTTACCTATCAATGGAGCCCTCCCAATGGCTCTTCGAGCTAGAGAAGACGGTCTTAAAGGGTTCTTCTTGCCCGAGAGTAATGCACACGAGGCGGCAGTTGTGGAATCGCTTGATGTGTATGGAGTCAAGAACCTATTGCAGTTGGCAATGTTTCTAAGTGGCAAACACTCAATCGATAAAACTCCCTCGCCAAACTTTAGCACTCTACAAACAGATACGTATGATGATGACTTTGCCGATGTAAAGGGGCAAGAGGGCGTAAAGCGTGCTTTGGAGATAGCTGCTGCTGGAGGTCACAACATTCTTATGATAGGATCACCAGGTAGTGGTAAGACTATGCTTGCGCGTAGAATTCCATCAATCCTACCTCCTTTAAGCATAGACGAAGCATTAGAGACTACCAAAATCCACTCTGTGGCTGGAAAGATTGTTGATACAAGAGGATTAATTACACGTCGTCCGTTTCGTGCACCCCATCACACCATCTCCAATGTAGCCCTTGTGGGAGGGGGAACATCTCCACGCCCGGGGGAGATATCTCTTTCGAATAACGGGGTCTTGTTTCTTGATGAACTGCCAGAGTTTAATCGCAATGTGTTGGAGGTTCTGCGTCAACCTTTGGAGGATAATCACGTAACAATCTCACGAAGTCAGTATAGTGTTGACTATCCTGCAAACTTTATATTAGTAGCCTCGATGAATCCTTGTCCGTGTGGCTATCTTACACACCCAGATAAAACTTGTACTTGTAAGCGAGGCGATATAGTGCGATACTTGAATCGAATATCAGGACCTCTTCTCGATAGGATAGATCTACATATTGAGGTACAACCTTTATCTTTCGACAAGCTAACAGCCGCTCGCCCAAGTGAGAGTAGTCAAACAGTTCGAAAAAGGGTTTGTGGCGCTAGAGAGAT
>CAYJOF010000037.1:7913-9066 GCA_964371765.1 uncultured Rikenellaceae bacterium
CGGTACACTCAAATTCTATGATGACAACCAAGATGTTGGACGAGTATTGCGCTTTGGACCCTCAGAGTTCATCTATGCTAAAGAAAGTAATGGAGTTAAAGGGACTATCTGCAAGAGCCTACTCTCGCATCCTTAAGGTTGCTCGCACGATTGCCGATTTGGATTCGTCTCAAACAATAGAACTAAAACACGTTGCTGAGGCAATACAGTATCGAACACTAGATAAAGATAACTGGATATAAGCCAAGTATGAAGATAAAAAGAGCGATAAATAATATTCCATTTCTAACTATCACTGCTCTGGTTGTGGTAGGTGTTGTGATTGGAGCTTATTTATCGCCTTTTTTGTTGAAAGTAGCGGCAGTGGCTCTTTTGCCACTATTGTTATTAGCTTACTGCTACCCAAGAGTGTTATTATACCCTTCGATACTTATGTTTGGTATATCTCTTTGTTGGTTTAATACAAGCGACAAGCTCCCTACATATCGTTCTTTGGAGGCAACTGCTGTTGTGATAAAGAAACTATCGAGGACTAATTATCAAGCCAGATTTGTTGAGGTTGACAGTCGTAGGAGCTCTCAGTCGGTGGTGCTGATAAAACCACTTCATTCTCTATTTGAACCTCGAAATGGAGATACAATTAGAGCTAAGGTGAATCTCTCTCAGATGCGAGGAAGCTCTTTGATTGATGCTCGTGACTATCTCGATCTAGGAGTAGAATACTTTGCAAAAATATATCCCGACTCCCTTGACCTTAGGAGTGGAGTAGCGCAAGATAGTAGCTCTTTACTTCGCTACAGAATAAGAGAACTATTTTCTCAACGACTAGAACCAATTAGTCAAAACTCGGACCTAAAATCCTTACTAAGATCAATGATAGTGGGAGATAAATCGGATTTGTCCTACGAACTGAAGCAGGAGTATCGCCTTAGCGGTGTGTCACATTATCTAGCTATTTCTGGATGGCACATAGCACTGTTGTTTATGTTTCTGAATATTCTTCTCTTCTGGCTCGATAGAATCCCACGAGGAAAATACCTAAAATCAATTGTCGTCGTTGGTGTTATTTGGACTTATGCTGCCTTGGTTGGCTTCACTCCCTCGGTCAGTAGAGCTGCAATGATGTTCACTCTGTTTCAGTATACTCTCTTTG
>CAYJOF010000037.1:9085-10098 GCA_964371765.1 uncultured Rikenellaceae bacterium
TTATCTGCTTTGAACCAACCCTTGTCTTCGATATAGGATTTCAATTGTCCTATATGGCTGTACTATCTATTCAGATGTTTTACAACCGACTTCGAACGCCTCTTCGCTCTGAGATTAGGATTGTAGATTGGTTGGCTGCATCTTTTGCTTTATTGGTATCTGTACAGATACTCTTACTGCCAATTTTGCTATACTATTTTGGGTTCTACTCCTTTGTGTCTCTTATTCCAAATATTATCTTCTCACTTCTCTTACCATTGCTAATTGTAGGTGCTCTTGGGTTTGTTGTGTTTCCTTTAGAGCTGATAAGGTGCTTTGTCGAGAGGATATATGGCGTACTAGATTGGTGTGTGTCGACTTTTTCAACGCTTGAGGCGTTTATGGTTAAGGATTTCTACTTCAATATAGTAGATGTTTTTGTTTACTACCTCTATGTTATCATAGCCGTGAAAATATTTGAAAAAGACAATAATTGATATTTTTTTTGTATATTTGCAACAGTAAATATAATATAAAATGATACAAAGAATTCAAACACTATACTTGATTATAGTTGTGTTGCTTATGGGAGCAACCTTTTTACTGCCATCGGCAGGTGGGGTAGTATCTACTGCCAATTACAATAACTTTTACGAAATTATGCCATTCGGAGTGTGGGGTTCTGCTATGGATTCCGTAGGACAAGAATCCTTGTTTTCAACAACTCTACTAGGGGTAATCATTGTAGCGACAATAGCTCTATCCGTTTACATTATTTCGCAATTCCGTAACCTAATGATGCAGATTCGATTTACGGTATTCCTAATCGTACTGCTTTTGGGCGCTGGTGCGCTTATGATATACTATGGCTATAAACTAACCTCTCAACTCGACGCTATGAGCGATGTTCAGAATGGGTTTCCGTTGATGATTGGTGCTGCAATGCCTTTTGTATCTGCTCTGTTGAGCTATCTTGCAATGAGAGCAATGATAAAGGATATGTTGCTACTAAACTCTTTGAACAGCAAGCGAAT
>CAYJOF010000037.1:10108-10735 GCA_964371765.1 uncultured Rikenellaceae bacterium
GAATGAGATAGTTTTTTGTTTATACAAATCTAAGCCATCCAACTATAAGAAAGCTGAATTTTGATACACATTTCTTACAATATAGGCTGTCTCGAAAAATATTCGAGACAGCCTATATCAGTTTGCTTGATACCTCGATGAGTGAAGTTTTAGGTATTGGGCTACTTACTTTAAAAAGGCAAAGTTGCCTCGATTTTGATGCTTTTATGAGTTATAGGGTGAATAAACTCTATCCTCTGTGCGTGAAGCAGTAACCTTTGATCCTTTAAACCATATAATTCATCTCCAACTATTGGTGCATCAAGACCCTCACTGTGAGCTAGATGTACTCTTAATTGGTGGGTACGCCCTGTGAGTGGTCTTAGCTCTAGTCGCGTGCAGTTGTCGTGAGTTGAAAGTACTTTCCATTCCGTAATAGATTCTTTGCCGTGAGTGTAACACACCATCTGACGAGGCCTATCATTGATGTTTGGACGAAGTGGTAGAGTGATTAGCCCTTTCTCTTGCGCGATTAGCCTGTCAATTACAGCTATGTAGGTCTTATGAACCTCTCGGCGACTAAATGCCTTTTGAAGAGCTATATAGCTATCTCTATCCTTTGCAAGTAGTAGCACTCCAGAGGTTGCC
>CAYJOF010000038.1:0-10665 GCA_964371765.1 uncultured Rikenellaceae bacterium
TCATTATTGCGGAACATTGCATCCATAATATTTCCCTTTATCTGATTGAAACGCTCTGGTTCTACATATTGTGAGATTATAGGCTCGCCAAACAATCTAGTACGCTCAACAGCTCCATTTTGAGTAAATGAGCGCATACGTTGAGATACTATCTGATTATTCTCATTCCAGAGTATTGGACGCCCGATGAATGTTGTAGTTGAGTCTACCGTTTCGGTGAGTATAGAGTCACAGATTAGCTGGAATTGCTTATTGAAGACTCTGCTTTGTCCAAAACCTCGAATTATGTAATCTGACGAATCTGGTTCATTCTTTACAGTTACTATTTCGTTTTGAGCGGTGTTGCTGTCAAGCAGCACAAGCCCCTCACCAGCTTGTGTGGTATCAATATTAACTGTATCGACAGTAATGGTCATACCTCCCTCTTCTAGCCACTTCAAAAACTTTGTCTTACGAGCCAGTTTTCTCTCTTGGCGTAATCTTTTTTTGTATGCCTTATACTCGGTGCGACTCATCGCTTCAATATCAATAATCGTATCAACCACAAGAGAGTCTACGCTCAGAGTGCTATCAACACCCAAAGAGTCAACCATAAGAGAGTCGCTAGCGATAGTTGCAAGCGTATCCACTATTGTAAGAGGAAGCTGTCCATCCACGACATCTCCAGAGTACTTGTCAACCAGCGATGAATCGATAGCAATAGAACTCTGCTGCTGTTGCATTATTTGGCGTACAGAATCAGGGTAGTTTGCCAATGAGTCGATGATACTTTTCTCAATGTATGGCCTAATAAAGAGTGTATCACTACGCATAAACATCGAATCTGCTTTATCCTCAGATATGTTGAGAACCGATGGGTTGTGAGTTAGAAGAATATTCTCACTGTCTCTCCAATATTGTCCATAGTCACCAAAACTCAAAACTCTCTTTACGCTATCTAGTATTTGAATATTGCCTCTTAGAATTACCTCCTCGATAAGTGAGTAGTAGTCCATACTATCTGCCCACAGTTCCTGCTCCTTAGTCAATATGTATGAACTATCTTTAAATTCATATAGCTTTACAGCAGAGTGGTAGTTTCCCTTGTCCGAGCGCATAAAATCTCCATTTGTGCGCCATATATAAGTCCTGCACTCGAAATCTAACTCTTCGGTATCGAGGTAGAAATCTAAAGAGTCGTTCATTGCAATATAATCTGGATGTTTGATCGCTACATTATGGCGAAGAAGAACAACTCGTTGTTTAGTGTCATAAAAACCCTCCTCAGACTCTAGTGTTGTCTCCTTGTGTTGAACAGTAGCACCACCCTTGAAATCGGCAATCGAAGTTAGAGTATTGTACTCAAGATCTGGGGTGTACATAACCGTAGTAGGGTCGGCAACCTTTACTAGTGGGGCAATCACACGAGCGATGTTTGTTTGGCGATTGTAGAGTATTTTATCGCCATATATGTTCATAGAATCTTGATTAATGATCACACGACCAATACCCTCAAATTTATTAGTCTGAGGAGTATAGTATGCCGTATCGCAACTTATCACAGCTCCATTGTGGTAGAAATAGACCTCTCCCACTAGCTTCATCACTGTCGTATCACCACTCTTGAGCATAAATGTTTGATCAGAGCTGTAGTCTACCTTTACTCTCTGCTGAGCAGTGAGCCCCAGCAGTTGAGACATCATAAACAGTGCTGCGATGGATATAGTAATCAGAAATCTCTTCATCTACTTACGCTTTTGCCAATTGAAATGAAACTTTGATTGATCGTATGGTGGGTTTATTTGTATATATACGTTATCTATTGACTCCTCGACCCATTTGTCCATAACCTCACTCTTATAAGCCTCGATAGCCAACTGTTCGAAGAAGTTGTAATCATCCTTTACGTTTGCTCTGTGAGATGGATAATCCTCAATTAGAGTAACAATCTTACATACTTCCTTTCTTGACATATTGTCATAAGAGATAAAGGCATTAGATACCTCCCCTTTTTTGAGGTTTAGAATCGATTGAGCATCATACCTAAGCTCATCTTCATAGAATTTGTCAGTATAGCCGCTAACCCCTTGGCTCATTGATCGTTCGATATTGAGCACTAATCCGCCATTGTTTTTAGTTGCCTCGTCATCCGAATATTTGAGTGCAGCCTCTTCAAATGTGATATTTCCCAAACGAATCTCATTAGCAACCGAATCTAATTTGATGGCAGCTCTGTTTATTTGGTCGGCATCTAGCTTTGTTGAGAGCAAAATGTGGCGAACCTTGTACAGCTCACCCTTCTGTTCCATAAGTTCAATTATGTGGAAACCATATCTAGTCTCAATAACTCCCGATATACCTCCTGGCTTAAGTGTACGAATGGCATCTGCAAACTCAGATTCCCACACATTTAGCGGAGAGAAATCCATCTCACCACCTCTAGTTGCACTTGCAGTATCCTCCGAATAGAGACGAGCCATAGCTGAGAAACTTGATCCATCGATAATCTTTTTTCGTATCTCCATCAACTCCTCCTTTACTTTCATCTTAGCATCATAGTCGGTAGGTGGTAGTGCCACAATATGAGCATACGACACCTGTCGAGGCATTATATCTTGAATCTCATCTTCATATTTCTTTGCATACTCTTTTACCGTCAGGGGAGTTGTAGTTACATTCTTCAACACTTCTCCTCGCATTGCATTTGCCAAACCCTCCTCAACAGACTGATACATCAACATATCTCTAATTTGGTATATTGGGGCATTAAACAGTTTCTCAAGTTCTCTCACTGAACCTAGTTGCATTGAGAGTTGATTAATTCTGTTCTCAACATTTCCCACAATACCAATATCGTTGGTAGGAAGTGAATCTGCAATTGCTCCAATAGCAAGTAGCTTTTGGATCAAAAGCTGTTCAAAAATCTGCAATTGCTCCTGTTGTGATAGTTTTGCATCTGGACGAATTTGTCGCTGCTGTTTCCACAGAGCCTGTTGAGTGTGTAGATCAGACAGAAGAATCATCTTATTGCCAACCACAGCAACTACCTCGTCGACTATCAAAGGTGAAGATAGGTTAGCTGGAGGTGCTTGTTGAACGGTATCATTTGTTTGTGCATTTGCAAGTGTCATACTGCAGGTAAGCAGTAGAGCAATTAAAATCTTTTTTATCATAAATCCTTTTGCTGATTATCTTTGATGGTGTTTAATAATATTGAATCTATATCAGTGATGATAATATCTTCCCTAGTTTTTGAGGCAAGGAAAAGGCTATCTTCCATTATTTTAAAATGTTTAGCCCTGCGAGCATTGATAATAGATTTTTTGATGCTCTGCTCTACATACTTTAGAGGCATTACCTCTCCAGATTTTCTGTATTGCTGAATATCAATTAGATAAATATTCTGAGAGTCAGTGATTTTATCCCTTTTTTTGCTTGAAACATAGCTGTCATAAGAGATTTTTGGAAATGGCACATACTTAGCCACCTCAGATAGATAGACCCAATCTTCTTCAAAATCATACAGCGATAGATTATCTCTTTGAACAATTGCCTGTAAATCCTCCTCTGCATCGGTTTTTGTAGAGTGGAAAGTGGTAGTTGCAACGCGACTTTTGGAATAATTTAGTGGCATAACAAGCACCTTTGCCTTGACGATAGGGGAGTGTAATTTATACTGGTTTATGTTCTGTTGATAGTAGTGTGAAACCTCCTCAGAGGAGATTGTTGTATCTACCAAAGAGCTATAATGGTTCTGTAATTTGTATTTTAGTAGAGTGTTGCGGTATCGCTCTACAAGTAGCTCAATGTCCTCCTGCTGATCTGCAAATAACTGATTAGCAAGATCATTGTTGAGTTGTTGTTTAACCCAACTTTGGGTGTAGGTGTTGATAAATTTAATAGAGTCTTCAGTCGAAGATAGCTGAGTCATTAAGCTTGCAACATCTTTATAGTAAAGACTCTTATTTCCGACTTTTGCTAATTGAGGGTTAGTGCTATCTCCATAGTATTCCAGTGAGGTGCAGCCTTTTATTGCCCCCATTAGAATTACTGCCAAAAGATATAAAACTACTCTCATATTATAAACTACAAAATTTACCTAATAAATAAACTACAAAAGTAGCAAATTTATTTTATAATCTGTCCCTTATTTTGTTTGAATATTGTATTAAAGCCATAAACTAAGAAAATTAGTAGTACGCATAGTGCCACAACATAAACAACCGAAGGATTAAGCCCTAGAGCTTTTGTAATCTCTGAGTAACTCTCAAGAGTGTCGGGTATAGCGTATAGTGAGCCAACAGCTATAAAATTATTGATCATATGAAGGGCAATTGCAGTTGCCAGACTAAAGCCTGATATTGTATAGACAATAGATATTATCACAGACAAAACAAAGGCACTAGGTGATTGTACAATTGATAGGTGAACCAGTGCAAAAATTAGAGAGACTATAACAATAGCCCATATTTGAGAGACACGCCCCATTAAACCTCTAAGCATAAAGCGTCTAAAGAGTATCTCCTCAACGATAGGGGCAACGATTACACCAGCAAAAATAGTTACCAGTAGCGAGCTTCCCTTAAACATCGATTCGTACTGTTCAATATAACTTTGGGGCACTATCTCCAGATAGGGCATCATAACGATGCTTGCCATAAACATAACAACAACACCAACGAGGACTAGAAAAATATTTATCCCTCCTGTTTTTGTGGAGATAATTTTATATTCTGAGGAGTTTCTCTGAACATAATTCAGGTATATTATAGCGCAGAGGGATGCTAACCCTGAGAGTAATAATATCATATTAATCTGATCAACACCAGTTATTTTCGCTAGACCAATAGCCACAACACCTAATACTATATTTGCAATAATAAATACGGCGATAGAAATGGCTATGTGCTTTGCTTTTAAAAATCCAACTTTTAAATCTCTATTCATAGCTGTTTGTTTTAATATGGGTCAACATCAATAGTTATCCGATAATTCCTAAAATACTTTGATTCTCTGAAGAACTCTACACACTGATTAATCCAATCTTTTGTAGCAGGAATTGAATCTTCGGCAAAGAGACGGATTGATATGCTTGTGATATATTTTTGTTTGATTTTATCTACAAAAGGGACAGATACCGAGAGCCTATCTGAGCTAATTTGCTTAGATAGCCTCTGGCTCATTGCATCAATCATACTCCTAAGACTAAGTTGATCGCTATGGCGCGCCTCAACCTTTACGAGGCGTGTGAAAGGAGGATAATCAAAATCTTGACGAGATACCAACTCTCTTTGATACATCTCCAAGTAGTCCCTTCGTGCTACTGCTCCAAGTATAGGTAATCTACTCTTACGAGTTTGGATTGTAAGCTCTCGACTAATACTTAACATCTCCATTGATAGTTGAAAAAATCGCTCTTCAGCTCTAAAATCAGTAGATTGTAAGAGAGTGTCGGCATCGATAATAGCACTATGATGAATAGGAGTACCAGCTAGAGCCCCCAACATCAAGCCACTTCCAACAATAACATCAAAATCTCCTCTTTTGATGCTCTCAAGAGAGCTCAGAGCACTTTTTGAGGTCTTGATAGTGTCGCTGTCGATTCGTATAACTTTTGCCAGAGGCAAGCTCTCTGCGATCTTTTGTTCTATATTTTCAGTACCATAACCCATAAATTGAACTTGATCTGAACCGCATCTTAGGCACTTTGTGGTCAAGGCATAGCTCTTCTGACAAATTGGGCAGACCAACTCGTTGGTTGATTTTCTGTATATAAGTGATATATTGCAGTCATCGCAACAAGGAGTGTAAGCACAATGATTACACACTATCCAACGAGAGTATCCAAGTCTATTTTTATAGATATAGGCACTCTGTCCTGAGCCTATATTTTGCTCGATAGTGTTTAAAAGGTGCTGACTTATGTATCTGCTTTGTGTCTCTCCCAGTATCTTATCTCTTTTTTTATCGATTTGGTATTTATCAACTATATTTATCTTTCTTCGATCGAAGAGACTCCCATCTGTTGGGCGATATAGTTGATATTTTCCTATTTGTGTGTTGTGATAACTCTCCAGAGATGGTGTTATGCTCTCTAGGATTACTCCACAGCCGTAAATCCTTCCCATCATCACGGCACTATCTCTGGCTGAAAATCTACACTTAGAGTCGCTCTTATGATTTCGGCTATGCTCCTGAAGTACAACTATCGAATCCAGAGACCGGAAGGGTAGTCCTACTCCAATTTTCGTGGCGATTATTATTGATACTCCTCCGTTTGAAATCCTCTGTAATGTTTCATTTCGCTTAGATTTAGAAAGCGAGAGATCATACATAGCTACCCTTGACCCAAAAATTGCGCCTAGTTTAGTGTGGTACTCTCTTGCTATATATACATCGGCAGAGAGTAGCAGTAGCGTTTGGTTTTGTTTCAGCGTAAGGCTAGCTAAGCCCTCCATAACACTCTGAGTGGAGGTAGAGGAGTGGTTGACAAATAGGGTAGTAGAACCATCTTTGAGCCTAGCAAATAAGTTGTGACTGTACTCACTTACTTTGTTCTCAAAGTTTGTTTGTAGGCTCTCTGAACTCTCCGACAACTTTTCTCTAGGCTCTGTGGATAGGCTCTGCTTTACCACTATCTCAATGATCCCTTTTTTTGTAAGTTGCGAGATAATATTAGAGCTGTATCCTATATTATATAGTTGTTGAAGTTCAATCTCAGAGGAGCTACTCTCAAACGAAAGTATATCTTTGTAGGCAGCATACTGTTTTGAACTTCGACGTAGAGTCTGTTCTTGCTGTTGGTCCAATCTCTGGCGCAGTTCAACGACCTTATAGTTCTTTACAAGACTATTTTTTTCGTAAATAACCTCTCCGTTATCGATCATACCTTTGAGCTGCATCTGCTCCGAACAGAACATCCTCATAACGATACTCAATGGGCATAGGTAATAATCGCTTAACCACTTCCAAACCTTCATTTGTTTGGGTGGTATGATGGGGCTAGGGTCTATCACGTCAATAATACTCTTGTAGTTGATACCCAAATGGGGTGGAGAGTCAGAAATTTCAACAATGACACCAGTATATATTTTCTTGCTACCCAAAGGTACAGATACTCTACACCCAAGCTCTACTCTCTGCTCAAGATGGGCAGGTGCAGAGTATGTAAGAACTCTGTTAAGGTTCAGTGGCAGGATAACAGATAGGTATATCATCTTAAATGAAGCTATATTATGCGTGAATACTTCATTAATGTTTTTCTTCGCTCAGTATTTATGATATTGATATGCCTCAACACCTCAAGATTATCTCCTCCAGCCTTTAGCTGGACAAGGTAATCGTTTTTTAGTTTCTCTAAGATTTTTAATTTGTAGATTGCAAGTGTCTTAGGAATAGCCTCACCTAGAGAATCCTCTTCGTAGCTTGCTCGATCTAATTTAATCCACATCTTACTCTGGCGATATATCTCATCTGCTGCTATTATATCTATAACAAATTGCGATACATCGGGATTGTTGTAGTTGATAAAGCTATCCATTATCAATCTATCATCTTGAGTGGTGGCCTGCTCTTGCACAGAGGTGTACTCGTCGAAGATTATCTGACAAGTAGAGCTCTCAAATCTAATTTCATCTAAATTAAGCTCCTCGATAATCTCTTGTGCAATATTCACCTCAATATCCTCCTCGTTATTATCTTTAACAGTGATACTTCTTGAACCAAATTTAAGTAGATAAGAGATAATTTCTTTTTCGAGAAACTCTATATCTTGTCCATCTGCCGAGCGTTTTGGGCGTTGTGGCGAGGTGGGAGATAGGGTATCTTGGTAGCGTTGTTTCTGTTGGATATAGTCCCAGTGACGTGCTCCCTGCTCTCCGTTTGTTAGCAGTGCAACCTTTCTATTAACAGAGTTGATAATAGCCTCTTCGCTCTCCTCCAACAGTCGACTACACTGGCGAGCAAACTGTCTTCGCACAATATCGTCAGGAATGACTGCAATAGAATTGATAATATCTGTTATCACCTCAGCTCGCCCTAGGGGGTCGTTTGCGACCTCGCCAATTAACAATTTGGTCTTGAAGGAGATGAAATCCTCTTCGTGTTGAGCTATGTAAGTTTTGGTTTGGTGGGAGGTGTGACTCTTTGCATAAGAATCGGGGTCTTCTCCCTCAGGCAGAGACACAACCCTAACGTTGAGTCCTTGAGCTAGGATGAGATCAATGCCTCGTAGAGATGCCTTGATACCAGCACTATCTCCATCATATATAACAGTTACGTTTCGTGTGAAGCGACCAATTAGTTTAATTTGATCGATTGTAAGAGCCGTACCAGATGAGGCAACTACATTTTCAATACCCGATTGTGACATAGATATCACATCTGTGTAGCCCTCTACCAATATACACTTATCCTCTTTTACGATAGCACCCTTAGCATAGTATATACCATAAAGAGTTTTGCTTTTGTGGTATATCTCACTCTCTGGAGAGTTAAGGTATTTTGCTTTCTTCTTATCGTCTGCTAAAATCCTACCTCCGAAACCTAGAACAGAACCACTCAGAGAGTGAATCGGAAAAATAACTCGCCCGCAAAAACGGTCGTAGTATCCCCCTCGATCGTTTTTGATGGTAAGTCCCGAATCTATAAGATACTTCTCATTGTAACCCTCGGATATTGCTTTACGAGATAGTGCATCGCTTGTTTGAGGAGAAAATCCTAATTGGAATTTTTCGATGGTTTGAGCCGTAAAGCCACGCTCAATGAAGTAGGTTAGAGCCAAATTTTTACCCTCTGAAGAGTTGTTTAGTTTGTCGATAAAGTATTTGGTAGCGTAGCTATTGAGCGACAAGATACTCTCTCTGTCTTGTTGACTCTCCTTTTGACTCTCGGTTAACTCCCTTTCTTGAACCTCTATGCCATACTTCTTGGCAAGATATTTCAATGCCTCGCTGTATGTCATATTTTCGTGCTGCATAACAAAAGTTACAGCATTTCCAGCCTTACCACATCCAAAACATTTATAGATTCCTTTAGATGGCGAGACAACAAACGAAGGGGTTTTCTCATCGTGGAATGGGCAACAAGCCTGATAGTTAGTGCCCTTGCGATTTAAGGACACAAAATCCCCCACCACATCGACAATCGATGCGGCGAGGTAAATTTTATCTACGGTTGCCTTATCTATCACACTATACTAATTTAGATAATAGACGCTTGATTGATACCTCAGACTCAATAATCTGATCTAGTTCCTCTATCGAAACTCTCTTCTGCTCCATAGTGTCGCGGAATCTTACTGTGACGGTGTTGTCCTCGAGGGATTGATGGTCGACAGTGATACATAGTGGAGTACCAATAGCATCCTGACGGCGGTATCTCTTACCAATACTGTCTTTCTCATCGTATTGATATGTGTAGTCAATTTTATATCTGCCAAGTAGGTTCTTAGCAAACTCTGGAAGTCCATCCTTCTTGACTAGAGGCAAGATAGCGATTTTGATAGGCGAAAGGGCAGCAGGGAATCTTAGAACCACTCTCTCATCTTTCTTGCCGTCTTTCTCTAAGTTTTCTTCGCAGTATGATGCAGAAAGAACCTGAAGAACCATTCTATCAACACCTACAGAGGTCTCAACAACGTAAGGAACATAGTTCTCACCTAACTCTGTATCGAAGTATTGTAATTTCTTGCCAGAGAACTCTTGATGGCGACTCAAATCGAAATCGGTACGAGAGTGGATACCCTCAACCTCTTTAAACCCAAATGGGAATTTAAACTCCACGTCTGCCGCAGCGTTAGCATAATGAGCAAGTTTTTCGTGATCGTGGAAACGATAGCTCTCAGAGCCAAAGCCTAATGCTTGGTGCCATTTCATACGATACTCTTTCCAGTGGTTATACCACTTCATCTCCTCACCGGGGCGCACAAAGAACTGCATCTCCATCTGTTCGAACTCTCTCATACGGAAGATGAACTGACGAGCAACAATCTCATTACGGAAGGCCTTACCAATTTGGGCAATTCCAAAAGGAATCTTCATTCTTCCGCTCTTCTGAACATTTAGGAAGTTTACGAATATCCCTTGAGCAGTCTCAGGACGAAGATATATCTTGTTTGCATCCTCTGCCACAGAACCCATTTTGGTGTCGAACATCAAGTTGAATTGACGAACATCTGTCCAGTTCTTTGTTCCAGAGATTGGACACACGATCTCACAATCCTCGATAATTTGCTTCAAATCAACTAGGTTGTTGTCTGTAAGAGCATCAACCATACGACTGTTAACGGTAGATATGCGCTCCTTGATCTCAAGTACTCTTGGATTGGTTGCCAAGAACTGCTCCTTATCAAAATTCTCTTTGAAACGTTTTAGCCCCTTTTTACATTCTGCCTCAATCTTATCTTCTTGCTTTGCAATCCAATCCTCGATAAGTACGTCTGCTCTGTAACGCTTGCGCGACTCCTTGTTGTCGATCAACGGGTCGTTGAAAGCCCCAACGTGACCAGATGCCTCCCAGATTGTTGGGTGCATAAAAATTGCTGAATCAAGACCCACAATGTTCTCATTTAGGCGAACCATTGCGTCCCACCAATAATTTTTGATATTGTTTTTTAGCTCCACACCTAGCTGTCCGTAGTCGTAAACTGCTGACAATCCGTCATAGATTTCGCTCGATTGGAATATA
>CAYJOF010000039.1:0-698 GCA_964371765.1 uncultured Rikenellaceae bacterium
TAGACGAGTTCTCTCTCCTCCCGATAAGACCTTCACATATTAATCGACATCGTCACGCCCAAACATAAATGCTCCCAGAATATCACGAATTTTAGTACGTATGTCACCCACCGCTATATCATCTATTGTCTTAAATACACTTACACTCTCATCGAGCAAAGTTGCTTGATTTTGAGCAAAGTAGCCTATCATAACATAATGGCCAAGTTGAAGATTTCACTCAAAATCTATTTCGTTCATAATTGCCTTGACTAGGGTTGATTTACCCTCGCCATTTCTGCCCACAAATGCAACTTTGTCGCCTCTTTCGAGAGTTACATTAGCATTTGAGAATACCAAATGTTCATCGTAGCTCTTTGAGACTCCATCGCATATAACAGGGTAGCTTCCTGATCGAGGTGCTGGTGGGAAACGCAAATTTAGAGCTGAGCGATCCTCCTCGTCCACTTCCAAAATTTCTAATTTTTCCAACATTCTCACCCTCGACTGTACTTGGTTTGTCTTTGAGTATGTACCTTTAAATCGCTCGATGAATTCTCTATTTTCGGCTATCATCTTTTGCTGATTCTCGTACGCTGCTATCTGTTGTTCACGACGCTCCGCTCTTAACTCTAAGTATTTCGAATAGTTTACTTTATAGTCATAGATACGTCCCATCGTAACCTCAATAGTTCTATTGGTGATATTATCAACAAAAG
>CAYJOF010000039.1:743-9586 GCA_964371765.1 uncultured Rikenellaceae bacterium
CTATTAACCAAAAACTCCTCCAACCACTGAATACTCTCAATATCGAGGTGGTTGGTTGGCTCATCAAGCAAGATAAGATCTGGGCGTTTTAGAAGAATCTTAGCAAGTTCAATTCTCATTCTCCATCCTCCACTAAACTCACTTGTTTGACGGTGAAAATCATCGCGTTCGAATCCTAATCCTATCAAACATCGCTCCGCCTCCTCGTTGTAGTTAACTGCCTCTATTGAGTAAAGTTTCTCGCTAAGGGTCGAAACACCCTCAATTAATTTTGCATATTCATCACTCTCGTAGTCGGTACGAGTGGTGAGCTGCGAGTTGATCTCCTCAATCTGACGCTCCATCTCAAACAGGTGAGAATAAGCCAAAAGTGTCTCCTCGAAAACCGTACGACCATTTTCGGTCATTAGGTGTTGTGGCAGATAACCTACTACAACATCACTGCCATACGATACCCTACCTCTAGTAGCAGTTCTTGCTCCTGCAATAATTTTGAGCATAGTCGACTTACCTGCTCCATTCTTGCCCATAAGAGCTATCCTATCCTTTGGGTTTATTACAAAGTTTATATCTTTGAAGAGTGTGGTACCACCAAACTCAACTGTTAATCCGTCAATTGAAATCATAATGCTAAATTAAAGTACAAAGATAGAAATAAAAACTGAGTATCAATACTAATTATTCTATTGTGCTACTCTAAAATAAATAAGAGGCGGTCTCGAAATAATTCGAAACCGCCTCATTAGTAAGAAATATGTATCAAAAATGTTTTTGAAACAATTTCATTATAGAACTAGGCTATTAACTATTCAATAGTCCAAGTATCACCACTGTTAAGTAGCTCATCTACAGACTTAATCTTAGCCTTGCTAATAACATCAGCAACCTGATCACGTACTCCATCATCGTAAGTTTGATCCTTAACTCGACGAATAACGCCCAATGCCACTGGCATATCAGGAGCTTTCATATTAACTAGCATCATATGTAGTCCATTATTCTCTTCTTCAGCATTGTGAACTAGGATATTGTCTAGAGTAACACCATCCTCTCCGATAGTAACAACTTTTAAAGTCATACCCTCAAGTACTAGACCTTTGTTCTTCTCCTTACCGAAGATCATTGGCTTACCGTGCTCCAGAACGATTGTTCTGTCTGCTCTATTAGCTTTTTCGGTGATAAAGTTGTGAGTACCATCATTGTAGATAACACAGTTTTGAAGAACCTCACAAACACTTGTTCCGTCGTGACGAGCTGCCTCAACGAAAATATCTTGAGTCAATTTCAAATCAACATCCAACGAACGAGCGAAGAAAGTACCACGAGCACCTAAAACCAACTCACCAGGGTTGAACGGATGTTCAACTGTTCCAAATGGAGAAGTCTTAGTCACCATACCCAACTTAGAAGTTGGAGAGTACTGACCCTTTGTAAGACCATAGATTTCGTTGTTCAACAACAGAATATTCATATCGATATTACGACGAATAGCGTGGATAAAGTGATTACCACCGATAGCTAGACCGTCGCCATCACCAGAGATTTGCCATACAGACAACTCAGGGTTAGCCACCTAGCAATAGCTGCTGCACGTCCGTGAATACCATGGAATCCATAAGTATTCATATAGTATGGGAAACGAGATGAACAACCGATACCCGATACAAACGTGAAACGCTCCTTAGACCAACCTCTCTCCTCTGCTACGATAGGAAGAGCTTTTTGTACAGAGTTCAAAATAGCGTGGTCTCCACAACCAGGACACCATTTTACCTCTTGATCCGATTTAAAATCAGCGAAAGTATATTTACATTTTTGTTCCATTGTACTATTTCTCCTCTAAAAGTTTAGTGAATTCTACTGACAGTTCTGCAATTGTGAATGGCAGACCTTGTACTTTATTGTACTGCAAGAAGTTGAATTGCTGGAAGTTCATACGTAGGTAGTTAGCAAACTGGCCTGCGTTGATCTCACATACAACAATCTTCTCAAATTTAGAGAACACCTCAGCAGTGTTTGCTGGAAGTGGATTGATATTTTCGAAGTGTGCCAACGAAATATCTTTACCCTCCTTACGCAACATATCAACAGTAGTTTGAAGATGGCCATAAGTACCTCCCCAACCAACTACAAGAACCTTACCGCCATCTTGCGAACCGATAATCTCTTGGTTTGGGATATAGTTCTGAACTCTTGCTACTTTCTCAGCTCTAACAGCAGTCATCTTTTCGTGGTTAAGTGGATCGTGAGACACTGCACCAGTAGTGAAGTGCTTCTCAAGACCACCTACACGGTGCTCAAGACCAACTGTACCTGGGTGTGCCCAGAAACGGTTAAGTCTCGCTGGGTCACGCTCATAAGCTTTATATCCACCCTCAGGACGCTCCTTTACGATAGGAACATTGATCTCAGGGAAATCTTTCATTGAAGGAATCTTCCAAGGCTCTGCACCATTAGCGATAAAACCATCTGTAAGAAGAATTACTGGAGTGATGTGCTCTAGTGCAATCTTAGAAGCGTTGAACGCAGCACGGAAACAGTCTGATGGTGATTTAGCAGCAATAACTGGCATTGGACACTCACCATTTCTACCCCAAAGAGCTTGGTATAGGTCAGATTGCTCAGTTTTAGTAGGAAGGCCAGTAGATGGACCACCACGCTGAACATTCACAATAACTAGAGGTAGCTCAGTCATAACTGCAAGACCCATAGCCTCAGATTTAAGACTCAAACCAGGACCCGATGTAGTTGTAACAGCAAAGTTACCTGCATAAGATGCTCCGATAGATGTACAGATACCTGCAATCTCGTCCTCACATTGAACTGTCTTAACACCTAGGTCACGACGAGCTGCCAACTCCTGAAGGATGTCGGTTGCTGGAGTGATAGGGTAAGAACCACAGAATAGAGGTAGGCCTGCTTTCTCAGACGCAGCAACTAGACCCCAAGCAGTAGCTTGGTTACCGTTGATACTTCTGTAAGTACCTTTCTCTAGGTTACCTGTTGGAATTTGGTAAAGGTTCGACAATGAGTGTGTGTTGTGTGCGAAGTTGTGACCTGCACGAACAACTAGTTTGTTTGCCTCTGCAACAGCTGGCTTCTTCTTGCCGAACTTGTTGTCAAGGTATCTTTCTGTATGCTCCAAAGGAAGGTCACACATAAATAGACAGATACCAAGTGCAAACATATTCTTACACTTAATAATCGATTTCTGATCAAGACCACTATCTTTTAGGGCCTCCATAGTCATTGTACCGATTGGCGCAAGGACAGTGTTGTAGCCTGTAAGATTTAGTTCTTGGAACGGATCGTTAGTAGCAAAACCTGCTTTTTGAATGTTTTTTTCGTTGAAAGCATCAACGTTAACAACAATAGTTGCATTCTTTTTTAGCCAGATGTGATTTGCTTTAAGTGCAGCTGGGTTCATCGCAACAAGGATGTCACAATAATCACCAGGCGTTGTAACCTTTTGGCTACCAATATGCACCTGGAAACCAGATACACCTGCTACTGTGCCTTGAGGGGCACGAATTTCTGATGGATAATCAGGAAATGTAGATACTCCATTTCCGATGTAAGCTGAGGTATCTGTAAACAGTGTACCTGTCATCTGCATTCCATCTCCAGAGTCACCAGAGAAACGAATGACGATATCCTCTACGACGCTTCGGTTTTGCTCCATATTAATTTGAAGTTTTTTGTTATTATAAAATCTTAATTCTTTCTCATTCTAAACTTCGTTAGGACGTATTTTCAAATTTACCGCAAAAACTCAATCTTGATTACAATAATTCTCATTATTACAATCAAGACTACAATTTGTAATCGATTTTGCAATATCAACTCCTAACTGACACTTGAAAATTTCGGTTTAACATCAATTTCCGCTGTAAAGGTAGAAATATTATCTGTTATTAACCAAACTTTCTTTACACGAATTTTAAAAAAACGTGCTTAAAATTCTAAACATTATCGCAACATACTTATAATCAATAAATTACACATACGCTATAAAATCATCTTACGAAGATAAGCAGAGGTGTATCCATCCTTACAATCAGCGACTTGACTAGGCGTTCCACAACAAACTAACTGACCACCTTTATCACCCCCTTCAGCTCCTAAATCAATCACCCAGTCACAACACTTCACCACGTCCATATTGTGCTCCACAACAACAACAGTATGCCCCCTATCTACAAGACGATTAAGAGATTTTAGTAATTTTTTAATATCCTCAAAATGAAGACCTGTTGTAGGTTCATCAAAAATAAATAGAATTGGCTTTGATGAGTTCTCTTGTAGTTTTTCAACAATTTTACCATTGCCATCATCACTCCTAAAAAAGGCAATTGCCTCACTAATAGACATATCAAGTACATCAGTTATACTCTTACCTTTATACTCTACTCTACATATCTCCTCCTTGAATCGTTTACCTGAACACACCTCACAGGGCATAACCACATCGGCCATAAACTGCATCTCTACTCGTGTAACTCCCTCACCTTGACACTCCTCACATCGTCCACCAGCAATATTGAATGAGAATGACGATGGCGTAAGGCTCATCGATTTGGCAATTGGTAGCGACGAGAACAACTTTCTAATATCGTCATAGGCTTTTATGTAGGTAACAGGATTAGAACGAGAGGAGCGACCAATAGGATTTTGATCTATCATCTCAACAGTTGCAATCTCATTTAGATCGCCTGCTAAATCGTCGTGGTTATATATATTTTTTGTAAGATTACTTGTATATCTACTCAATGCTGGGTATAGAATATCGCTCACAAGAGATGATTTTCCACTACCACTAACACCCGTAACAGCACACATCACACGAAGCGGAAATTTGACGTCTATCTCCTTTAGATTATTCTCTCTAGCACCTTTAATCTCTATGTATTGACTCCAATTACGAGGTTCTAAGCTAGAGGAGATCACCTTACGGCCAGTAAGATAGTCTGCCGTGAGAGAGCCCTTGGAGTTTATCAACTTTGCGATACTACCCTCAAAGACTACCTCTCCACCATAAGCACCTGCAGCTGGGCCAATATCGATAATATGATCAGCAGCACGCATTATCTCCTCATCGTGCTCAACCACGATCACACTATTTCCAAGATCTCTTAGACTCTTCAATACTCCTATTAATCTCTGGGTATCACGAGGATGGAGTCCAATACTTGGCTCATCTAATATGTACATTGAACCAACAAGAGAACTCCCGAGCGAGGAGGCTAGGTTAATACGTTGACTCTCTCCGCCAGATAGAGTATTTGATAGCCTATCTAGTGTCAAATAACCTAATCCTACATCATTGAGATAACCAATCCTATTAGTTATCTCAACAATTAAACGTTTTGATAGATCACGTTGATAATCGCTCAATTCCATCGAACGAATCACCTCAAGCAAATTCTCCACCGACATATTAGCCAAATCTGAGATTCGATAACCTCCAACTCTTACATACAGACTCTGCTTCTTCAATCGATGCCCCTCGCACTCAGGACAAACTCTTTTGCCTGTGTAGCGAGCAATTATCACTCTACACTGTATCTTATAACGCTCCTTCTCCAGGATTGCAAAATAGCCATCTATACCCGTGAACTTATCACAACCCTTCCATAACAAAGCTTTTTGCTCTAGGGTGAGCTCACAGTAAGGTTTATGGATGGGGAATCCACTTTCGAAGGCGGAGTTAATTATTTCGTTCTTGTAATAAGAGCTAAGCTCACCACGCCAAGGAGCCACCGCATCGGAGACAATAGATTTGGTTTTATCTGGGATAACCAGATCCTCATCTATACCTGTCACCTTTCCGTAACCCGAACAGAGCGGACAAGCACCTAGTGGATTGTTGAAGCTGAACATCTGCTCAAAAGGTTTATCAAACACAATTCCGTCAGCCTCGTAAAGAGTCGAAAATGGTTCACAGATAATCTCGCCGTTTGGAGATTGGGTAGCTATGGATATGTGCTCTGTACCCAACTCCAGAGCTAGTGATATGGTATCGGATAACTCCATATCATCCTGAATCGCATCCAAAGGCATTTTCCCGATAAGCACCATCAACTCATTCTGGCTAAAATTGTCAATATCAGCCATTAGGGTAGGCACATCGATGAATTGATTATTATAGAAGATCCTATCGTAGCCTTGCCCTACTAACTCCACAACCTTTTCGATTAGATGTTCTGGTGTAAGGGAAACACGTGCTAATATATATAGTGTACCTGCACTCTTAATTGAGTGAATATAGTCTACAATATCTGCAACACTACTAGCTTCTACTTTTTTACCGCTTACTGGAGAAAAGGTCTCTCCAGCACGAGCATAAAGGAGTTTGAGATAGTCGTATATCTCTGTTGTGGTTCCAACCGTAGAGCGAGAGTTTCGGCTTATTACCTTCTGCTCAATAGCTATCGCAGGTGCAATTCCTTTAATAGAATCCACCTCAGGTTTGTCTATTCGACCTAAGAATTGACGGGTGTAAGCCGAGAGACTCTCCACGTAGCGTCGCTGCCCCTCTGCATAGAGTGTGTCGAATGCCAATGATGATTTTCCACTTCCACTCAAACCTGTAATTACCACCAACTTCCCTGTTGGGATATTGAGTGATATATTCTTTAGGTTGTTGACCCTTGCTCCCTTTATCTCAATATATTGTTGCTCTAGCGATTCTCTTTTCTGCATCTTAAAAATTTTGCTTAATAAACGAACTCGCAAGATACAATATTTTACTCGAACTACAAAATCAGCACAACTTTAATATCTTCGACTTGGGTGATTAACAATGTTTAACCGCTATGTATCTACTTTTTTGGGTATTTCGCATTTTTTTTCGTCTTTTTTACAAGTTTGGTTAGATTTTTGAATATAGCAAAAAGTAATAATTTACTCATAAAAAAAACATTTTATAGTACAGAACAAAAAAAGTTTTATGGAACATCAAAAAAATAGAGTGCGAGCAGCAAAAGACTCCACAAAGAATACTATTCTTCAGTCTGCAAATCAGATTATATCTGAAGTTGGTATTATAGATTTTAAGATCGATATGCTAGCTGCCCACCTAAAACTCAGCCCCGGCAACATAACTTATCATTTTCCAAAGAAAGAGGATATTGCCTCAGCATTATGGAACGAGGTCACAAAGAGCATTGCAAACGTAGCGCAGGGCTATATCTCCCCTCTTTTAGATATAAAGCAGGTATTTCTTCTACTTAGGACAATCTTCATCGAAAACATTTCATACAGAGGTGTAATTGCATACAAATTAAGCGACAAGAAGGTCTTACAGGAGACCAAAGCTAGCGGAGAGCTACAAGATCAAGGATACGATACCTATCTACAAAATATTATCACAACTCTCCAGCTTAATGGCTACCTTGAGGAGATCTCGCCAAAAGAGATGGCTATGGTAAAGCAGACAATCACACAACTCTTCTTCTGGGGATTTCTGAACGAGCAGATACTCTCAACATCATACAGCAATAACACTAAGGCTGCTGAACACTATGCTACACTGACACTATATCCCCTCTACCTCTATCTTACAGATGAGGGAAAGAAGCAGTTTGCAAATGTATTATCACAATTTAAGATTGACTAAAATGAAACAGAAAGACATTAACACAAAAGATATTATTTTGACAGAATCAATTGAGATGTTAAACCGAGATGGGGTAATGGATTTTAGGATAGATGATCTGGCAAAGCGATTATCGTTAAGCCCCGGCAATATCACATATCACTTCTCTCGTAAGGAGGATCTATTTAGTGGTATCTGGGATAGATTTCAGAACGAGGTATCTGGCTTAGAACTTTTTATTACAAAATTGATAGATATAAAGGTGTTCTATCTATACATAAAGGCACTGATAACTCTCACACACAAATATCGAGGTATAGTAATGTACAATAGCTGTAATCTTAAACAAGTTATCGAGGCTCACAGCAATCCCGACTCTGTCAACTCGATACTTGAACATCAACTTTCTACTATATTTGATCATCTAGTCAACAACCATATATTCGACAACACACACGAATCATCTATACGCCTACGCTCTATCGCCTCTACACAGATGTTGATACTGCTATGGCAAAACAGAGAAGTGTTAGAGGGAGTAGAGTGCGATTCAGATCAAAGCATTAATTTCAATTCTCTCTTAATACTTTTTAACTTCAAACTATTTTTTACAAAAAAAGCACTTGAGCAGTTCGAGGAGCTAGAAATGGCAGTTAGACACAATCAAATATAGTTAAAATTGGTATTGAGCCTAAAGTTTCGTACCTTTGCAGCTTGATAGGGAGAACGCCTCATCGCTGGGGAGACTCAGAGGAAAGTCCGAGCAACATAGAGCATCGTTCTGTAGAGAGTACAGCTTGTTGTAAGATGAGAGTAGTGTAACAGAGAATAACCGCCTCAGTGATGGGGTAAGGGTGAAAATGTGAGGTAAGAGCTCACGGGTTGTGCTAGTGATAGTACAACAGTACGCCTAACGAGTTGCAAGACCGTGTATATTGACAATTAAGAGTTGCTCGCTCAATGTCAAGGGGTGGGTCGCTAAATGTTAGTAGCTTTGCCACTAAATAAGATTAATGATGAGGACCCTCTTTCTAAGAGGGCACAGAACTCGGCTTATAGGACTCCCTATCTTCTTTTTTTAAATATCATACCGCACATTATATTTGCATCATATCCCTCTTTCTAGTACTCTAGTACTATTCAAGATGGCTATAACACAAATCTAACGCACGTTATTGCAGTCTTGACAAACGTGTATATTGACAATTAAGAGTTGCTCGCTCAATGTCAAGGGGTGGGTCGCTAA
>CAYJOF010000039.1:9686-10411 GCA_964371765.1 uncultured Rikenellaceae bacterium
CTTTCTAAGAGGGCACAGAACTCGGCTTATAGGACTCCCTATCTTCTTTTTTTAATATCAATGTTTTGTCAATAGAAATTCAACTTTATGATTATAATTGAGATTAGAAATTAAATGCAGTAAAAATAGACAAAAATAAAACTAATCAATCAACTAGTAGTCAAGCAATTAGAGCTTGGTCGAAAAAAAATATTAAATATTTGTTACAAATAATTTGGTCATTATCAAGATTATTCTTAATTTTATAGTGCAATATCGAGGTAGTTTATTCAGAAACTAACAACGGTGAGGTACTATTTTTGTTTCTACAACTACTATATATATAGCAATATCGACAAAGTTGATAATGAACTTATATTAACAATTTAATACTTTAAGACTATGCAAGTAATCACATTTAACGAACTGCGCCGAATCAAAGATGCGCTACCGAGTGGAAGCACAAAGCAAATTGCTGAGGAATTGAACGTAACAGAGGATACTGTAAGAAACTATTTTGGTGGAACACACTACAATGAGAGTGGAGAGCCAGTAGGAATGCATACAGAGAAAGGACCTGATGGAGGCCTTATCACACTAGATAATACAGATATTTTAAACTGCGCTAAGAAACTTCTTGGAGAGATCTAGCAAAAGACAGAGAAAGAGCAACATATAAAAATGTTGCTCTTTTATTTTTAGATCATTTTGGGGCTTCGTGATGATGACAAACCAAGGAGCGTACT
>CAYJOF010000040.1:0-378 GCA_964371765.1 uncultured Rikenellaceae bacterium
ACGTTGATTACAGTCAACGAGAGATAGCACTATATGTTCTAAGTTCAGATTTCAGACCATTAAAAAAACTGTCTTATCCATTTAAGGTGATAGATTTCTTTGATTTCTATAAGGATAAGTTATATTTTGTATGCGACGAGCAAGATGGTCCCTCTCTTGGTATAATAGAGCTAGATTAATCCTGAGAGCTAGTCTCTAAATAGAATTCCGACAATACAATATTTTGCATAAAAACTGAGTAGTAACCCAAGGCTCCACCGCTAAAATTGGGGATTGGGTTGCTACTATTCGAAGTGCTTAATTTCAATGAGTTAAGATAGTCGTATGAACGTTTATCAATGGCCTCAAGCGACACTATCATCTGATCTCCCTCGAACA
>CAYJOF010000040.1:388-10205 GCA_964371765.1 uncultured Rikenellaceae bacterium
GCAAAGAATAGCTATAGTTGGATTGGTGTTTTGTCTTCTGCTAACTTACGTGCAACACCCCACAATAACATCACGCCATTGTGATAAAGCTTATATCTATAATAGCTATCTTGATCAACAATCCTTTGTGCGCTCACCTTACAATAAACAATAGATTGACCAGCAATGTTCTCCTCCTTAAACTCGGATCTTAAATTTAAAACTGGAGGGACATAAGTAGATTCAGACAAAAAACTTTCGCCCTCAATATCTACTTTTAGAATATAGCTATCGCCATAATTTACAGGCAGTGCCTCATAAGAATAATACACTCCTGAGTCATTTAACGAAAGAGGATAACTAAATCCATACTCATCAATCACAGTGACACTAGCACCACTAACTGGGGTTGTATCAACCCACTGATCCATATCTGAAGTGCGTGTTATTCTAACCTCTGAACCCTTTGTTGTGGTTTGCCCCTCAATAACAAATAGCGGATTTACACTATTGTAATCTAGGTTTATTTCGGTTTGACAACCCGTTACAAGAGTTGCTAAGATTATATATAGGACGATTTTTCTCATTGTACTAAAAATTGATGCTATATGTTACAGAAGGTAGAATACCAAACAGAGAATACTGCGTAGCCTTAGTACCTGTTGGGCTGGTGGAATCGCTATCAAATGTAATCATATAGGGGTTATAGTGATTGTATAGGTTGTATACACCAATTGTCCATTCGCGAGAGTAGTTTTTCTTCTGCTTGAAGTGAGTAAAGCTCACATCGAGGCGATGATATGCAGGTGCACGATAGCCATTTCTTTCAGCATAGTAGTAAACAACCTGACCTGCCATCTCATATTGTGCACTCGGCGCACTTAGAGCCTGACCCGTGTTGTAGACCCACGTAGCGGATACGCTCCAACTATCCGATAGTTCGTACATACCTACGACAGATATATCGTGGCGCATATCGTTACTTGCAGTGTACCATTGGCCATTATTAATTCCATCGATTTGGCTTTCTGCCCACGAGAGGGTATACCCTACCCAACCTGTAAATCTTCCAGTGTTGCGCTTGGCTAGAATTTCGGCTCCGTAAGCTCTTCCTTTGCCTCCCAACAAAAGAGATTCGATAATTATATTAGATGCAAAAGATTTGCCATCTCGGTAGTCATATACATTGTCGATACTCTTATAATATCCCTCAATCGAGAATTCATATTTCTGATCTTTAGTCAAAGCCATATAACCTAGCGATACTTGGTTTGAGACTTGGGGTTTAAGATAATTACTTGCCATTGTGTAGCGAGTAATTGGGATCATCATATTGCTATTTAGGATATTATAGACGTTTTGCGATGTTTTAGAGTAACCAAATTTAATACTATGATTATCATTGATTCTATAATTTATACTAGCCCTAGGTTCAAGCGAGAGATAGTTTTTAACAATTTCATTTTTGTCATAATATAATACCTCCTCTACATCTCCCTGAGAATTGAACGAGTAGTAAGGTGAACCTCCCAATACCGAGAAACTAGCTAGTCGAAGACCCAAAGAGAGTGCTAATCTATCGGATAGGGTCCACTCATCGTTGATCCATATAGCATTATCAAGCCCTTGGCGACGTTCCTGACTAGCAAAGCCATTAACAATCCACTCCCCCGATTCCAGGTCAACATAGTCTAGTTGTAAGCCAAACACTAAGAGGTGATTATCAGTACTCAATAGATAATCGTGCTTGAGGCCGTAATTACGAATAAACCCATTCATCACATTATTAATGCCACCTATATCCATACTATTGTTGGAGGAATAATCTGACAACATCAACGAGGTGTTAGAAGTAAGTTTAGAGCCATATCGATGATACCAATTGACATTACCATTCAAATTTCCCCACTTCATATCGAACAACTCATCGAGACCTAATCTATCTCTACCATTGAAGAACGAAAGGGAGATAATATCACTCTTTCCCACATTATAATTGAGTGTTGCATTAAGGTCATAGAAATTGGCTATATTATCTCGATACTCTGGCATAGCTTTCAGAAAAACATCAAAATAGGATCTACGAGCAGTTACCAAGTATGATAGTTTATCTCTAACTATTGGCCCCTCGGCAAATATCTTAGCCGTCAACAGTCCAATATCAACACCAAAATTATACTCTTGCATATCCCCTTTTCGGGTAACAATATCAAACACCGATGAGCTTGCGCCGCCATATTGAGCAGGGCTAAGTCCTTTGTACAAGACTGCTTTATCGATTGCATCATCATTAAATACGGAGAAAATTCCCAGAACGTGCCCAGGATTGTAGACTGGGGTATTATCCAGCAGTACTAGGTTTTGGGCAGCAGTACCACCCCTAACCTGAAAACCACTCTGGCCATCACCCTGCGCCTTAACACCAGGCAAAAGTGTTACCGACTTTAGGAGATCATTCTCACCAAATAGAGCGGGTGTTTTTGCCAATTCAGTCAAGGACATTCGCTCTGCACCAAGCTGCACTCTAGCAACACGATCATCAGCTCGACGACTATACACATTAACCTCAGACAATTTAATTGCCATCATTTCAAGATTAAAATCAAGTCTTGAATTTTTATTAATATCTATATCCTCTTTGTGTGAATCATAGCCTACAAATGAAGCTTCTATGGTGTATTTACCTTTAGGTAACGATATTGAGTAGTTTCCCTCACTATCAGTCATTGCCCATCTAGTGGATAGCTGTTCAACTATCACATAAGCCCCAACAAGTGGCTCGTCATTCTGATCTTTTACCACCCCAGAGAGTATAACTCTATCTTGTGCATAAAGAGACAAAGTTAACATTAGAGCAAAAGTGACCAATAAAATTCTATACATATAATCAAAAAGAGGGCGACTTAAAGTCGCCCTCATAAATTCTCAAAAAATTATTTTAACGGAGCGTTCTTGATTGTCTCCAACAACAGAGCATAGAACTTTTCAACTGTATCGATCTTCACCTTCTCATCTGGAGAGTGAGGGAAACGAATAGTTGGTCCGAAAGATATCATATCAAGGTTTGGATAAGTAGCACCGATAATACCACACTCAAGACCTGCGTGAATTGCACGGATCTCAGGCACTTTGCCATATAGAGAATGGTAAATATCTTGCATAGATTTTAGGATTGGAGAGGCCATATTTGGCTGCCATCCCTCATAACCATCTTTAACCTGAATTTCTGCGGTGTCGATAAGTTCGAACGTTGCCACTACTCTATCGATAATGTCACGCTTTTGAGTCTTACCAGAGCTTCTAACCAAGAAAACGATTTCAACTCTTCCCTCTTTTGTTGCAACTATACCTAGATTTGAAGATGTTTCAACTAGGTTTGGCATAGCCTCTGACATTCTTACAACACCATTCTCTACTGCATAAACAGAGTTAACGATACTCTTCATAGATTTGATATCCATAACACAAGTAGGAGTGTCACAAACTGAGGCAGAAACCGCAAAATCTGGCTCAACTGCTGCAAACTCACGAGCAATCTGAGAGCCCAGCTCCTCAATACGAGCAATAACAGCATCCTTACACTCAGGGCAAGCAGCAATAATAGCTACACCCTCTCTTGGGATAGCATTACGCATGTTACCAGCATCGAATTTAGATAGTTTTACATCAAATTCTGCTATTAAATTACGGATAATACGAGCAAGAACTTTAGTAGAGTTAGCTCTCTGAAGGATAATCTCCATTCCAGAGTGACCGCCTTTGAGTCCTTTAACATCGATTGTTACACCTGCCCAGTTTGCTGGAGTTGGCTCACACGAGAAAGGAATATTTACGATAACATCCGATCCACCTGCACAACCTACATATAGCTCACCCTCATCCTCTGAATCAAGGTTAAGTAAGATATCACCTTTAAGAACATCTGGTTTAAGTGCAAATGCACCTGTCATACCAGCCTCTTCGTCGATAGTAAATAGAGCCTCGATAAGACCGTGATTCTCTTTTACTGACTCAAATACTGCCAAGATAGCCGCAGCTCCCATTCCGTTGTCTGCTCCAAGCGTTGTACCGTTAGCAGTTACCCAATCACCATCGATAAATGCTTCGATTGGGTCTGTTAGGAAATCAAAAGTCTTATCTGAATTTTTCTGAGGTACCATATCAACGTGGCACTGCATAATCAAACCTTTTCTATTCTCAAAACCTGCACAAGCTGGTTTACGCATAATAATATTGCCTACCTCATCTTCGATACACTCAATAGAGTGCTTCACAGCAAACTCTTTAAGGTATTCAACTACTGCACCTTCGTGCTTAGATGGGTGTGGACGCTTACAAATTTCATTAAAATGACCCCAAACAATCTCTGGTTTAAGGTTCTGAATGTTAGTATTCATACTCTTTAAATTAAGTTTATTATTTATTGTTAATTAGTTTCTTACTACCTCTCTTCCGAAAGGGGCAATTGCATATCCCAACAGTTTGAAGTGTTGCACTCCAAAGGGAATACCAATTATTGTTATAAAGTAAAGAATTCCAAAGAGAAGATGCATCAATGAGATGATTAACCCAAAAGGAATCCAAAGTATATTAAAAAGTAGAGCCAAAGGGAGGTTTAGTGGTTCTCTGGTAATTGCACGAGCACCAAAAGGCATTAGAGCATAGATGCCTATCTGGAATAACTTAACTCCAAATGGTATGCCGATGATGGTAAGAATCATTACAAAACCTGCAAAGAAGTAGGTAACAGCAACTTCAATCCCTCCAAAAATTACCCAAAACACATTTCCTATTAGCTGAAAAATTGTCATATCAAACTATATATTGTATATTATCTATTCTTATATCTACTCCAGTACTCAACAACGTCTTGCTTAACCTCCTTACGTAAGAGTATCATTCCAACAAGGTTGGGAAGTGTCATCAGCGCAGTCGCAATACCAGATATTGTCCACACGATAGATGTATCGGCAAATGATGCAAAAAATACACCAACGAGGTAGGTAATCTGAAATATTACTATATATTTACCGCCACCCAAATAGTGAACTGCTCGTGAGCCATAATAATACCACGTCAGGGCAGTTGAAAAGGCAAAGAGAATTAATGAAAATGGAACAACATAACCACCCCATTTGCCAAAGAAGGTGCGCTGGAATGCCTGTGTAGAAAGTACAGCTGAGTGCACCAGCGACTCTCCTACTATCACAATATCTCCCATCGAAAGGCGGCTATCGACCACTCTTCCATCCCTTACCTCGATTGAGCCTGTAAAGGGCTTTGTATTCTCAAGAAGAACCACGTTATCTGCAAACGAACGAGCGTGAAGAATTGTTACATCGCTTACTATTTTTCCATCCAGTACATCTAATGATCCATCATAAGGGACTACCTGAGAAGGCTGATCAGCAATATAATTAGCAATATGATTTTTTGAGTCGGCATCAGATTCTCGGTGTATTCCATCAACTATTTCAAGATCGGCAAGTTGAAATTGATTCTCAAATTTTTCGTTCCACACACCAGATGATAGCAAAACTACCCCCGTGAGCATACATATTATAACTGTATCAACAAAAGGTTCAAGAAGAGCTACAATACCCTCTGAGACTGGCTCTTGAGTTTTGGCAGCAGAGTGCGCCATAGCTGAAGAACCCATACCTGCCTCATTTGAGAAGAGACCTCTATTAACACCTCTATTGATTGCCCATACTATATTTGCACCTAAGAATCCTCCAGTTGCAGCTGTTCCAGTGAAAATATCAGAGAAAATTGATTTAATTGCAGGAATAATATTTTCACTATTTGAGATAAGAACACAAATAGCCGCTCCTATATAGATAAATGCCATAAAAGGGATGAGCTTATCGTTAATCTTGGCAATTCGCTTTATTCCTCCCATAATAATTAGAGCCAAGAGCACCATCATAACAAGACCAGTAATCCAATGAGGAACATCAAGCATTGCAAAGACTGAGGTAGAGATACTATTTGTTTGAGGGAAGGCTCCCATCCCAAAAGATGTGAAGATAGCACAAACGGCAAAAATAGCCGCAAGCCATCCCATATTGAGACGTTTTTTCATATAGTACATCGGTCCGCCGGACATAGTTCCATCGGGCAGTTTCTCACGATATTTTAACGAAAGAGATACCTCAACCATCTTTGTGGTCATACCCACAACAGCAGTAACAAGCATCCAAAAAAGCGCCGCAGGACCACCTAGATGGATTGCAAGAGCTACTCCAGCGATATTACCTGTACCCACCGTACCAGAAAGTGCGGTCACTAGAGATTGAAAGTGAGTTATATCTCCCTTACTATCCTTTTTATCAAACTTACCAGAGATTACTTGTAAAGAGTGTTTAAAGAAACGGATTTGAGGAAATTTAAGATAGATGGTAAAGAAAACACCAACGGATAGTAGTGCAATTACGAACCAAGGTGAGCCACCTATATTGGCGTCAATCATCGAAAAAAACTCGTTCAACTCTTTCATATTCAGTCTGTGTAGTAGTTGGCAGAGTCCTAATCTAATATAGTAGTTCTCAACCAAAAAAATGATTAATAACTCTATATCTTTTCACCCAGCTTAACAATCTTCTTGCTTGTTTTGTCTGGAATATGTTTTACGCTCAATTTGTATCGAATGTATGCTGGCTTATCCTCCAACTCCGAGATAGAATAACTCTTAAGTTGTTCGATATGCTCCTCCTTGATTTTGATGCGCCCGCCATTTCGCCCATTTAGGACAATTGGGGTACTTGTTTTAACTGGTGGCGAGAATGGATCTGTCTGTACTACTGTTTGAGGTACAGGTCGCTCAGGCCTAATGTTAGTAGTTGGAGGTTGAGAAGTATCGTCACTATGCTTTTTATTGAAGAGTCCATACTTGTCTTTATTGGTCTCAAATCTAGTAGCAACAACTGTTACCTTAAGCTCTCTCTCTCCTAGACTAATATCCTTACCCATACCATATATAATATCGGCATCTTCTTTGCCTCCAGCCTCCTCTTGAATAGATTGCAGAATACGATCTATATCCTGCCCCTTAGGCTCTTGCCCTCCCCAAGAGATATTTACTAGAACATCCTTAGCGCCCGATATATCCGTTTGCATCAATAATGAAGATTTTAGAACCTCATCCATTGCCTTTTCGACATAGTTGTTGTGATCAGTGATTTCGATTGTTGCAGTACCTAGAAGTGCTATACCTGATTTTTTCATTACGGTAGTCACGTCGGCAAAGTCGACATTCACATCAAGCTCCACTGTAATGATCTCTGCAATTCCCTTTGCGCTTTGAGCAAGTATCTCATTAGCTTTAGCAAACTGCATAGTCATCCTCAGCTCTCCATAGGTCTCAACCACAGCTTGGTTGTCTACGATTAGGATCGAATCTAAGTTTTCAGATATGGAGTGTAGTCCTTCGATGGCTGCCTTCATACGTTTTGGGCCTTCGTTCTTTTGAGGTATAGTAACAAAACCAACAGTTAGAATTCCCATCTCTTGACAGATACGAGCAATCACTGGTGCTGCACCTGTTCCAGTTCCGCCTCCCATTCCAGCTCCGATGAACGCCATCTTTGTGCCTGTCTCCTCTAGGGTCTTACGAATAAGATCCTCACTCTCCAATGCTGCTTCTCGACCAATAGAAGGATTCGCACCTGCACCCAATCCCGCAGTTAGCTTCTCTCCCAATGAAATTTTAAGGGGAATAGATTTTTTGTTTAGGGCAAGTGTATCGGTATTACACACCATAAACATCACGTTGTGGATTCCAAGTCGATACATATCCTCTACGATATTACAACCCGCTCCACCAACACCAATCATCATTATATTTGATTTGATAGGTTCATTATCTGAAAATGTTCCTACAATGTCATTGATCATATTCTCTACTCCTTGTCTAAATCTTGAATAAATCCTTTGACTCCTCTAGCAAATTTAGAGAAGAGTCCATCGCCTTTTTGTTCAGTGGTAGGCTCTTTTGTTTGATCCTGATTCTCTACAGTTGGCTGCTCTGCTGCAATAATATCTTCCACAACAGGTTTCGGATCTTTTGCAGGATCCTCCAACTCTGGCTCTTGGCTAAAGAGATCCACTTGAGGTTTCGGCTCCTCAACCTCAGCAGGCTTTTCTGGAGTTTCAGTTTTGTTGACAATTACAATTTCTGGTTCTTCAGTCTCTAAGATCGTCTGTTTAAACTCCCTAACGATACTAGTATCACCTTGTTCGTAGGCCATACATATAAGACCTACTGCCGTAGAATACATTGGATCCTCAACAAGTTCGTGATAGTTCTCATCTACATATTCTGTAGGAGAAGATATACGTATATCGGTATCGAAACATCTCTCAAAGAGTAGTTTAAGGTTAGGAACATCGGACGCTCCACCAGTAAGAACTATTCCCGAGATAATGCGGTGTTTCATATTGGTTGAGTTAAGAATCTCGTGTAGATATGTGATTATATCCATATATCTTGCCTCAATAATATTTGCCAGATTAATCTGCGCAACCTCCTTGCCTGACATTTTTCCAACACCAGGCAGGGCTATAACCACATCACTATCCACGGTCGAGGCAACAGCATTGCCATAGCATATCTTCATATGCTCTATGTGCTTCTCCATAATTCCAATCGAGCGAATATCTTTATTGATTACGCTACCGCCAATTGGTATTACTCCTGTATATTTAAGGTTATTGTCGCTGTAAATTGCTACGTCTGTTGTACCTGCGCCTATATCGACAACCATAACGCCTAGTTCGTCATCGCCCTCAACCAGATTTGCTTTGCTTGAGGCAATAGAGCTTAAGATCAACTCACTTACCTCCACACCACACTGCAACATCACTCTACGGCAAAGATCTATGTTTGCTCCATTGCCGATAATAACGTTAAAGATACCCTCTAGTTGCGTTCCTAGCATACCGATTGGGTTAACTAGCTCCTCTCCATCTAGGATATATGATTGAGGGAGGATAGAGATAATCTTTTGTCCCGGTTGTAATTTTAGGTTGTACATACTTTTGTGTAGAGAATCAATATCCTCTTGTTGTACTGCCCCTTCGCTATTTTTGATGAAAACGTAACCGTTCTGCTTTTGGCAAATTATATGCTGACCCGAGAGACTTACATAAGCGCGTTTTATCTCTAGTCCGTAATTATTTCTAATCTCGTCCAGCGCACTAGTAATTGATCTCTTAACATCAATATTTTTAATCTCTCCTCTAACAATATGCCCTGGAGTTGTAGCAACTCTAGAGCTTGCAACAACTCTAAGTTTACCACTACTGAGCATCTGTCCAACCATCACAACTATATTTTGAGTTCCTAGGTCTATTGACGCAATATAGTTTTTTATATCTCTCATCTCACTAATATTTTTTTGCCACTACTTGTTTGTTATATTTCAAATTTATTGATATGTATTCATCCAACCTGCCGCTCTGTGAGATTGACTCATAGAATTTATGCAGTTTGTCAAAATAAATTTCGCTTTGGTCTAGATCCTGAACATCGCAAAAGACTATAATTTTTGCTCCAAAACGAGGTATAAGTTCCACTTCTCCACTACTGTTTATGTTAATCTGAACGATTAAATCACCCAAAAGAGAGTCGGACTCCACATCTTGTGCAAAGTTATAAATAATTTCGATAATTTCCTTATCTGAAATGCTTTTTTTCAGAATATTTGTATAAAATTTTCGGAGTGAACCATCCGAACTATCGGAGGTGATTAGCGGCAATGCCTTTTTTGCTCCTCCTCTATAAATTTTACTCTCTCCACGATTGTTGAACATATAGAGCGATTGGCTCGATTTGTAT
>CAYJOF010000041.1:0-10191 GCA_964371765.1 uncultured Rikenellaceae bacterium
GCATCCTCGTGTTGTGCGTTAAATCCTAGTAGAGCTATAAGCTTATATTTGGCCATTGCTCTGTCTTTGTATACACAGCATCTATAAGATTCGCCTCCCTTAGGTCTAATCTCTGCTGGTATTCTATCAATATCCTCTGCTAATCGCCCCTCAGCAGTTAGTTTTGCTACCTTTGTAAGAAGCTCTCTGCGGATAATTGTTGCGTTGTTTAATACTCCTGCCATTGTAAATAGTTATTCGTTTTCTGCGATTTCTTTAATAGCGTTAACAACCTTTATTACGGTTGCATCTGACATTACCTTACCGTTAATCTCTACATAAGGAGCTTTTGCGTTTGTATCCTTGTTGTTGCAGTGCTCCAAACACGGAGAGCCCTTAATCACTACTCTATCCACCAACTCTTCAGGAAGGTGCTCATCTAGTAGTTGAAGGTCTGCGCCACCCATTACATAGCATAGCGTACCAGTACAGATTTTAACTTCAATTTTCTTTTCCATTTCTTAATTGTTTTGAGCTGCAAAGATACAGCGAAATTATTAAATTCCGATAGTTTTATAAATATTTTATCCAAACTTCCTTAAAAAATCTTTTCTCTAGAATTGTTGCAATATTTTTAATCACATTACGTCTAAGCTCTAGCTCTACTGGAATGCTTGGATCTTGGTGTTGAGCATTGATACGAGTACCGACTATAAATTCAACAAGGTCGTGATTTAGCAGTAGCCTAGTCAACTTTATATCTATACCCCTACCCTTGACCACAGGCTCTGTGATACTATCTAGCAATAATTTGACCCTATCTAGGGTAAGCACCCCTTCGGTAATCATCGTAACACCTTCCATATCTGAAGCATTTGGCAGACCTGAGGGATCCCTACCAAGTAATACGCTAATCTCTCGTCCTAGCTCTCGAGACACAATCCCTGCTGTTGTTCCACCACATATAACTATCGAACCGTCATAACTCTCAATGCGAGAAGATAGATACCTATCCTTCTCCTCGTCGTATGGAGGGCCCGTACATAGCAACATCTTTCGAGGTTTTCTAAAATATACTACTCCACAACATTGATCTCCTAAAATTTTATACTCACCATCGTAATTATAGCTATCGAGAATAATTTTTCGAGCAAGTGAGGTAGCAGAGCTATTTGGCGAGCTGTCAACAAGTTGCTGAATGATAGAAGTTGTCTCGTTCCAGAACCTCGTCTTGTCGATCTGCTCTTTGGTGGAAGATTCGTCGAGAGTCAAATTACTAAAGAAAATTACTCTATCCTCAACATCGGCATTGAAGCTATATTTTGTGTAAGTTTGGTACAAACCAAATGCCTCTACATCATATTTTTTTGAGCTCAATGAGCTATACACACCACTACCGCTCAAAAAGATTGGATCTGGCATTCTAAAGGTAACTACCTCAATCTTAGCACTGTGATCAGCCTTAACAAGCGTAAAACCAGTCAACTGTTGCTCAGGCTTACCACTAAACATTATTAGTTTAATTATTGAACGAGCTACTCTGTCAATATTTTTGTACTTGGTGAAGTGTTTAACCGTTGCCGAACACAGAATAGTTGTATCAATATTACATTGGATAGCCGTAGGGCTAGAGCCAGAAAAAATCATTGACACCACAAAATCATCGAATTTACACTGTCGATACACATCGGTGTTTATTCGACTCTCGATACGTTGGCACGAGTCAAGTTCAATAAATAGGTCGTTATTTATTAACATAATCTTTATTATCTACAATTGAGCTTAAAAGCGATTCTGTTCTCGAGACATTCTCTCCCAAAAGGTTGGCAATCTGCTGAATTGAGGCAATATTGCTTCGTACTACTTCTCTAACAGATTCAACATACTGATCACCAAAACTACTCTCAGTCATATCGTTTTTTAGAGTACACAAAACCGATGTTCCGCTAGGTAGGAGAGTTAGTTGAAGTTTCAAGCTTATTGAGTTGATAATCACATCGTGATAACGCACCTCATCCCCACTTACAAGCATCTGTTCGATCTCATCGCTAAAGGACAACATTTTACCTAGTACAATCTTTCCGCTTAGCAACATCTTTAGATCTATACCTATCACTGAGGCAAATTGCGTGTTGGCAAATGTAATTTTCTTTTTGCGATTGACAATAAATGCGCTATATGGTATCTGCTCGACCATAGTTGCTATATTGTTAGAGATGGAGTTCATTTGGTGCCATACACAAGTTCGCACTTCTGCCATACCCAAAACAACAGCATTTGCAAATTGATCGCAGGTATGGTAGCCACAAGCTGCACAGTTTAGCAGCGAGCCACTAAGAGAAATATTCATCCTACGTAGTATCTGCTCCTTTTGTTGCTCGGTAGCAAAACGATTCATCCCTCTATCGACACGTTTAATGTGGTGTTCAACTTGCGGAAGAGTAGCTTTAATCGAAGTTTTCCCATCACGCACGTGCTTGTCGAATCTCAACTTTTTAGCCAGCATATTGTTCTTATCTATTGAGCCCACACTTGTAAGGCAGCCTCCAGCACAAGCAAATAGTTCTAGATATATCTTATCTTCAATATCACCAACATTTATATCCTCCAACATCTTCATCACTCGAGCAAGTCCAGAGGCACTCTGAACATCCACATCTGGAAAATAGTTGATTGCGCTACTAATTAGTTGATAACCGTGGTAGTCGTTAGCAAGCGACGGTTCGAAATGGTTATCTCCATTAGCCTCAAAAGTGTGTAGATCTATCTTCTGAGATATAAACCAATCTCGCAGAGAGGAGTAGGTCACAGCTCCATCCAATACACAATTTGCCTTTGAGGCAACACAGGAGCTAAAATAGATAACCTTAGCACTCTGGCCATATATCTCTTTGAGCATACGACAATGAAGCGTCTCAGGCATAGAGATAGGATTCATATTATCGAGGTGCTGAGGATAATAAGCCTCTATTAATTTGTTTACAACTGGACATATAGAAGAGATCATTAAGGGACTTGGATGATTTTTTATGTTCTCTTTAGTTATTTCGATTACCCGAGCTGCTCCGTGGGTTGCTTGACTTACGTGAGTGAATCCCAATTTCTTTAGCCCTAAAACAAATTGATTCATCGTCACCCCTCTAAATTCCGATACCCACGTAGGAGACACAGAAGCGATAACTACATCGTTATGCTCTATCAGTGAGCGCACCTGGTCAATTGCAGGGTCGATAATCACAGCTTTATAGGTACACGCCTGCTGGCACACACCACACTTCACACAACGCTCCTGCTCTATGTTTAGGTGTCCTCCGACATATCTAATTGCGTGCACATCGCAACTGCGCAGACACTGAAGGCATCCAATACACTTCTTTTGATCAATTTTTATGAAACTTTCTCTATCCATTATACGTTAATAAACATAAATAATATAGCCATAGGTGCCGTCCCATAGCTAAACACATCACTTTAGGAATCAAAGGTAGAAAAAATATTTGCAGAAAAAAAAGAAAATTAAAAATATATTTATATTTTTGTAGTATAAAATGAGCAATGAAAGATACATACGACATTTGCTAAGGATTAAAATATTTGCATTTTTAATCCTCAGCAGTAGTACTGCATTTGCTCAGAGCAACAAAAGCTATTTTACACAAAGTGGTCAAGACACAATAAAACTAGAGAAAACATTAGAGGTAGAGATCACCTCCAACAAGCGCAACCCTAGTTTTTATTCAAACATCACACGCCTCAAAAGAGCCATCATAATTAGCTACCCAATAGCACGTTACGCCCAAATAAAGCTCAGAGAGATGCGAGATTCTATCCCAAAAATATCTTCTCGACGTGAGCAGCGTGAGTATATATCTAAGGTAGAGGACGAGATTGTGGAGCAATACACTCCTATTCTTAAAAGAATGAGTTTTTACCAAGGAGCTGTTCTTTTGAAATTGATTGACAGACAAACAGGGCAGAATGGATACACTCTACTCAAGGAGCTTAAAAGTGGACTATCGGCTGGTTTCTGGCTGCTGGTTTCTCGAATCTATGGCGTAAATCTCAAGCTTAAATATGACCCCTACGATAGAGATTGGGTTATGGAGAGATATGTAAGGATGTATGAGCGAGAGATGGGATTCATAAGTCCACAAGATCGCAGTATAGAGAGGTCTTCGTACGACTAAGTAAAACCAAAAATAGACCAAACTTATTAGTCAAATTTTGATAATAGGTTGAAAAGTCGTAAATTTGATGTTTCTAAACAGATAAACTAACATTGTTGTCCAAGAAAAAATCTACAAAAGCTTGTAAATAATTATTTAGCAGAGTTTTACAGTATTTTGTGGATGAGATGGCTTGAAAATCAAGATTCAAAGATTTTATTAGCCTCTTGCTACTATCGATCGTTAAAATTGGACACTAATTAAGAAACTAACTAATAAATTAATATGATGAGAAAAATCACACTATTGGTTGCTTTGATATGTTTCACAACGGCACTGTTTGCACAAAACACGCCTGTGACTACTAGCAACTACGATTTAGCTGCAAGATTCTCAGCTAAAAAACTATCTAAGATGGTTCATTCGCTGGCAGTAACACCTAACTGGCTAAAGAGCGGGGATAAATTTTGGTACTCTTACAAAACTAGCGATGGAACGAGCTGGTATATTGTAGATCCAGTATCAAAAAGCAAACAGCCCCTTTTCGACAATGCCAATATGGCAAGTCAACTGACTCTGATCACTAAAGATCCTCAAAATGCTCAACAGCTAAAGATTTCTGATATTAAGTTTTCGGACGATGCATCGAAATTCACATTCTTGGTTCGTGGATCAAAGGATGTAGACAAGAAGCAAACTCCATCTGAGATCAGAGAGAAGAAGAAACCTACTAAAGAGAAAGAGAGATTCTATTGTGAGTACAACCTATCAACAGGCAAGGTTACTCACCTCAAAGATTTTGAACCAGAGAAGCGATACCCTAGTTGGGCTAACGTATCTCCTGATAAATCTATGGCTATCTTTGCTAAGAACCACAACCTTTGGGTTATGGATGCAGAGAACCTACAAAAAGCTATCGAGGATGAGAAGGATTCAACAATCGTTGCTCGTCAAATCACAACTGACGGTATCGAGGGTTACGACTACGGCGGAAACACTAACCGTATGTCAAATGTAGATGCTCAGAAGAAGAAAAACGACAGAATGAGAGCATTCGTTGTATGGAGTCCAGATTCAAAAAAATTCGCTTTCCAGAAAGTTGACAATCGTGCGCTTAAACCACTATGGGTTATCAATCCTATTTCTCAGCCACGTCCAACGCTTGAGACTTATCTATACCAGATGCCTGGTGAGGAGGGTTCAAATGTTGAACTACTTATATTTGATGTATCAACAATGACTCCTAAGAGAGTTGATATTGAGGCATACAAGAACCAAACACTATCTATCTCTACAAAACCTAGCCTAAAGAGAGATGCTGCTGATATTTTCAGACCAATTATCTGGAGTGGTGATGCCAACACTATGTTCGTAACTCGCCTAAGCCGCGATCTTAAGAGAGTTGACCTATGCAAGGTTGACCTTA
Source organism: uncultured Rikenellaceae bacterium (assembly GCA_964371765.1). Classification (GTDB taxonomy): domain Bacteria; phylum Bacteroidota; class Bacteroidia; order Bacteroidales; family Rikenellaceae; genus JADFUS01. The sequence continues at coordinate 5,572 of CAYJOF010000041.1, forward strand.
ATGAGATGAGTGCTACTCCAATTATTGAAGAGAGAATGAATACTTACCAAGAGGTAAGATCTCCACTATTCGTTAAGGACAACTCACAGGTTGTGTGGTGGAGCGAAAGAGATGGATGGGCACACTTCTATCTATACGACACTGATGGTAACCTAGTAAGACAACTAACAAGCGGACAGAGCCACTCTAACAATATTACTGGCTACAACGACAACACTGAAACCTTGTACTACACTGCAAATGGTGTTGAGAAGGGTGAGAACCCTTACTACCAACACGCTTACAGCGTATCTCTAAGAGGTGGTGCTCCAAAACTTCTTAACAAGGGAGATTTCGATCATCAAATCAATATGGGAGACTATGGTAAATTCTTTGTTGATAACTACTCTAGAGTAAATACTATTCCTGCCTCTGCGCTTTACAACTCGCTAGGACAGAAAATCATTGACCTTGAGGAGGCAGACCTATCTCAACTATTCGAATATGGATATAAGTTCCCTGAGCCATTCACAGTAAAATCTGACGATGGGGTTACAGACCTTTATGGCGTTATGTACAAGCCTTTCGATTTTGACTCTACAAAACTATACCCAATCATCGAGTATGTCTATCCAGGACCGCAAACAGAGGCTGTTGACGCATCGTTCTCTCGTTCGATGTACCGTACAGCTCAACTTGCTCAATTTGGATTTATTGTTGTTACTGTTGGTAATCGTGGTGGTAGCCCACTTCGTTCTAAGTGGTACCACAATTACGGATACGGGGATCTAAGAGATTACGGTTTGGCAGACAAAAAACGCACAGTTGAGGCTTTAGCTGCACGTCACAACTTTATTGATGTAAATAAGGTGGGTATCCACGGTCACTCAGGTGGTGGATTTATGTCGACTGCTGCAATGCTCGTATATCCTGACTTCTTCAAAGTGGCAGTATCTTCGGCAGGTAATCACGATAATAGAATGTACAACCGTTGGTGGAGTGAGACTCACCACGGGGTAAATGAGGTTATCAACGAAGAGACTTCAGACACTACATTTGTGTACAAAATCGAGAGCAACCCAGAGATTGCTAAGAACCTAAAAGGTAAATTGATGTTAACTCACGGAGAGATTGACAACAACGTACACCCAGGAAACACAATGAGAGTAGTAAACGCTCTTATCAAAGCAAACAAGCGTTTTGATCTAATCTACCTTCCAAATCAACGTCATGCTTATGGCGATATGACAGACTGGTTCTTCTGGAGATCAGCAGATTACTTCTCACAACACCTAATCGGTGATAGTAGACGAGATGAGACAAACATACCACAACTATTTGAATAGGTAAAGTAGTAGTGTAATACCAAATAAGGGCTCTCTTCAGTGTGAAGAGAGCCCTTATTTATGCTACAAATTATTAGTTTTAGATTGAACAGCTACACATCATTTTTAAGTTCAAACCAGCTCTTAGGAGCTTCACTACTCAATTACATAAGTACTCACATAGTGATTTGAGGCTAAAACTAAAGTACATCTTTCCAATTTTAACTACCAATAGTAGCAAGTAGCTAAAAATATTTGACTCTTGATTTTCAAGCCATTTCACCCATAAAATTCCGCTAAACAATCACTTAGAAGCTTTTGTAATTTTTTATAGGGACAACAATAGTTTTATATTAATGGGAGTAATGACAGTTGTCTAATTTATCGTCTATCGTTATTGTGATATTGAGTGAGCTAAGGGGGTATCACCCCCCTTAACCCTATGTGTTACTATATTATTCAATAGTAGTTGTACCGCCATCACCCCAAGGCAATACGTCAACAATGAAGTGAATCTTGTTTGTAAATACCTCAGCACCAGGAGTACCTTTGTGAGTGTAACCAGTGTCGTTACCAGCCTCATCATAGTACTTATTATCTGCATAGATACCACCTGTACCTTCACCACCAATCAAAAGATTGAAAGTGTAGTATTTAGACTCTTCTAGAATAACGTCGCTGATTGGGAAAAGAGCTTTGATGTAAAGGTTATCACCAGCAGCAAGATTAGTCGAAGCGTAATCAGCTGCGGTATATCCACCGTAAGTATCAGTAGCTGTTGGAGTAACAGCTACTCCTGCTGCATCATAAATCAAACCTGGGTTAAGAACGTCGTTACGACCTACGATATCAACACCACCTTGAGACACTCTATAAAGCACCTCGAAATATGTACCAGCCTTAACTGCAGCTACCTTAGCATTTGTTGCTACTGCAGATAGATCGATCTCAGGAGTAGTTTGAGGAAGGATCATTAATGAACCACTAACATCTGAAGCGTTGTTCTGAACAAGGTTTACTGTACCTGCTGCTGCACTCTCAGCAAGTGGAGCCATCCAAGAAGAAGCATCTGGAGCTGTTGTAGAGCCAACAAAAACAGTTTTACGATATTCGTAAGATGCTGCAGTTCCATTTAGAGTCCACGCTTGAGCAGGAGCGTACTGGTAAGTACCATTAGAGTTGATAACATTACCTAAAGTAACACCTTGCACCTGAACCACTAGACCTTCACCTGCTGTTGCTGTTACGTCAAGCTTAGATAGGATATGCTCAAAGTTAAGTGTAAGACCACCAGCTGGCTTAGAGTTAGCCGTAGCCGCTGCAGCCAGTAGATCGAGCTGTTGGTATCTATCTGTGTTGATTTCGTGAACAGCCGTAACAGATGCTGTTACAACTCCCGTTGAAGGGGTAAGTGTAGCTGTAGTAGTAGTAGGCTCAGGATAGATAGCGATAAATTTCATAGGCCATGCATTATCACCTGCTGCTGGCCACTCTGGAGCCTCTACGATGGTACCGCCTGAATTTTTCCACTGCCATCCATTGAAATCCGATACACTATTATCCATAGTAGTAGGAAGGAAATAATCATTCGTTCCATCAAGTGTTATGCTACCTCCTGCAGAATACCAAGTATTTGCAGCTGCGTTGTTAGCGTAACCATAAACTGGGAAACCAGCTTTTACATTCTCAAGTGTATTATTTGCAGCACGTGAAGTTGTGCTAGTGAACCAAACCTTGTCTGGATCATTTTTAGTAGGGATGCTGTTCTCATTCTGCTCGATTTTCGAACAAGAGCTCATCACTACTGCTGCTGTTGCAGCAAACATTAATAGTTTCTTCATTTCTAAAATTTTAAAAAGTTATTATTTTTTTTGTTATCAATTCTACTTTATGTAGTTATTTCTTCGTATTTGCACTTACTCCTAGAGGAATGACTCCTCCACTCTCCCACTCTTCAACGGTTATATCTCCACTTGTGTAGTCAACATCTATTGTGTTTACGTTAATATCAATATCAATGGCAGAGCTTATACTGCTATTAATTTTGGTTGTCTGGTATGTCAGGTCAAATGGCAGTTTTGTCTCTACGTATGGCGTTGAAGGATCATCGTCGAGATCAACCAAGAATTCCCTGTTTTTGGTATCCATCAACTCACCCGAAATATAGAGGAAGTCAAGATCCAAAAAGTAGAGGCCACTCCTTGCGTGACCAGAATTCTCCTCAAGAGGAATATCACGCCCTAGACTTAGGAACTTAACAGAAGTTTGTCCCGTATAATCTTCATAGGTATTCTCTCCCGACACTGGCTGCCAGCCATCTCCCATATACTGCCCTTGAGGGTTATACCAATTTTGTCGTCCATTAAACGTAAAATACTGAATCATTGTTTTGTTGTCAGGTTCACGGTAAGCGATAGCGGTACGCATGTTAACCTTATTGGTAAAGCCTAACATCCCTCCCTTAACTTCAGCTACTGAGGTCAAGTTTTTAACCTGGAGTTTAATTTCTATATCGTATGTCAACTTACGCATATCTATACCATCCTCATCACCCTCATAATCACGAGTTAGGGCTAGGTACATATCTGCCTCGCTCTTACTCAAACTACTTAGTACATCCTCTGGGTCAGATTTTGACTGTGTGTAGTTAACCATCTCTTCGGTCACTTCGAAATCATCGAGACTCCAAGTAGCAAGGCGAAGAGGTGAGTTGATAAATAAGTTGTTGTCATAACTCTCGTCCCAGTAATAACCAGCTGGACTAGAGCTTTGCGTTTTAACGTACGCTGCAAAGTTAAGATAATTATCTGTATTTTCAAAGAAAAGACTTTGTGCACCACCACTTTGCGTACCTTCCCAGTAGGTATCCGAAATTGACTCATTCATAACAATTACAGAATACTCGCCAATAGGCACATCAATCATACCATCTATAAGACTGTGTCCATCGCCAATATATCGCTCAAAACAAGGGTCGCCATTCTTTGGAAAGAATCTCAACGAAACCCTGTGGATAGTTGTACTACTCTGTTTTGAGAAGCCTTTTGAATCTACCTCAAATCCTGAATGAGCCCAATTAATCTTAACTGGGATACGAGCCACCTCATATGGTGTATCCCTCTCATAGATAGGTTGATACTCACACGATACACCTAGGGTGATAGTGAGACACATCACTATTAAGCGAAGAAGGCGACTACTAAATGTAGCCCTTGTGCAATATGTCTTCAAATTCTGTTTCACTCTAGCTTCTCTATTCCTATTTGGTTCTTCTATTCTCAATTTATCTCCTCCTCTAATCTACTCCTATTTCTTT
>CAYJOF010000042.1:0-10107 GCA_964371765.1 uncultured Rikenellaceae bacterium
CTTTGATAACTCTCAAGAGCAAGGGGTGGTAGCAAGGGGTGTTGTGTTGTTGCTTGAACCCACAGCAGAGTTCTACAAAGAGAGTGGCGACGAGGATAGGCGACTGAAATTCTCTCATTTGATACATTACTTAAAACCATACAAGAGGTATCTGGTTCAGCTAGTGCTGGCAATGTTGACTGCTAGTGTATTGAGCCTTATTCTGCCGTTTGTGACACAGTCGGTGGTGGATAAGGGTATAGGTACTAGTGATTTGCCGTTTGTGGTTATGATGTTGGTGGCACAGGTGGTGTTGGTATTGGGGCAGATGGCAAACAACCTTATCCGTTCGTGGTTAATGCTACATATGACAACAAGGATAAGTATAACACTAATCTCTAATTTCCTATCTAAGTTGATGAGGTTGCCTATATCTTTCTTCGACTCGAAGATGGTGGGCGATATTATGCAGCGTATAGGCGACTACAATCGCATACAGTCGTTTCTGACAGGCTCTCTGCTGAGTATGGTGATGGCAGTTTTGACCTTTGTGATTTATGGTGCAGTTATGGGTGGGTATGATATAGCTATACTTGGAATATTCCTGCTTGGAAGTGCGCTATATATAGGGTGGATTCTGCTCTTTCTGAAACGTCGTAGGAAACTAGATTATATGCGTTTTCAGGAGGCAGCCGCCAATCAGAGCAGTATTGTGCAGTTGATTAACGGTATGCAGGATATAAAACTCAACAACTGCGAAAAACAAAAGCGTTGGGAATGGGAGAGAATACAGGCACGATTGTTTCAGGTCTCCATCAAGGGACTTGCCCTAGGGCAAACACAAGAGGTGGGAGGTACATTCATCGACCAGACAAAGAATGTTGTAATATCTTTTTTGGCAGCTAGTGCTGTAATCGAGGGGGAGATGACACTGGGTATGATGATGGCTTTGCAATATATCATCGGACAACTCAATGCGCCATTGTCGCAGTTCATACAGTTTGTGCAGAGTACGCAGGATGCAAAAATATCTATGGAGCGTCTAAGTGAGATACAGCAGAAAGATGATGAAGAGCCTGCCGATAAACAGTTTGTGAGGGAGGTGCCAGACAGTGCAGATATTGAATTTAGAGGGGTTTCGTTTCAGTATGACGGACCTCATTCTCCCAAAGCTATAAACAATATAACAGTCACTATTCCCTCAAACAAAGTTACAGCGATCGTAGGAGCTTCTGGGAGTGGTAAAACAACAATGTTGAAGATGATGTTGGGGTTCTATGCTCCCGTCGAGGGGGATATACTGCTTGGGGGGCGTAAGTTGTCGCAATATAGTGCCTCAACTTGGCGAAAGGCGTGTGGCTCGGTTATGCAAGAGGGGTTTATCTTTTCAGATACCATTGCTAATAATATTGGGGTGTCGGACGAGATTCCTAATATGGACAGGGTGAGGTATGCTACCGAGGTGGCTAATATTGATGAATATATTGAGGCTCTGCCACTAGGTTACAATACAAAAATTGGAGCAGACGGCAATGGATTGAGTACTGGGCAGAAACAGAGGATTTTGATTGCTCGTGCTGCCTATAAGGATGCTAAATTTCTCTTCTTCGACGAGGCTACTAACTCGCTCGACGCAAACAATGAACGTACTATTATGGAGCGGCTAGAGCGATTATTCGCAGGTAAAACAGTGGTTGTAGTTGCTCATCGATTATCAACCGTTAAGAACGCCGACAATATAATCGTGCTAGATAGTGGCAAGATAGTAGAGCAGGGTAATCATAAGGAGTTGACCACCAAACGAGGCTACTACTACGAGCTAGTTAAAAACCAATTAGAATTAGGGAGTTAAGTGTATGCCAAATAGAGAAAATTTTTATAGTGAAGAGGTGCAGTCGATAATGGGTCGAGCACCTGCTTTTGTGGTGAAGTGGGGAGTGACTGTTCTATTTGTGATATTTGCTGCACTCTTTGCAGGGTGCTACTTCATAAAATATCCAGACATTATCTCAGCACCAGTTGAAATAACAACAATTAATCCACCAGCCGACCTAATAACTAGGCAATCTGGGTTGATCGATACTTTGCTTGTTGATAATGGACAGAGTGTAGAATCTGGTCAGTTGGTTGCAGTACTTGAGAGCAGTGCAAGGTGGGCAGATGTCGATAGGCTATCTACCTCTATCGAACTATTTTCACTTTCTTCCCCCGAAGAAGGTCTCTGGAGTGGGTGGATTGATGAACAATACGAATTGGGAGAGCTACAAAACAGTTTTTCCGCCTTCCAGAAGTGGTGTAGAGATTATAAACACTATATCCAGATTGGTCAGGTGGCAAAGAAGAAGGCTCTTATAGCTCAACAGGTGGCAAAAACAAGAGATTATCACAAACTTCTCAAGGCGCAGTATCGCCTAGTGTTAAAGGAGCTGGAAATACAGCAGCAAAGTTATCTCAGAGATTCATCACTCCACGCTAAAGGGGTTATCTCGCTCCATGATTTCGAACTCTCTGTACAGAATTTAACTTCAAAATTGGGTTCGGAATCAAGTTTTAGGGCAACTCTAACGAACACTGAATTACAAATAATACAATTAGAACAGCAGGTGATAGAGCTGGATATAGTACAATCAAACGAAGAGTCCGAGTTCGAAAGAGCCATCCAACAGAGCTATCAACAACTCATCTCTGAGGTGACACAGTGGAAGCAGCTCTATACGCTAACTGCTCCTGTCTCAGGGACTCTTACCTACATAAGCTATTGGAATGAGAATCAGCACGTAGCTGTAGGCGACAAGCTGGCAAGCATTGTCCCTAATGGTAGCAATAGTATCATTGGTCGAGCCGAAATTCCTTCGATGGGTTTTGGAAAGGTGCAAGTAGGACAGTACGTAAACATTAAGCTCAGCGGCTATCCCTATATGGAGTTTGGGGTGTTGCAGGGAGAGGTTAAGAGTCTCTCTGCTGTGCCTGAACAACAGAGTGTTCAGGGTGGAGTATCGGAAGCAATTTATCTAGCGGAGATAGATCTCTCGCAGGGGCTGATAACAACATACAACAAGGAGCTGCCAATGATCCAACAGATGACAGGAACAGCCGAGATAATAACCGAGGATATGAGGCTGATTTCTCGCTTCTTCAATCCAATTATCTCACTATTTCGGAATAGATAATTTTCAGGCGGCGGCAAATATTTACTACATTTCACAATAAACACAATCTTTAGCTAATGAAAGTACTCTATACAGAATCTATATGATCTAGATTTTGTTCTTAGGAGTTGGCTAATGCCAAATTGTGTGTTTTATGTCGATATTTTATCTTTTACTTATATTTGTTAAAATAAAATATGAAATGTTTTGTTTTATAGAAAATAGTTAATAAATTTGCTGTCATAAAATACTTGTGAAGAATATGAAAAAATCTCAACTAACCACACATATCTCCCTGAATATCATTAATTTGATAGTCTGAAGCGGTGTGTAAATATGGTTTTTTTAATATTTTGCCCTTCAGACAACTGGAGGGTTTTTAAAAACATTAAGGTCAAGAAAATACCAAACTGGATAAATTAATGTGAACACTTCCTTGATTGCTGAGGCAAGTTTCGTAAATCGGTAATAGTAATAATTAAACAAAAAAAATGAGTAAGTCAAAAAGAGTATATATATTTGACACCACCCTTAGAGATGGAGAACAAGTGCCAGGGTGCCAATTAAATACAATCGAAAAAATTGAAGTAGCCAAAACTCTAGAAATATTAGGAGTGGATGTTATAGAAGCAGGTTTCCCTGTTTCGAGTCCAGGCGATTTTAATTCTGTAATTGAAATTTCTAAAGCTGTTTCCAATCCTACTATCTGTGCGCTTACTCGCGCTGTAAGTAAAGATATTGAGGTTGCAGCTGAGGCATTAAAATACGCTAAACATAGGCGTATTCATACTGGTATTGGTGTATCACCTTCACACATCTACGATAAACTTCGATCTAACCCAGAGGAAATAATCGAAAGAGCCGTTGCCGCGGTTAAACTTGCCAAAAAGTATGTCGAGGATGTGGAATTCTATGCCGAAGATGCAGGACGAGCCGACCAAGAATACTTAGCCCGAGTTATCGAGTCGGTAATTAAGGCTGGAGCTACGGTTATCAATATTCCAGATACTACGGGTTATTGTATGCCATTTCAATATGGTCAGAAGATAGATTATCTGGTAAATAACGTGCCAAATATCGATAAGGTTATATTATCTACCCATTGTCACAACGATTTGGGTATGGCGACTGCAAACTCTCTGAGCGGAGTATTCAATGGTGCTCGTCAAGTTGAGGTCACAATCAATGGTATTGGAGAAAGAGCAGGCAACACCTCATTGGAGGAAGTGGTGATGGCACTAAAATGCCACAAAGGACTGGGCTACCACACCAATATCAACTCCGAGATGATAATGGAGGCCTCTCGTATGGTGTCAAATCTGATGAATATGCCTGTACAGGCCAATAAAGCAATTGTTGGTCGTAATGCTTTTGCTCATTCATCGGGTATTCATCAAGATGGAGTTCTAAAATCGAGAGAGAGCTATGAGATTATAGATCCAAAGGATGTAGGTATTGACAACTCTTCAATTGTACTTACAGCTCGAAGTGGAAGAGCAGCACTAAACCATCATCTTCAGCGTCTGGGTTATGACCTAGAGCAGTCGAAATTAGATAAAACCTATATAGAGTTTCTTAAATTAGCAGATCGCAAGAAAAATCTAACAGATGAAGACATTATAACTTTGGTAAGTGGAGAGAAACCGCAAAATAAACGCAATATCGAACTGAAGTATCTCCAATTACTTTCAGGAACACTTGTCCCAACAGCTACCGTTATATTGGAATTTGAAGGAGAGCAGGTAACTCTAACAGATTCAGGAAATGGCCCAATTGACGCTGCTCTGAATGCTGTAAAGCAGATACTAAAGCAGAAATTTGTTCTTCAAGAGTTCTTGATTCAAGCTATGAGCAAGGGGAGCAATGATGTAGGGCGCGTACATATGCAAATTGCCTCAGAGGGGAGATGTGCACACGGCTTTTCTGCCAACACTGACGTAACAACTGCATCGGTAGAAGCTTTTATAGATGGTGTTAATAAATTAATATAAAAGAGTATGAAAGCAAAAACATTGTTTGACAAAGTGTGGGATGCACACCTAGTCGAGAGATTAGAAGGAGATAGAGATATTTTATATATTGATCGCCACTATATACACGAGGTTACTTCCCCTGTGGCATTTCTTGGAATGAAAAACAGAGGGTTGAAAGTATTTCGTCCAGAACAAACAACAGCAACCCCAGACCACAATATACCAACATTAAATCAGCATATGCCAATAGGAGATGCAGAATCGGCTCAACAACTCGCATCCTTAGCAGAGAATTGTAAGGCAAATAATATTGAGTTGTGGGGATTAAATCACCCTAAGCACGGAATTATCCACGTTGTTGGGCCTGAGCAGGGCCTTACCCAACCTGGGATGACTATAGTGTGTGGAGATAGCCACACCTCAACACACGGAGCATTTGGAGCAGTTGCTTTTGGAATTGGAACATCTGAGGTAGAGATGGTCTTTGCCTCGCAGACGATCATACAGCCAAAGCCTAAAAAAATGAGGATCACCATCGAAGGTGTACTCAATGAGGGAGTCTCGGCAAAAGATTTGGTGTTATATGTTATTGCACAGATAACTTCTTCTGGAGGAACAGGCTATTTTATTGAGTTTGCTGGTAGTGCAATTCGTTCCCTATCGATGGATGGTAGAATGACTGTTTGTAATATGAGCATTGAGTGTGGTGCACGAGGAGGAATAATTGCTCCAGACCAAACTACCTTCGACTACCTAAAGAGTAGGGAATATGCCCCAAAGGGAAGCCAATGGGACAAAAACGAGAGCTACTGGAGTACTTTAGTCAGTGATGCTGGTGCTGTTTTCGACAAGGAGCATCACTTTATGGCAGAGGATATTCGCCCTATGGTGACTTACGGAACAAACCCTGGTATGGGTATAGCCCTAGGAGATAAGATTCCTTCAAGCGACTCGATGGTGGGTAGCGATAAAGAATCCTATCAAAAAGCTCTTGAATATATGGGTTTTGATGAGGGCGATAACCTAGAAGGTAAAAAGGTTGATTATATTTTTGTTGGAAGCTGTACCAATGGCCGTATTGAGGATTTCCGAGAATTCGCCAAATACGTTAACGGAAAGAAAAAGGCACAGGATATTGTCGTATGGCTAGTACCAGGTTCAAAAGAGGTAGAACGTTTGGCACACAAAGAGGGATTGGTTACTATATTGGAGGATGCAGGTTTCGAATTGCGTCAACCAGGATGTAGCGCTTGCCTAGCAATGAACGATGATAAGATCCCTGCTGGAAAATACTCACTTTCGACATCAAATCGCAATTTTGAGGGAAGACAGGGACCCGGAGCACGAACAATGTTATGTGGTGTGAGAGTGGCAGCAGCAGCAGCAATTAGTGGTGTTATAACTAAAATAGATTAAGTGATGGCAAGAGAAAAAATAACAAAGATAGCCTCGGCGGCTATTCCTTTAATGATTGAGAATATAGATACAGATCAGATTATTCCTGCCCGTTTTCTTAAAGCAGTAGAACGCAAAGGCTTTGGCGAGAATCTGTTTCGAGATTGGAGATACAACGACCGAGAGGAAATAAACAAAGAGTTTGCTCTATGTAATCCCGTTTATAGCGGAACAATTCTCGTAGCAGGAAAAAATTTCGGATGTGGATCTTCGCGTGAACACGCTGCTTGGGCACTTTACGACTATGGCTTTAGAGTTGTAGTATCGAATTTTTTTGCAGACATTTTCCGCAACAATGCTCTCAACAATGGGCTTCTGCCTGTTCAGGTGAGCGATGAGTTTTTATCGGAAATTTTCTCGACTATCGAACAAAACCCTTCGGCAGTCTTCACAGTCGATCTACAAGATCAAGTAATAAGTAACGACACAAGCTCAAGAAGCGAAAAATTTGCTATTGACGGCTACAAAAAAGAGTGCCTTCTCAACGGCTATGATGATATAGATTTTCTGATTAGCAAGAGGGAAAGTATAGAAAAATTTGAGAAATCTAATAGAGAATAATAATGAAATATAATATTGCAACTCTTCCGGGCGATGGCATAGGACCGGAGATTATCGCTGAGGCGGTAAAAGTTTTGAATAAGATTGGCCAGAAGTACTCGCATACCTTTAATTTTACTGAAGGTGCCATAGGTGCAGCCGCTATTGATGCTTGTGGGGATCCTTACCCTGAGGCAACACACAAACTCTGTGTGACTAGTGATGCTATATTGTTTGGCGCAATTGGAGACCTTCGTTTCGATAATAATCCTTTGGCAAAGGTGCGTCCAGAGCAAGGATTGCTGAAGATGAGACAGAGTTTAGGCCTATATGCTAACATTCGTCCACTTGTAATGTTCGACAGACTATCAGATCGCTCTCCACTCAAAAAAGAGAGAATCGAGGGTGTTGATTTTGTATGTGTAAGAGAGTTGATCGGAGGAATATACTTCGGAACACCTAGAGGTAGAAGCGAAGATGGTAATTTTGCTTTTGACACTTGTTCTTATCAACGTACGGAGATAGAGAGAGTGTTAAATATAGCCTTTGAACTAGCCAGCAAACGAAGAAAACATCTAACAGTTGTTGACAAAGCTAATGTTTTGGCGACAAGTCGTCTATGGAGAGAGGTAGCAAAGGAAATGGCGCCACTATATCCAGATATTGCAGTTGAATATATGTTTGTAGATAATGCCGCAATGCAATTAATACAGCGACCTTGTTTTTTTGATGTAATGGTGACAGAGAATATGTTTGGAGATATTCTTACCGATGAGGCTAGTGTTATTAGTGGTTCTTTGGGGCTACTCCCATCTGCATCAATCGGTAGCAGTGTGGCACTATTCGAACCAATTCACGGATCTTATCCTCAGGCGGCTGGTAGAGGTATTGCCAATCCAATGGCTACGATTCTCTCGGCAGCAATGATGTTAGAGCATCTATCACTCAATCAAGAAGCTATGTCTATTAGAGCTGCAATAGAAGCTGCTATAAATAACGATATAGTAACTGAAGATTTGTCGCCACAAGGCGGAAAGAGCTATTCTACAAGTCAGGTAGGTGATTATATTGTTTCTTGCATAAAGTAGAGTGATATCTAAAGTGGACCTCCCCATCCAAAATGCAGACAAAGTTAAGCAACTGATTCGATGGAACTACGAGCAAAGCTCCGTTCTTGCGAGCAGGGTGATTGCTATATTTTTCGAGTATTTGTTGAGCTATATCCATTAATGGTATATTGCACATATTATTAGTCTTCTGCCTGCGCTTACGTATCCATATTGCCCCTGTGTTATCTACAGAGATATGCTCCTGCTTTAACTGTTTAACATCTGAAAATGCTAGACCCCAAAAGCAACAACGACCTATAAAAGCGGTCTAAACTAAGGAAAAGAAGATTGGTCGTAAGTGGTTGTGATTTAGTGATTTTTGAAGAAATGTACACTTTGGTAAAGTGCGTATTTATGAAAGAAGGCGAACCATTTCAACTACCAAATCATTACCTGTCGTAGATTGTGTAATGAGCTGAAAATAGGTCGTATATGCGCTTGTGAGGTACAAATGTAATTATAAGTTACGCATAATGTAATGGATTTTGCATAATATGATTCTTATTCGCCATATTGCTTACTGTTGTAGCTCCTTAATTCACTGTATTATAAGTATTTTTACAAGTTAAAATTAAGGCGTATGAAAACAGAAATGAAGGTCTTGCTCTACCTCAAGCGAAATGAGCAAAACAGCGAGGGCGTTTGCCCCCTGATGGGTAAGATAACTCTTAAGGGTAAAAGAAACTCATCGGCACAATTTGGGTGTAAACTCAAAATTAATCCCAATATTTGGAATGCGACATCGCAACGGTGCACAGGTAAAAGCAGAATCGCAATCAAGACCAACAAAGAGATTGAGTCACAGTTGCTACTGCTCCGCCAACGGTTCAATGAACTCTACGAGATGGGTGATGATTTTTCGGCAATGGATGTGAAAAGCATATTTCAAGGCGTAGCAGATAGCCAAGCTACGATTTTAGCTACATTCCAAGGTCATAACGATGACTACGCCCTGCGTGTGGGCGTGAATAGGGCAAAGAGTACATACGTACAATACAAAATCACACTGTTTCATCTAACAAATTTTGTGAAAACAAAATACAAGGTAACAGATATGCCAATAAAAAGGCTTGATATAGAGTTCATGGAGTCGTTTTGCACCTACTTAAAAATTGATTTACAGCAAAAGCCTAACACTATTCGAGGTCACGTAAATAGATTAAAAGCAGTCTGTTGTATTAGTGTGCACAATGGTGTATTGGATTCAAATCCATTCAAAGGATTTAAAACACCTAAGCCCGAAAGATCGCAAAGGTATCTCACAGAGGATGAGCTATCAAGGCTGATGTGCACACCACTTGACACACCTAATCGGAACTTTACACGAGATATGTTTATCTTCTCAACATTCACAGGTATAAGTTATTGCGATATGTGTACACTCTCGCAGAGACACTTAAAGCGTGATGATATGGGGCGACTGTGGATTATGACCACACGCCAAAAGAGTAATGTTCCCGAAAATGTATTGCTACTTGATATTGCGATTGAACTAATCGAGAAATATAAGGGTGCAGCCAAAGGTGATCTGTTATTTCCGATGCTCACAAAAGAGAGTATGAATATTCATTTAAAAAAGATTGCAAATCTCTGTGGTATAGAGCGTTGTGTTTCATATCACGACTCGCGCCATACGTTCGCAACCCAAATTTGCCTATCGCAAGGTGTTCCTATTGAGACAGTTAGTCGTGCTATGGGGCATAAGAATATAACAACGACACAGCGGTATGCAAAGATTACCAATGAGAAGATAGATAGAGATGTTGATATTCTAAGCGGTAATCTATCCGATACTTTTTCTCTCAATGGAATTGATGCACCTCCATCGACTATTCTCAAAGATATGAGTAGGCGTAAGGTTCGCCCAAGTCGTCGGTTATTAACATCAAACGGAGAGTAGTA
>CAYJOF010000043.1:0-684 GCA_964371765.1 uncultured Rikenellaceae bacterium
ACTTTACTGTTTTTGGAGGTTCTCTATCTGAGACTCTTGCAAACAAAATTTGCAAGGTTATGGATATGGCTATGAAAACAGGTGCCCCAGTAATTGGTATCAACGACTCGGGTGGTGCTCGTATTCAGGAAGGTGTTAATGCACTTGCAGGTTATACTGAGATCTTCAAGCGTAACATCCTAGCAAGTGGAGTTATTCCACAAATCTCAGCGGTATTTGGTCCTTGTGCAGGTGGTGCAGTTTACTCGCCAGCTCTAACAGACTTTATTATCATGAGTGAGCAGAATAGTTATATGTTCCTTACAGGTCCTGCTGTTGTTAAGACAGTAACAGGTGAGGTTGTAACTCAAGATCAACTTGGTGGTGCTAAGGTTCACGCATCGAAGTCTGGTGTAAACCACTTCGTTGTTGAGAACGAGGAGTCTGGTATGACTCTTATTCGTCAACTTTTGAGCTATATGCCACAAAACAATATGGAAGATGCTCCATTGGCTGTTTGTACAGACGCTATCGAAAGAATGGAGGATACTCTTAATGAAATTATTCCAGACAATCCAAACAAACCATACGATGTACTTGACGTAATTGCAGCTATCGTAGATAATGGTGAGATTCTAGAGAGTCAAAAGCAGTTTGCTCCAAATATTATCACTTGTTTTGCTCGTTTCAACGGTCAGAGTGTAG
>CAYJOF010000043.1:728-10062 GCA_964371765.1 uncultured Rikenellaceae bacterium
TATCATTGCAAACCAACCTAAGTTTATGGCTGGTGTACTTGATATTAACGCATCTCGTAAGGCAGCTCGCTTTATTCGTTTCTGCGATGCATTCAACATTCCAATCGTTACTCTAGTTGACGTACCAGGTTTCCTTCCAGGTACAGGTCAGGAGTATGGTGGTGTGATCGTTCACGGTGCTAAACTTCTATTCGCTTACGGTGAGGCTACTGTTCCTAAGGTGACTGTTGTTCTTCGTAAGGCTTATGGTGGTGCATACTGTGTAATGAGCTCTAAGCACCTACGTGGTGATATAAACTATGCTTGGCCAACTGCAGAGGTTGCGGTAATGGGTGCAAGTGGTGCTACTGCGGTTCTTTATGCTAAAGAGATTAAAGGTATCGAGAATCCAGAAGAGAAGGTTAAATTCACTCAAGAGAAAGAGAATGAGTACACTGAGCAATTTGCTAACCCATACAATGCAGCTAAATATGGCTACATTGATGATGTAATTGAGCCTCGTAATACTCGTTTCAGAATTATCCGTGCACTTCAATCACTTGCTACAAAGAGAGAGGTGAACCCAGCTAAGAAACATTGTAATATACCATTGTAAACATTTATCGTAATGGCAAAATTTAATTTTAAAAAGGTAGCCTTACTGTTCGCTTTCTTAACTGTTGGACTGTTTGCATCTGCACAAAGTATCAAGGATATCAAGATCAATGAGGTTTTGGTTGAGAATGATGGAATGTTGCTAAATGCTCATGGTAGATATGCAAGTTGGATTGAGATACACAACACAGGTTACTCGTCAATCAATATTGGAGGCTGTTTCGTGAGCCTTAAAACTATAGATTTGGAGAACTCAAACTATGAGGTAGAGGATGGTGTTACCTACAAAATCCCTACAAACGCTTCAAATTTAACTACTATCGGCCCTGGTGGATTTTTGGTTCTGTATGCGGACGGACACTCTGGTGCTGGCCCACTATATGCAAACTTCTCACTAGAGAATGCAACTGAGGTTACTATCACAGATGCGAGTGGTAAAGTATTTATCGACAAGATGGATATTGATCGCTCGATGGTAGAAAAAAATGTCTCTATTGGTCGTCCAGTTATGACTTACAAAGAGATATTGAATATGGAGGCAGAGGGTAAATCTCTTGAGATGGTAAAATACGAAATACCAACTCCTGCTGCAGTTAATATGGAAGTTGTAAAGATCTCTTCTAGCGATGAGATGATGATCAAGGATCCTAAAGGTGGTGGTATGGCAATGATTTCTATGGGAGTTGTGTTCTCTGCACTTCTTCTTCTGTTTATTATCTTTAAGAATATCGGTATTGCTAACCAGAAATTTGAAAAGCGTAAAGAAATTAGCACTAAATCTCCAGCAGCTGCAGCGACTGCGCCTGCTAAGAAGCAAAAAGAACTTGAGGCTTCGGCTGAGGTACTTGCAGCTATTACATTTGCACTTAAACAGTATCGTGTTGATGTTGAGAATATGGAGTCTAATATCCTTACAATCAACAAAACAGCAAGGTCTTACTCTCCTTGGAGTTCTAAAATTTATAGTCTAACACAACAACCAAATAGAAAATAATAGAGGTTATGAATACATATAATATTAAAGTAAACGGTAATGATTATGCCGTTACAATAGATTCTGTTGATGGCCAGATGGCTACTGTTTCTGTAAACGGTACAGAGTTTAATGTAGAGATGGATAGATCTATCCTTCCTGAGAAGGCTCCAGTAGTTCAACGTCCAGCTCAAACTACTGCACCAGCACCAGTTGCTGCTGCGCCAGTTTCTCGTCCATCTTCTGGTAACGCAGCAGGTGGAATGAAATCTCCACTTCCGGGTGCAATCCTTGACGTATTCGTTAAAGAGGGTGATACAGTTGCTGCTGGTCAGAAACTTATGATCCTTGAGGCGATGAAGATGGAGAACAACATTGAGGCTGAAAGTGCTGGTACTGTTACTAAGCTTGCAGTTTCTAAAGGCTCTCAAGTAATGGAGGGTGATTTACTAATCGTAATTGAATAAGACCATGGCTGAAACAGGATTTATTTCATTTCTAACTGACGGCCTTTCGAGTTTCTACCAATATACTGGCTTTGCAAATGTTGAGCTAGGACATATTATTATGATTCTTTTGGGTCTAGTTGCTATCTATCTAGCGATAGTTAAGCACTTCGAACCAATGCTTCTTATTCCAATTGGATTTGGTATCATTTTGGGTAACATCCCATTCTTCCCAGGTATGCAAATTGGTATTTACGAAGATGGTTCAGTATTGAACTACCTATATTTTGGAGTTCTAAAGGGGGTATATCCTCCACTTATCTTCTTGGGTATTGGTGCTATGACAGACTTCTCTGCTCTTATCTCTAACCCAAAACTTATGCTAATTGGTGCTGCTGCTCAGTTTGGTATCTTTGCGGCTTATATGCTAGCTCTACTATTTGGCTTTACGGCAGCTGAGTCTGGTGCTATCGCTATTATTGGTGGTGCAGACGGTCCAACAGCTATCTTCTTGTCGAGTAAACTTGCTCCAGACTTGATGGGTGCTATTGCTATCTCAGCATATTCTTATATGGCTCTTGTGCCAGTTATCCAGCCTCCAATTATGAAGGCTCTAACTAACAGCAAAGAGAGAGTTATCAAGATGCGTCCACCGCGTGCGGTATCACAACTAGAGAAGATTCTTTTCCCTATCGTGGGTGTTCTTCTAACTTGTTTCCTTGTACCATCGGGTATTCCTCTTCTAGGTATGCTATTCTTTGGTAATCTTCTAAAGGAGAGTGGTGTAACACGTCGTTTGGCTGTGACTGCAAGTGGTCCACTTATCGATATCGTTACTATTCTTATCGGTATCACTGTGGGTGCTTCTACTCAAGCTACTACATTCCTTACTGTTAAGTCGGTTGGTATCTTTGCAATGGGTGCAGGTTCGTTTATTGTTGCTACAACAGCGGGTGTACTTTTCGTTAAGCTTTTCAACCTATTCCTTAAGGAGGGTAACAAAATCAACCCACTTATTGGTAACTCAGGTGTGTCGGCTGTGCCAGACTCTGCTCGTGTTTCTCAAGAGGTTGGTCTGCACTATGATAAAACTAACTATCTGCTTATGCACGCTATGGGCCCGAACGTATCGGGTGTTATCGGTAGTGCCGTTGCGGCAGGTATCCTTCTAGGATTCTTAGGTTAATCAAGATTTTAATATACTTAAGGGGAGCAAATTTAATTTGCTCCCCTTTTTATTTGGTTATTTGTTAGAAAATGGTTATATTTGTGGATTAATTTAGGTGAGATATAGTGTTGTGAAGTCGGCTAGTTAGCTGATTATCAGCATTATAGCTTACTAAAATGTATTAGTCGAATATTAATATAAACTAAAATAATTTTTGTTAAGATGACACAACCATTGAAGATTGTAGTGCTGGCAAAACAGGTGCCAGATACGAAAAATGTGGGTAAAGATGCCATGAAGGAGGACGGAACAGTCAATCGTGCTGCTCTGGATACTATCTTCAATCCCGAAGATTTAAATGCATTAGAACAAGCGTTGAGACTTAAAGATAGATATGAGGGTACAACTGTTACTATCCTTACTATGGGGCCTCCTAAGGCTGCAGATATAATCCGCGAATCTATGTTCCGTGGTGCAGATGGAGGAATCCTTCTTACAGACAAGAAATTCGCTGGATCAGATACACTTGCTACCTCTTATGCACTTTCTTGTGCAATTAAGCAAATTGAACCTAACCTAATTATCGCTGGTCGTCAAGCAATCGATGGTGATACAGCTCAGGTAGGTCCTCAGGTAGCCGAAAAACTAGGTATCGCTCAGGTAACTTATGCTGAGGAGATCGAAAAATACGAGGCTGGTGAGTTATTCATTAAGCGTAGACTTGAGAATGGTGTAGAGCACGTTGTCTCTACTCTGCCAATGGTAGTGACAGTAAACGAGTCGGCTCCAGAGTGTCGCCCTCGTAACGCTAGATTTGTAATGAAATTTAAGCACGCTAAGACCTCTACTGAACTTCAAGAGAGAGCAAGTGACTATCTTTCAACTATTCGCCCATACCTTACAATCACAGAGTGGGGTGTAGCGGATGTTGATGCTAAGGATAGTGAGCTAGGTCTTACAGGTTCTCCAACCAAAGTTAAGGCTATCGAATCGGTAGTGTTCCAAGCTAAGGAGTCGAAGGTACTTGAGGGTAAAGATACCGAGATTAACGAACTGATGCAGGAGCTTATCTCAAATCACACAATTGGTTAAATTTAAATTTGAAAATGAAGATGAATAATATATTTGTATATTGCGAACAGTCAAATGGCGTTGTGGCTGATGTGAGCCTTGAGCTTTTGACTAAAGGTCGTTCGCTTGCAGACACTCTAGGTTGTCGTCTTGAGGCGATTGTAGTAGGACACAATCTAGGAGATATTGAACTTGAATTGGCTAAATATGGTGCAGAGGTAGTCTACAAAGCAGACTGCGAGTGTTTGGAGCCGTATCGCACACTGCCTCATTCGGCAATCGTGTGTGGTATCTTTAAAGAGCAAGAGCCTCAGATTGCGCTTATGGGTGCAACAACTATTGGTCGTGACCTAGGTCCTCGTGTTTCGTCTGCACTTCACAGCGGTCTTACAGCAGACTGTACAAGTCTAGAGATCGGACCTCACGAAGATAAGCGTCAGGGTAAGGTGTACGAGAACCTTCTTTATCAAATTCGCCCAGCATTTGGTGGTAACATCATCGCTACTATCATTAATCCTGATTGTCGTCCACAGATGGCAACAGTACGTGAGGGTGTTATGAAAAAAGAGGTTTGCGCTAGAAATATCACTCCTGAGGTTATTAATGTTGATAGCAAAAAATATCTTAATGATGCAGACTTTGCAGTGAGAATCATAGAGCGTCACATCGAAGCACGCGATATTGATATTAAAAATTCTCCAATTATCGTTGCTGGTGGTTATGGTGTTGGCTCTAAGGAAGGTTTTGATCTTCTACATCAACTAGCTAAGACAATTGGTGGTGAGGTTGGTGCCTCTCGCGCGGCTGTAGATGCTGGTTACACAGAGCACGCTCGTCAGATTGGACAAACAGGCGTAACGGTGCGTCCTAAGCTATTTATCGCTTGTGGAATCTCTGGCCAGATTCAACACACAGCAGGTATGGAGGAGTCGGCAATGGTTATCTCAATCAACAACGACCCAGCAGCACCTATTCATGCTCTAGCAGATTACTCTATCATCGGTAAGGTTGAAGAGGTAATCCCAAAAATGATTAAGTATTACAAAGAAAACACTAAATAGTTGATAAGATGGCTAATTTCTTTTTAGATAACAAAGACCTTCAATACCACCTAAATCACCCTCTAATGAGGAAGATTGTAGAGATGAAGGAGAACAATTTCGAGAATAAAGACAATGATGAACTTGCACCTCAGAACTTTGAGGATGCAATGGATAACTATACAAAAGTCCTAGAGATTATAGGCGAGATTACAGCTGAGGTAATCGACAAAAACGCTGAGAGCGTTGATGAGGAGGGTCCTCAGGTTGTTAACAACCGTGTAGTTTATGCTCGTGGTACTCAAGAGAACCACGATGTATTAACTCAAGCGGGTGTTTATGGTCTATCTCTTCCTAGAGAGTATGGTGGTCTAAACTTCCCGATGGTTCCTTACGTGATGTCTTGCGAGATGGTATCTCGTGCAGATGCGGGTTTTGGTAATATCTGGGGTCTGCAAGATTGTGCAGAGACTCTTCACGAATTTGCAAACGATGAGCAGAATGCAAGATTCCTGCCTCGTATCCAGCACGGTGACACTTGTGCGATGGATCTTACAGAGCCAGATGCTGGTTCTGACCTTCAGGCAGTTATGCTTAAAGCCCACTGGGATGAAAAGCGTGGTACTTGGTTGTTGAATGGTGTTAAGCGTTTTATCACTAACGGTGATGCGCACATATCTCTAGTCCTTGCTCGAAGTGAGGAGGGTACTGCAGATGCTCGTGGACTTTCATTATTCGTATACGACAGTGTACACGATGCTGTTAAGGTTCGTCGTATTGAGCACAAGATGGGTATCATTGGATCTCCAACATGTGAGCTAGTATTTACTGATGCTCCAGCAGAGTTGGTAGGTGATAGAAAGATGGGTCTTATCCGCTATGTGATGGGTCTTATGAATGCAGCTCGTTTGGGTATTGGTGCTCAGTCGACAGGTATCTCAGAGGCAGCATATCGTGAGGGTCTAAAATATGCTAAAGAGCGTAAGCAGTTTGGCAAGGCAATCATCGAATTCCCAGCTATCTATGAGATGTTGACAAATATGAATGCTAAGTTGTTGGCTGGTCGTGCGATGCTTTATGAGACATCTCGTTTTGTGGATATGTACAAACTTTACTACCATCAATCTAAGCACGCTCGTTTGACTAAAGAGCAGCGTGATGAGATGAAGCACTACAACCGTCTAGCGGATGCTTTCACACCACTTCTTAAGTTGATGACTAGTGAGTACTGTAACCAAATTGCATACGATTCTCTTCAGATTCACGCAGGTTCTGGTTATATGAAAGATTACCCAATTCAGCGTTATGCTCGTGATGCACGTATCACAAACATCTATGAGGGAACAACCCAACTACAAGTTGTTGCCGCTATTAAGGGTGTAACTACTGGTACCTTTGGTATGATGATGGAGAAGTATGAGAATGAGAACAACTCTGCAACTTTTGAACCTATGGTTAATAAGTTGGTAGCTCTTAGAGAGCAATACAATACTGCTATTGAGGCTGTTACATCTTGTAAAGATGATTGTAGTATTGCATATCTAGATTTCCACTCTCGCAGACTTGTTGAGATGGCAGGTAATATTATCTTCTCTCATCTACTTATTATGCAAGCAAGTAGCGATTTCTGCAAGCACGATAAAGAGTACTCAACTGCAGCAGCAGCGTACGTTAAGATGGCTTGTGCCCAAAATAGAGCACATGCAGATTATATTGCAGATTTCTCGGCTGAGGATATTGCAATCTTTGCTCAAGTAAACGAGTAATATATAGATTATATGTCAGAGAGGGTGGCTTTTGGTCGCCCTCTTTTTTATCGAAAACCTAAACCTTTGAAATTATGATAGTTGGAAAAATGAACACCTTGAGAGTTGAACGTTTCACAGCAAATGGAGCATATCTTGAGGATGAGCAAAGAAATGAAGTTTTGTTGCCGAACCGATACTTGAGCGATGAGCTAAAGGAGGATGACACCATTACGGTATTTATTTATCACGACTCGGAGGATAGATTGGTTGCCTCTACCGATATGCCTTATGCTATGGCAGGTGAGGTTGCATGTTTGGAGGTACTCGATAAAAATAGTTCAGGGGCATTTCTTGATTGGGGCTTACCCAAGGATCTTTTCTTGCCGCTTGCCAATCAACCACATCGAGTGGAGGTGGGAGGCTGGTATGTTGTTGGTGTTTATATTGATGATCTATCTGGTAGGTTGACTGCAACTACCAAACTCAATCGAATTGTTTCAAACGAAGAGATCTCAGTTGAGATAGGTCAGGAGGTTGAACTTGTCGTAGCACAAGATCACGATTTTGGTTTTAGAGTTGTGATAGATAATAAACACTGGGGAATGATATATCATAATCAAATATTCCAAACTGTTGATGTAGGGGATATACTAAAAGGTTATATAACCAAAATCTCAGAAGATAATAGAATAGATGTATCGCTTCAACCTGTTGGTATTAAACAAATTGGCAACGCTAGCGACATTATTCTCCAAAAATTGAAAGATTCTGGAGGGGAGATAGAGTTAGGAGATAAGAGTACTCCAGATGAGATATATGAAGCTCTTAAGCTTAGCAAAAAAATGTTTAAACGAGGAGTTGGTGGGCTATTGAAAGCAGGTAAAGTTAAAATTGAGCCAACGAAAATTCGATTAATTGAACTTTAAGCCTAAAATCTTATAATAGTTCGAAAAAAAGTATTATCTTTACCATGTTTTTTGAACACATAATTTAATAGAGTAAATCATTCATTTATATATATGAAAGTTGATGTAGTTTTAGGACTCCAATGGGGTGATGAGGGCAAAGGTAAAATCGTAGACGTACTAACGCCTAACTACAAAGTAATCAGTAGATTCCAAGGTGGTCCAAATGCAGGTCATACGCTAATCTTCGAAGGTCAGAAATATGTTTTACACACTATCCCTTCTGGAATATTCAGAGAAAACTCTGTGAATATTATCGGCAATGGTGTTGTTGTGGATCCCGTGATTCTTTCTGCCGAACTTGCTAAGTTGAAACAGTGTGGAAAGCCGATAGGTCGATTGATCTTTTCAAAAAAAGCACACCTTATCTTACCTACTCACCGAATCTTAGATGCTGCAAGCGAAAAGAGCAAGGGTAGTGCTAAGATTGGCTCAACTCTAAAGGGTATAGGTCCTACCTATATGGATAAAACAGGGCGTAATGGCCTTAGAGTTGGAGATATTATCTCTGGTAAGTTTCAAGAGAGGTATGAGGCATTAAAAAGTAAGCATATCCAGCTTATCAAGCAGATGGATTACGACTTTGATGTAGCAGAATATGAAAAGGAGTGGTTTGAAGGAATTGAGGTTCTTAAGCAGTTCGAATTTGTTGATAGTGAACACTATCTGTCTGATTGCATCGAACAAAATGTTCCAGTACTAGCTGAAGGAGCCCAGGGATCTCTACTAGATATAGATTTTGGTACTTATCCATTTGTGACATCGTCAAACACTGTTTGTGCTGGGGTTTGTATAGGTTTAGGTGTTGCACCGCGCAATATCGGTGAGGTTTTTGGTATTTTCAAAGCTTACTGTACTAGAGTTGGTAGTGGCCCATTCCCAACGGAGCTTTTCGATGACCACGGGCAAAAAATGGCAGACATTGGCAGAGAGTATGGTTCTACAACTGGTCGCCGCCGCAGATGTGGTTGGTTAGATCTAGTGGCTCTTAAATATGCTGTTATGGTTAATGGCGTTACCCAGCTTATAATGATGAAATCTGATGTTCTTAACGAGTTTGAAACTATTAAGGTTGCTACTAGTTATAAGATGGATGGCGAGTTGATTGAGAACTTCCCTTACGAAATTTCAGATAATATCGAACCTCAATACGTGGAACTTAAAGGTTGGAATTGTGATATCAATAGCCTAAGAGCTTATGATCAATTCCCTGTTGAGTTTAAAGAGTATGTAGAGTATATTGAGAAATTCTGCGGTGTTCCAATTAAAATTGTTTCAGCTGGTCCAGACAGAGAAGAGACGGTACTTAGATAGTATTTTATCTAACAT
>CAYJOF010000044.1:0-291 GCA_964371765.1 uncultured Rikenellaceae bacterium
CACTATTGTTAGTTAGGCTCACACTTAGTAGTGTAATAAAATTTATGTAATCGCAAAAATGGTTTATATGAAAAGAATAAATGAGCTCACTTCGAAGATTCAGATATATGATCTAGCTAAATGATAGAGGAAGGTAGGAAGGAGTAAATTAATCAAAATCTCCATTATTTAACATAATATATATTATGATTCAATTAAGAATATACTTCCAATAGATTTGGAATAACTGCTGTACAGCTGGAAATAATGAAAAAAGCAAAAAAATAGTGAGTCCAATCAAATTGCAGAAAA
>CAYJOF010000044.1:301-9957 GCA_964371765.1 uncultured Rikenellaceae bacterium
TGCATCTTCTACAATCGAGTGAAAAAGTGAGCTCAATTTTCAGCAAAAGTTTATTTACAATTGTAATAAATTGGCTAAATTATTGATATTTAGGGCAATTTATATTTGTAAATATCAATAATTAACAAATGTAATGATTGACATGTAATCTATTAATAAACAATCAAATAAACATTTGTAAAATTACTTTACAAATTCTTCAAAACTCCCATCACTATATAGTAAAACTACTTTTTCAAGGTGTTTTATATCCTTCGTGATCATGCTTTGATCCTGCTCAATACTCTGGCTGATGCTAGTTGTAATAGCGCTAGATTTATCCTGTTCTTGAACTAATTCGACTGCTGCTGTATGTAGATCTTGTTCGAGAATATGCTCCTGCTGCGAAAGCTCTGGAACTATGGGTGAAAATAGCTCTACAAGGCTATTATTGGACTCATTTTGCTCTATACTACTCAAGAACATCTCCCCCTCGCCAAGTAGTAACCAATATGGAGATACATCTCTATATGTTCGTAAAATTTCACATAAAAGCACATAACCCGGCTTACTTCTATTGTTGGTAATGTGGGTAATGTTTAAGGCGTTGGTGTTTACACTTTCAGCAAATTTTTGTGCAGTTAATCCAAGCTCTTTAATCAACTCTGAAACTCTCTGATTGATATCCATAATTATACTATATTTTGAACACTACAAAGAGAAAGCGAATATTTGAAATTAACAAATGTAATGTACATTTTTACATCTAATTTTTCTACCCTTTGCAAATATTAAATATTTACTTTAGCTAATTGCACTAAAATACTGATTATCAATATATACCATTTCGTATTTAGACTATACAGATGCACATTTTTTTAGTTTGATGATTTTGATATTTTTGCCTTAAAGTAAAAGTTTACATTTTATCTATTTAAATTACTGAAACACAACAAATTGAATATGTCAATATATTAGAATTTTGCAATTATATTTAGCTTCAAAAACCTATATTTTTCAGTTATTATTACAGATGTAATCAGCTCTATTTACCTATTTCTATAATTATACTTACTCCACTCCTAATTTTCCTTCTTTGCTCTATTTCTAGCTAAATATTGTCATTTTTCTAAATTCCACAATTTTCAAGCACCTCCTCTACCCTAACTTGAGAGAATAATCTCACGTGTTTAATTATGTTAAATAAATTTAGTGTGTGTTTTTGACTCAATTCCACAAAAAAAAGTGTAACCAAGCCCAAAAGCTGATTACACTCCAATATATTATTTAAATATTTTTTGAGAAAAAAATCTACCTAAATTTGTAAGTAGCTCTATTTAGTAGAGTTTTATAGATGAAAGAATTTAAAAATCAAGATTTAAAGATTTTAGTACTACCGCTTAGTAAAATTAGACAGAAGTGCATTAGTTTTATCCTCAAATCACTGCGTGGAGTACTTGTGTACTTGAGCAGTGAAGCTCTTAGAACGGTTTTGAGGTTAAAAATGATGTGCAGCTGTTCAATCCGAAATTTACTCGGGCAATAATAATTTTTTATTTTACTTTTTTTATTCCTCAAAGAGGTTAATAGTACCCTCCTCTACTCGTTTATAGTAGTTTGATAATTGTGCTATTAGAGGAGATACAACCTCCAATACGTCTTTTATGTGTTTATTCTGGTCGTCTCCTCCTCTTAGTCTTAGAAGAATTACCGAATACAGCGCTCTAAAGCAGAGTTCTATGTCACTTATATCCGTAGATTGCATCTTCTGGCGAAGTGCCTCTAAATCGCTCTTTTTGGTATTAAAAAGCTTCTTGTACTCTACTCCTACTGGTAGAGTTAATAGCTGATTGTGTAGAGTGTTTAGGTCTCCTATGAGGTGTAGTGTATGCTCTAGGTGGCCAGCGGTGGCCTTGTCTTCAGATTGAAGCAACTCGCCTAGCTCCACATACCATTGAATAAGTTGTAGTTTTTGATGATCGCTTAAAGACTCTTGTGCAGCAACCAGAGAGCTGTATATCTTCTCTTGGTTGAAATTCAACGCTCTAAGTGTATCCTCCAATTGCCATAAATATAGGATATATTCGGCAATATTCTCTGATCTTTTCTCTATTGCTATAAACATTTAACTCCTTTTTTAATCAATTTCTTCGTCTAAATCGTCGTAAAAGCTCTCCATAAGATCATCTATCTCACGTCGCTCCTTTTTGGTTGGTCTACCAGCTCCTGCATCCCTCGATAGATATACTCCTACCTTAGTCTGCAATTTATCCAACTCTTGCTGAGGTGTTATATCTAAAGCATAAAGGTGAACATTTTTTGCAGGTTGGCGGTTACTGATCTCCTCTATAACTTTATACGAGTAGATAACAGGCAGTTTTTTGACAGTGATTACATCTCCCTGCTTTATCTCTCTACTGGGTTTAACCACAGAACCATTAACAGTCACCCTATTGGTACGGCACGCATCAGCAGCAATAGAGCGTGTTTTGTATACTCTAATTGCCCACAACCACTTATCTATTCTAACAGCCACTATTCTATTTTTTCTTGTTATAAAAATTCATTGTTCGCTCTATTCCTATTGTTGCAAAACCTTTTACAGCCTCAAAACAGTGATCTAAAAGAGCTTGCATCTCTTGATCCTCCTCTTTAGACCATTCTCCTAGAACGTAGTCAACTTGACCTCCTCTACCAAAATCTGAACCAACGCCAAAACGAATCCTAGAGAACTTGTCACCTCCAAGTACCGCAATAATATCCTTTAGTCCATTGTGCCCTCCATCGCTCCCCTTCTGGCGAATACGAATAGAGCCAAATGGAAGAGCTATATCATCAGTAATAACGAGTAGGTTCTCAACTGGTATTTTCTCCTTCTGGAGCCAATAGTTAACTGCCTTTCCACTTAGGTTCATATAGGTTGTAGGCTTAATAAGAACCAATGTCCTCCCCTTAACCTTAATCTCCGCAACATAGGCCAACCTATCCTGTTTAAAAACAGTATTGGACGCCTCAACGATGGCGTCCAATAGCTTGAATCCTATGTTGTGTCGGGTATTGGCGTATTCACTACCAATATTACCCAACCCTACAATCAGATATTTCAAATCAATCTCTATTTATCGATTTATTTGTTTGCAGCAGCTGCAGCAGCCGCAGCAGCACCACGAGCAGCACGAGTCATCTTAACAGCACATACCGCAGTAACATCTGGAGTAATCATTGTTAGGTTCTCGTAGCTTAGATCGCGAACAAACACTGAACCACCAAGTGGAACATTTGTGATATCTACGTCAAGTACATCCGGAAGGTTGTTTACATCGCCCGATACTCTTAGCTTACGCTTAGATACCATTAGCTTACCACCCTGCTTAACACCCTCAGAAACTCCAACGATTCTTACTGGGATATCGATAGTTACTGGCTTACCTTCGATAACGCGGTAGAAATCTGCGTGTAGAATTTTGTCTGTAACTGGGTGAAACTGCACCTCACGCATTACAACAGCCTCGATTTTACCATCTAGGTTGAAGTTGATAATAAATGAATCTGGAGTGTAGATAATCTTGCTAAGTTCTTTTTCAGAAACTAGGAAGTTAAGGTTGTCTGCACCACCATAAACATTACAAGGTACTAGACCTTCTCTACGGAAACGCTTAGCGAATTTCTTTCCGAATTCTGTTCTTGACTGAACATTTAATTCAATTGACTTCATTGATATAAATTTTAAAGTTTTTAAATCGGTGTTACTCAAAGAGATATAACATCTCCTCCCATTACACCACTAATAACGGCTACAAAGATAGTAATTATTTAGCATATAACAAAAAAGCAGAGCTAATAAGCCCTGCTTTTTTTGTTGATGAAGTTACTAAAGAATAGCTTTAACTTTCTCCTCTAGAACAGCTTTTGTTGTAGCACCAACAATCTTGTCTACTTGCTCACCATTTTTGATGAAAACAACAGTAGGAATGTTTCTTACTCTAAATTGAGCTGCAACCTCATCGTTTGAGTCAACATCGCATTTAGCGATAGCCACATCTGGATACTCGTTTGCAAGTTCGTCGATTAGTGGAGCCACCATACGGCAAGGTCCACACCACTCTGCCCAAAAATCAATTACTACTGGTTTGCCTGATGCGATTAGCTCTTCGTAATTCGCATTTGTTACTTCTAATGCCATGATATTATTAATTAAAGTTTAACTCATTTTTATGTCTGCAAAGATAATACAATAATTTAGATTATCTTGTATGTTAGCCCCAGATTTTCTATTGAATTTAGCAATAGTCGATTAGTTTCAACCTTAAATTTGGTGGTTGCCATATTGATAACTAATCTTTTCTGGCGATCGAAAACTCTTATATATACAGACTTATTCCCAGGATATTGCTCTAGTGTAAGGGTTAAATTCTCGGCAAATTGCGGATCAATATGCGAGTTTTCTATTGTAATTTCAATTCCTTTTACCTTATCGTTTTGTTCCTGCATAGTCGAAATATCTGAGATAATTGGTCGATAGCTATCATTCTGATAACGCTTGTCTATCTTTCCCGATACAATCACAAATGTATTTGGGTGGTAGTATGCTCTATGTTTTTCGTAGTTCTTTCCAAACAAGGCAAATTCGTGACTCCCATCATCCCCAGTAAGCGTTAATTTGCAATACTCGCTCCCCGCTTTGGTCGGAAAAATCTCTACCTTCTCTATTATACCAGCAACGGCAAAACTCTTATCTTTATTGTTTTCGGTATCGTCCAACATTTTTATTGAGTGTGGGGCATACTTATCAACCAAATATCGGTAATCGTCAAGAGGATTAAACGAAACGTACATACCGATAAGCTCCCTCTCTCTGTTAAGAATGGCAATATTAGACCACTCTTTGCCGTCTTCAGAAGGCAATTTTGGTCTCTCAATCATATCTTTCATATCGGAAAAATCACCAAATAAAGAGTTTTCAGATTGATTCTTCTCCTCTCTAAATTGCACTCCGTAGGTAAACCACTCATCTAAGAATGTATCTACGTTGTCGGTAGATTGATATTTAAACAATGCTCTATTAAAGCCACTTAGAGAATCAAACGCACCAGCATCAACTAGGTTCTCTATTACTTTTTTACCAACAACACGACTATCTATTCTTTCGATAAAATCGAAAATATCAATAAACTTACCTCCGCTCTCTCGCTCCCTGATAATAGATTCTGAGGCAGCCGTTCCAATGCCTTTTATGGCAGATAAGCCAAATCTAATATCCTCGTTTTTGTTTACCGAGAACTCTAAGATACTCTCATTCACGTCGGGTCCTTTGACCACCCTACCCATTTTCTTACACTCGTCCATAAAGAACGATATTTTCTTTATATCAGAGAAGTTTCGTGACAGAAGAGCTGCCATAAATTCTGATGGATAGTGAGCCTTTAGATAGGCAGTTTGGTAAGATACATAGGCGTAGCAGGTCGAGTGTGATTTGTTGAA
The DNA here is from genome assembly GCA_964371765.1 of uncultured Rikenellaceae bacterium. Lineage (GTDB taxonomy): Bacteria > Bacteroidota > Bacteroidia > Bacteroidales > Rikenellaceae > JADFUS01. Next base: position 5,762 of record CAYJOF010000044.1, read on the forward strand.
CGCATACGAGGCAAAAGCCTCCCACTTTCCCCACACCTCAATACATTTCTCACGGTCGTAACCATTGGCTACCGCTCCATCGACAAAAGAGTCTTTCATCTTATCGAGTACATCCTTCATCTTCTTACCCATCGCCTTACGAAGATTGTCGGCCTGACCTTTAGTAAATCCAGCTAAGAGTTGCGACAAAAGCATCACCTGCTCTTGATATACGGTAATACCATAAGTCTCTTCAAGGTATTTATCCATATTTGGCATATCATACTCTATGGACTTCTCTCCCTTCTTGCGAGCAATAAAATCTGGAATATACTCCATAGGCCCTGGACGATAGAGGGCATTCATTGCTATTAGATCCTCAAAACGGTTAGGCCCAAGTGAACGAAGATGTTTCTTCATCCCAGGTGACTCAAACTGAAAAATACCCGTCGTGTCACCGCGTGAATATAACTCAAACGTTTTTTGATCCTCCAAAGAGACAGAATCAATATCTACATCAACACCCTTTGAGTACTTTACAATCTTTACACAGTCTTTTATAATAGATAGGGTTTTAAGACCCAAAAAGTCCATCTTTAGGAGTCCAACACTTTCGACATAGTGGCCATCATACTGCACAATATTCAATGGAATCGACTTATCGTAATAAATAGGGACGTAGTTAATTAGATCATCTTTTCCGATAATAATACCACAGGCGTTCACCCCAGTCTGTCGGACAGATCCCTCAAGAGTAGTAGCTAGTTCTAATGTTTTTCTAATAACTGGATTTTCGCTCTTGCGCTCGGCATCGAGTTCTGCAACCTCAGCAAAAGCCTTTTGGAGCGAGATACCAGGCTTCTCAGGAACCAATTTTGCTAGTCTATTACTCTCTGGAATAGGCAATTCTTGCACCCTAGCAACATCCTTTATGGAGTTCTTAGCTCCCATTTTTCCAAATGTGATGATATGGGCAACTCTATCTGCACCATACTTCTGAACCACATATTGCATTACACTCTCACGCCCATCGTCGTCAAAGTCAATATCAATATCTGGCATTGAAATACGTTCAGGATTCAAAAAACGCTCAAAAAGAAGGTTATATTTAATTGGGTCGATATTAGTAATCCACAAACAGTAGGCAACAACACTACCTGCTGCCGAACCCCTGCCAGGGCCTACTGATACACCCATCTCCCTTCCCGCTCTAATAAAATCCCATACAATCAAAAAGTAGCCCGGATAACCCATTCTTTCGATTGTTGCCAACTCAAACTCTATTCTCTCTCGAGTTTCATCGTCCATCTGAGGATAGCGTTTTTTTGCACCCTCAAATGTTATATACTCTAAATATAGGAATTGCTTTGCAATATCTAGCTTGTCAGTAGTCTCAAACTCAGGATCAAATTCAGACAAACTCTGTTGAGCCAACTGTTCCAGATCCTGAACACTCTTCACATCATCAATTCTGGCAGAAAGAGTACTCCATTGCTGTTGAAGTAATTCTCGTTTTGTCTCTTTTGCTTGATTAATGACCGATACCAGTGATTTTTTGTAACTTGAAATAAGTTTTGGAATGGATATTTCAAAATCGTCGGGAAGCGGAAAATTAGGCATAAAAGGCTTATGATTGAGATTAATATCCTCAATCTTAGATGCTATCTCTAGCGTATTTTCCATCAGTTCAGTGTTTTGCGGAAAGAGATGCGACATCTCCTCGGCCGACTTTAGGTACTCCTGACCTGTATATCTCCTCCTGCCCTCATCGGTTAAACTTTTGCCCGTATTAAGACAAATTAGGTGATCGTGAGCCTCGGCATCTTGCTCGTCAACAAAGTGTATATCGTTAGTTACAATACATTTAATATCAAGACGTTTACCTATATCAAGTAAAACCCCATTTACCGTCATCTGATCTCTGTAAACGTCGGCTCCTACGCCCGGGATTTTGGATTTGAGGAGTTGAAGTTCAATATAATAGTCCTCTCCAAATAGATTTTTGAACCACCTTGCACTATCTTCCGCTTTTTGAATATTGTCGGCAAGAATGTGCTGAGGAATCTCACCTCCCAAACAGGCGGAGCAACATATTAAACCCTCGTGATACTTCTCCAGAAGCTCTTTATCGATACGTGGGCGAGAATAAAAGCCCTCAGTGTAGCTATACGACACCAACTTCATTAAATTGTTGTATCCTATCTGGTTCTTCACAAGTAGTATTAAATGGTGACCTCCCCTATCGCTTTTCTGTATCTTTGTATGACGATTCTCTCGAGCTACGTAACACTCACAACCCAATATAGGCTTGATGCCCTCTTTTAGGGCAACCTCGTGGAAATTTTTAACACCAAACATATTTCCGTGATCGGTAATAGCTATGCTCTCCATTCCCAAAGATTTCGCCTTTGCAATCAATTTTTTTATGGGAGATGCGCCATCTAAGATGGAGTATTGTGTATGTACGTGTAAGTGAACAAATTTCGGCATATTTTCTGTATTTAGAGGTAGCAAATGTAGCAAATTTAATTGGGCAATCCAATATTTTTTTTCAAAAACATTTGGTAATATCGAAAACTTTTACTAACATTGTATCGTAAAAGCAATCGATATATGATATATTTATAATATATCAATTTCTAAACGACTAAAACTACACAATTATGACACACAATCAAAACAACGACACCCCTTACAAGGTAGTCACTACTTGCTCATCTCAATCTGAGGCTAACATCATAATGACACTTTTGCAATCGGCCTCTATTGATTGTTTCTTCTCCCCTACATCATTCACAGAGCTATATATGGGAAATGTAGCTTCAATAGAACCTATCGAGATAAGAGTACGTCCAGAGGATGAACAAAAGGCTCTTGAAATCTTGGAGAGTGCAACTGAAGATAGCGAATAAAAATTCCTACTATTTTTTACCGTTTCTTCGAATAAAATTGTTACTTTTGCAGAATAATTCGAGGGAAAGGAATCATTATTTAACTACCAAATAGCACAAAATGCTCTATAACAGGTTGAATCCGACAATATTAGTCTTTTCTACCCTCTTTGTGATATAAATTGAATTTAAGAATACAAAATAAATAAATTAAAAAAAATGAATCTAGTAGAACAATTTAAATCTAAAGCAAAGCAATCTTTGCAACACATCGTACTCCCAGAGGGCGAGGAGGAAAGAACACTAAAAGCTGCATCGGAAATCGTTGCAGATGGTCTTGCAAGAATCACTGTATGTGGTAACCCTGAGGTTATTGCTGCAAAGGCAGTTGAGTATGGTATCACTAACCTAGCTGATATTACTATCCTAGACCCTACGAACAACCCAAACAAGGATAAGTACGTAGATATTATGCTTCAGATCCGTGGTAGCAAAGGTCTTACTAAAGAAAAAGCTGAGGAGCTGATCCAAGATCCTCTATACCTAGCAGTTATTATGGTTAAGGCAGGTGATGCTGACGGTGAGGTTGCTGGTGCGCTAAACGCTACTGGTGATGTACTTCGTCCTGCATTCCAATATATCAAAACTAGACCAGGTATCTCAGTAGTTTCTGGTGCATTCATTATGATGGTTGACCAAAAATTTGGCGATAATGGCATGATGATGTTTGCTGACTGTGCTGTAAACCCTAATCCTACTGCTGCTGAGCTTGCTCAAATTGCTGTTTCAACGGGTCACACTTGTCGTGCAATCGCAGGTATTGAGCCTAGAATTGCTATGCTAAGCTTCTCTACTAAGGGCTCAGGTAAGGGCGAGATGGTAGACAAGGTTGTTGAGGCAACTCGTCTAGCTCAGGAGATGGATCCTACTCTAAACATCGATGGTGAGATGCAAGCAGATGCAGCTATCGTTCCTTCTGTTGGCAACTCTAAGGCTCCAGGCAGTCCAGTAGCTGGCAAGGCTAACGTTCTTGTATTCCCTACTCTAGAGGTGGGTAATATCTCTTATAAGCTTGTTCAGCGTATGGCTGGTGCTCAACCAATCGGACCTATCCTTCAAGGTATGGCAGCGCCAATAAACGACCTATCACGTGGTTGTTCAATTCAAGAGATCGTTGAGCTTGTAGCTATTACAGCTTGTCAGGCGCAAGAAGAGAAGGCTAACAAATAGTCTAAACAATAAATTGTAGAGGGTGTGGTTATCATTAGCATAACCCACACCTTTTGCAATATACACTTCCGTTCATTAATAATAAAAAATAAATAG
>CAYJOF010000045.1:0-9758 GCA_964371765.1 uncultured Rikenellaceae bacterium
GCAATTTTGCCTGCTTTTGCTATGAAAGCTGGAATTAATAATAACTTTGCACTGTTTTTTGGCGGTACGTCGTTATTGATTCTTGTTGGTGTTGTACTTGATACACTTCAACAAATTGAAAGTCACCTTCTAATGCGTCATTATGACGGTTTGATGAAGAGTGGTAGAATCAAGGGACGTCGCTAGAGTAAGTTATACACGAAGTTATAATGATAGATTTAAAGAGAGAGGAAGAAATCGAGTTGTTGCGTGAGAACGCTATACTCGTGTCGAAGACACTGGCTGAGGTCTCAAGACACATTGCTCCTGGCGTTACAACTAAAGAGTTGGATGCTATTGCAGAAGAGTATATACGTAGTTACGGAGCAACTCCTGGATTCCTTGGATATGGAGGCTTTCCAGGTACACTCTGCGTTTCGGTGAACGAAGAGGTTGTGCACGGGATTCCATCCAACCGAGTTTTAAAGGAGGGAGATATTATCTCAGTTGATTGTGGTACTATCTATAAGGGGTTCTATGGTGATTCAGCATATACATTTGCTGTTGGAGAGATTTCCCCAGAGCTTACAAAGCTTCTGAAAGTCACTAAAGAGGCTCTTTTGAAAGGGGTTGAAAAGGCAGTAGCCGGTAATAGAGTAGGGGATATATCCTCAGCAGTTCAACAACACGCACAGAGTAATGGATTCTCGGTAGTCAGAGAGTTGGTAGGGCATGGTATTGGCAAGAAATTGCACGAAAAACCAGAAGTGCCAAACTATGGCTTACAGGGGAAGGGCCCACTTTTGAAAAAAGGTATGGTTATTTGCATCGAACCGATGATTAATCTCGGTAAGAAGGATGTCGTATTCGAAGAAGATGGCTGGACAGTACGCACCGCAGATAGATTACCTTCGGCACATTTTGAGCTAGCAGTTGCCATTGGCGACAAAGTTCCAGATGTATTATCAACATTTAAGTATATCGAAAATCAAATATAAAACTATGGCTAAACAAGCAGCAATTGAAAAAGATGGAACTATTATTGAAGCTCTCTCAAACGCTATGTTTCGAGTTGAGTTAGATAATGGCCATATTATTACTGCCCATATCTCGGGCAAGATGAGAATGCACTACATTAAGATTCTTCCAGGAGATAAGGTAAAAGTCGAAATGTCCCCATTTGATCTATCAAAGGGACGAATATCTTTTAGATACAAATAATAATTTTCAACAATGAAAGTAAAAGCATCTATCAAAAAGCGTAGCGAGGATTGTAAAATCGTTAAGCGTAAGGGTCGTCTTTATGTTATCTGTAAGAAGAACCCAAAATTTAAAATGCGCCAAGGCTAATCTTTAATCATTTAAAAAAAAGTACAAATTTATGGCACGTATAGTTGGTGTAGATTTACCAAAAAATAAGAGAGGAGTAATAGGACTCACCTATATCTACGGTATAGGTTTGAGCACCTCACAAGAGATCCTTAAGAGAGCTGAAATCAGCGAAGATATCAAGGTTAAGGATTGGACAGACGAGCAGATTGGTGCTCTTCGTTCGATCGTAGGTGAGTACAAAGTAGAGGGCGAACTTCGCTCGACTATTCAGTTGAACATCAAACGCCTTATGGATATTGGTTGTTATCGTGGTATCCGCCACCGTATTGGACTTCCAACACGTGGTCAGAGCACCAAGAATAACGCTCGTACAAGAAAAGGAAGAAAGAAAACAGTTGCTAACAAGAAAAAAGCTACTAAGTAAAATTAGAAAACTATGGCAAAGAAAAGCACCCCTGTTAAGAAGAGAGTTGTTAAGATTGGCGCAATGGGTCAAGCTCACATCTCATCATCGTTTAACAACGTTATCATATCTCTAACTAACGAACTAGGAGAGGTAATCAGCTGGAGTACAGCAGGTAAAATGGGTTTTAGAGGTTCTAAGAAGAACACTCCATATGCAGCTCAAACAGCAGCTCAAGATTGTGCAAAGGTTGCATTCGATCTAGGACTGCGCAAAGTAAAAGTTTATGTTAAAGGACCAGGTTCGGGTAGAGAGTCAGCTATTAGAGCTATCCACGCTGCTGGAATCGAAGTAATTGAGATTATCGATGTTACTCCACTTCCTCACAACGGATGTCGTCCACCAGCAAAGAGACGTATCTAATAATCTCTTAAGTTAAACTTTTAATTAAACATTGTGGGGCTAGATTATCGATCCCCACCTTAAAATTTTTTAAAAAAAATGGCAAGAAATATTGGACCAAAAACCAAAGTAGCTAGAAAATTTGGTGAAGCTATCTTTGGTGCAGACAAATACTTGGATAGAAAAAATTTCCCTCCAGGACAGCACGGACTTGCTCGTAAGCGTGCAAAGGTGTCTGAGTATGGCATTCAGCTTAAAGAGAAGCAGAAGGCTAAAGCAATATACGGTATCCTAGAGAAGCAGTTCCGTGGAACTTTCAATAGAGCTGCTAAGATGGGTGGTATTACTGGTGCTAACCTTATCGTACTTTTGGATAGCCGTCTTGATAGCGTAGTTTACCGTCTAGGTATTGCACCTACTCGTTCGGCTGCACGTCAGTTGGTATCTCACCGTCACATTACTGTAAATGGTGAAGTGTTGAACATCCCATCATACTCTGTGAAGGTAGGTGATGTTATTGGTGTTAGAGTTAAATCTCAATCTCTTGAGGTGATTCAAAACTCTGTACCTACAGCATCTCGCTTTGCGTGGTTGGAGTGGAACAAAGAGACGATGACTGGTAAGTTTATTCAACGTCCTGAGCGTTCTGACATTCCAGAGCCAATCAACGAGCAGTTAATCGTCGAACTATACTCTAAATAGCAAATAAATCTACCTTTAATATTATGGCAATACTATCGTTTCAAAAGCCTGATAAGGTTATTATGCTTGACTCAACTCAAACGTTCGGGAAATTTGAATTCCGTCCATTGGAGCCAGGTTATGGCATGACAGTAGGTAACGCACTACGTCGAGTTCTTTTATCTTCTTTGGAAGGTTATGCAATCACCACAATCAAAATTAGTGGTGTTGATCACGAACTTGACACCATAAAGGGCGTTATGGAGGATGTAGTTGATATCATCCTTAACCTTAAGCAGGTACGTTTCGCAAGATTGACAGAGAAGTCAGCTGGCGAAAAAGTTACTGTGGATGTAGCAGGACTAACAGAATTAACTGCAGGGTATCTTTCGAAGTTTCTAGTAGACTTTGATGTACTTAACCCTGATTTAGTAATTTGTCGTTTAGAGTCTGATGTGAAGTTCCAGATCGAACTTACGATTGGCAAAGGTAGAGGATTTGTTCCTGCTGAGGAGAATAAACCACTAGAGGCTGAGATTGGTCTACTAGCTATCGATTCTATTCATACTCCAATCAAAAACGTAATGGTTACAACTGAGCCATTCCGTGTGGAGCAGAAGACAGACTACGAGAAACTAGTTATCGAGATCACTACTGACGGTTCAATTCACCCAAAAGATGCTTTGAGAGAGGCAGCAACCATTCTTATCCACCACTTTATGTTATTCTCAGATGAGAAAATATCGTTGGAGGTTGAGGGAGGATCAATTTCAGACGAATTCGATGAAGATATTCTTAATATGCGTAAGTTGCTTAAAACTAAGCTTACAGAGCGTGACCTTTCGGTTAGAGCTCTTAACTGCTTGAAAGCGGCAAACGTTGAGACTGTTGGAGATCTTGTATCGCTACACAGAAACGATCTTCTTAAATTCAGAAACTTTGGTAAGAAATCACTCTCTGAGCTAGACGAATTACTATCCAACCTAAACCTAGGTTTCGGTATTGATGTATCAAAATATAAACTTGATAAGGATTAATAAAAATGAGACATAATAAAAAATTCAATCACTTAGGCAGACAAGCTGGTCACCGTAAGGCGATGTTGGCTAATATGGCTACTTCTTTGATTATGCACAAGCGTATCGAGACTACAGTAGCTAAGGCTAAAGCACTTAAGATGTATGTTGAGCCTATTATCACTAAATCGAAAGACGATTCGACACACTCACGTCGTATGACTTTTAGATTGCTTAAAAACAAATATGCTGTAACTGAGCTATTTACTACAGTTGCGCCAAAAATCGCAGACCGTCCAGGTGGATATACTCGTATCCTTAAGATTGGTTTCCGTCAAGGTGATGCAGCAGATATGTGTTTGATCGAGCTAGTTGACTTTAGCGAGTACACTCAATCTAAGAACACTGCGGAGGCTAAGCCAAAAACTCGCCGTAGCCGTAAGAAAGCTGAAGCAGTTGTTGATGCTCCAGTTGAAACTCCAGCAGAACCAAAAGCAGAATAATTAGATACTATATTTAGTATATTTAAATTAGTGGAATGCAAAATTGTTTGTATTCCACTTTTTTTGTTGTAAACTATACCTTTTCTCCGCGATCGAGTTATTTTTTTGGAATTATTTTTAAAATAGTCGACATTTTTTTGGGATATACTGTTTTATTTAAAAATTTTAGTTAACTTTGTCGCGAAATACTTTATACTAATAATTAAACTTAAATCATTATGAAAAGAATCGTTCACCTTTTAATGTTGGTAGCGTTGCCTTTCGCAACTCTATCATCTTGTCAGATGAATTATGATGAACCAGACGGTATTCACGAACTTCGTTTGGCTAAAGCAGAGTTTATCAAAGCTCAAGCTGCAGTAGAAGCTGCAAAAGCAACTTATGAAGCTGCTGTAGCAAAAGAGAAGGAGGCTCTAGTTGAGCTACAACTTCTTAAAAATGAAACACTAAGACTTCAAAATGAGATGTTGGCTGCTACTAACGAGAAAGATAAGCTAGCTCTTCAACTTCTTATGGAGGAGGCTCAAAAATCTCACGAAATTAAGATGAAAAATCTTGAGACTGAGATGGTTGAGGCTAACATTGCTTACGAAATTGCGCTTTTGGATTTCCAAGTTGCTATGGTTGAGATTAACGAAGAGCAAACTTCTACTCTTAACGCAATTATCCAAAGACTAAACGGTAACCGTTTTGCTTATGAGCAAGTTATCAACAACATTACTCACTACGAGATCGCTAAGATGGAGGTTTCTTTGAACCAAGCAGATACTACTGCTATCCTTCAAGTGCTTAATGCAGCTGTATCTCAAGCTCAGTACAACTATGACAACTCTAAGTTTGCGAATGATCTATACAACGCTTACAACGGAGTAACTCCTGGTACTGCTGATGCTAACCTAGAGTCTCTACTTACTCAAATTAGAGCTCAGGTTGATTCTTACAATGCTGACCTTAACCAGTACTATGTATATAGCGATCAAAAAGCTATCCAGGCTGAGAATGAGTCTAACGCTACAAAAGCACGTACTGCTGAACTTGTTTCTAAGTACAATGTGAAGGCTAACTATGTGTCTCCAAGCATTGATGCTGCTATCCAGAGTGATTTCATTCCTCTAGTAGCTGCTCGCTCTGCTGAACTAGACAACTGGCAAGCTACTCTTGAGCACAACAACGGTATCGTTAAAACAGTTATCGATGGTAAAGATTACTACTCTCTTTCTGGTGGTACTCTAACTGCTGCTATCAAGCCTACTACAGCTACTAAAAATCCAGTTTACTCTACTTCTACTCAACAGAACATTGTAAACTTCTACAAGGAGCTTACTAAATCTGTTAAGGGTAAATATGCTACAGATCTTTCAAAAGCTTACGCTGCACTTCAGTTCAATGCTCTTTCTCTAACTGATGCTGATTCTGATGAGAAATTTGCTGAGGCTATCAAGAGAGTTACTGAGAACAAGCAATCTGCTGTAAGTGTTACTGAGAAGTACAATGCTCTTTACCAAACATCTCTAGCTAGCTGGAACGCTGCTGTTGCTCCTGCTAAAGCTGCAAAAGATGCTTATATGAGAGAGTCTAACCTAGGCGAAATGTCAGGTTTTGCATACCTTCAAGAGTATGTTAAGCAGAACTACAGTGATGTTATGACTGAAACTGGCGTTAAAGGTGTTAATGAGACTGTTGCAAGAGCACTTGCTGCTGAAATGGTAACTTTCCTTAACAATCGTCAAAACCTAGACGGATATGTAGATCTTATTGCTAAGACTTCTACAACTCCAGCTATGAGACTATCTGACGCTATCTCTGCTGATTTCAAATATATGTTTACTGCAGTTGCATCTACTGATCCTGTTGTTTACACATTGAACACTTCAAACTACGCAAAAGTAACTGCTAATGGTGGTACTGCACTTAAGTCTGATGCTAAGACTGGTCCTAACACAATCGTAAATGGCGAGATCGTTACTTTCGACGTTAACAAGAATATGTCTTACGCTCAGTATCCATTTGGTGCATTTGTAATGGCTTCTAATGAGGCGTTTGGTACTTCTGCTACTGAAACTAAATTTGACAAACTAGTTTGGACTGCTCCAGACGCAACAGTTCTTCACAAGATTGGTGCTTCTAACTACCTAGGTACAGATATCGCTATTGGTGGTAGATTCGGTACATACTACAACGTATTCGTAGGTCTTCAAGATATTCTTAAGGCTGAGAGCTGGGCTTCACTTTATAGTAATACATCACAAGCTTATACTAATGCTCAAGCAACGCTTATCGAGTATAGCCTATATGAGACTTCATCTAAGATTGCTCTTGAGGATGCAGTTATCGCAGGTAGCGAGGCTACTCAAAAGTTGATGGACGCTATCGCTCTAAGAATCGGTACTCCTTCTTCACGTACAAATATCACAGTTACTGTTACTAAGCCAGCTGCAGCGGGTTACAATGCTCAGCTTGTTACTCTAACAAATGCTCCTGCTTCTTTGAAGGGTACTACAGGTATCGCACTTAACAACCTTAAGGCTGTTTACGATGCAGTAGCTACTTCAACTGCTACTCTTGATTACAATTCTCAACTAGCTGCTGCTAAAGATGTTGTAGGTTCTGATCTACACCTTGCAGATATGATGACTAAACTAACTGCAGCGAAGAACGCTATTGCTGACTTCCACGCTAATGGTTACAAAGTTACTGAAGGTTCTGTAGCTAATACAGTATTTGTATTCTACGTTGATAGCACAACTTCAATCTCGGTTACTAAAACAGGATCAGATTACAAAGTTATGCTAGCTCAAGCTGGTGACAAAGAAAGTATGTCTGACTCATCTAATAGCGGTCTTCACGATGATGTAACTGTAAGTTACACTGAGCTTTCTTACAATGATCCTCGTTACACTGTAGCAGTTGAAGCTTACGAAGCATCTGTTACTTCTACAGGTATTGCAGTTGAGAGTCAGTATCTAACAGTTATCCTAGCTGAGTACGATGCGGTTATCAACAACCTTATGAACGAGAAAGAGCGTCTTGACGTTGAGTTCAAGATGATCGAAGCAGAGAAAGATGCGTTTATCGCAGCTATCGGTGCTGAACTAGAGTAATTAACTTCTAAGAGTGAGCCCTCTCCTCTATGTGGAGAGGGAGACTCTTAAGATAAACTTATCTTATAATGATTAAAAAACTTGTAACATCATTTCTTGCACTTTGTGTTGCGTTGCCAGTAATGGCGCAGTCAAGTGCTTCGAGTGATATGCTAGGACCTAAGAGAGGAGATTTTCAAGTATCTCTGAATTTAGGTAGTGGGAAATTCTTGAATGAAGCTTTGTTTGATAGCAATTCAATTTTGCCTAGTTACAACGGATCAAGTGTCGGATTGAACCCAGGTGGTACTAATCAATCATCTGACCCTTCGATCTACCTTAACTTAGGCTCATTCAATGATAATTCCCTAGTTAATATCGCAGGAATTCAGGGTGCTTACTTCATTACAGATAGGATTCAGATTAATGCACTTTTCTCAATGGATATATCTTCAACACCTCAAAAAGATTATGTTGAGGGAGAGTCGGTAAACTCTGATGGATCTTATGATCCGTTGGATATACCTAGTCAGCTTTATGTTGAGGGTAGAGTTAGCAATAAATTTATGAGTGCAGTAGGAGCAAATTACTACTTCAACACTAATTCTTCGAGAATTGATTTGTATGCTGGTCTTTCGTTCGGCTTTAATTTTGCGAATCTTGAAACTCGTATGCCTTATGCGTACGATGAATCAGATCCTGAAAATGACGCTGCTCTTTACAGTAATTATTTGAGAGGTGGTAAGATTCAAACGATTGGAGTTCACACAGTAGCGGGTATCGAGTATGCTCTTGCTGAAGGCCTTTTCTTAGGTTTTGAGATTTCTCCTATTTCTTATCAGAATAGCCTATTGACTATCAGCACGCAAAATTCTGCAAACTATAATGTAATACATAACTACGTTAAGATCTTGTCTTTCCCAACACTTAAGTTTGGATTTAGATTCTAATTAGTTTAGTACCCAATTTATATCAACAGAGAGAAAATTTCACGTATCTTTTCTCTCTGTTTTTTAAAATTAATTCTATCGTTATGTCAAATTTTACCTTAATTTCAAGGACATTTCTCTCTTTATTTGTAGCCTTAGCTACGATAAGTTGTTCGTCGAACTCTAACTTTAAGATTAACCTTAAGACCGACCTAGATAACCTTAAAGGTGCTACAATCAATTTTGTGCAGTTCAGCAATACAGACTCTATGAAGATTGTATATAAAGCACAGTTTGATAAGAGTGGCAAAGCTGTCCTTGAGGGTAGTGTAGACTCTACGTATATTGTTGAGATGCACGTCAAAGCTTCGGACGGCGATAACTATATCCTACCAGTTGCTATCGAACAAGGTGATGTGTATGCTATATTGGGCGAGGGTGCTTTAGTGCACGGCACACCTACTAATATCCAACTTCAGCAGTTTCTGCTAGATCGTGAGGATTATTATGCTGAGATGATTCTTCATTCAGATCTTTCATCTTCGTATCTTTTTGAGAAGATGAATGAATTTATCTTACTAAAGCAAGAGCAATATGGCAAAGATTCACCACTTGGTCAATATATTGTAAAGTATATACGCAAATACTAGACGGACTACTTCTAGATTAATGAGAGTCGATTACCACTAGGTAATCGATTTTTTTTTGTCTTATTTGCTGTCTTATTTGGCAGTGTCGAAACTAATTTTTATCTTTGTAGATTATATATTAATAATGAAGCAAATTCATTCTCTATTAATTATTTAAAATAAAAAAATTATGGCAAATAACAACATTAAGATAGGTTTCTTTATTGACGGCAACTATATTCTTCATTCGTCAAACTACTATAACTACGTTCACGGCATTGGCAAGCGATTTAGCATTGCAGGATTGATGCGTTTCTTTATTCATCAAATTGCAAAAGACTGCAAGCGTGATGAATCTGATTGTATAATTACAGAGAGGCACTTCTTTAGAGGTAGACTCAATGCAACGGATGCTCAACAGCGTGGTAATCAATTATACAACGATAGAGTTTTTGATGATGTGTTGATGACTGATGGTGTTGAGACGCATTTCTTACCTCTTCGTAATTTCAGTGGTAAGAAGGAGGAGCGAGGAGTCGATGTGTGGTTGTCGCTGGAGTGTTTCGAAAAGGCACTTTGTAAGGGCTTTGACTATGTTATTCTTGTTGCCTCTGATACCGATTATGTGCCCCTTGTTCGTAAGTTGACCTCCCTTGGTATTAAGGTCGTTTTGGCTTCCTGGGAGTTTGATTACATTACAGGCGAAGGGCATAAAGTGGTTACTAGAACTTCACAAGAATTATTGAGTGTTGTGCAGCTGCCGTTTAGGATGTCCGATATTATTGAGCAGGGCTATAACTCAGG
>CAYJOF010000046.1:0-6741 GCA_964371765.1 uncultured Rikenellaceae bacterium
GTTACCTAAATGTTGATGATTACGGCTTTCCAACCATCCTATACGCCGTCTACTATCTGTTTACTCCACAGATAGGGGTTCATGCGATGCTAGTAGTAAATAGTGTGGTTATAACTATCTCTACACTCTTTATCTATCGTACTTTGTTGCACCTAAGTATAGATGTGTACGTAACCAGATTTATAACTCTGCTTTTCGGACTAATTCCATTTTTCTTTATAACGAGTGCATCAGGTCTAAAAGAGAATTTCTTTGTATTTATTATAACACTATTCATATATAGTTTAATTTGCATAAAAGAACGCAAACAAAAATATCTTCTAATCTCAGGTGCTATCTTTCTTTCTCTGTTCTTTAGAGCAGTTGTTGGCTTGATGATATTATTATCAACCTTGTCGTATATTGTTATAGATGAGCGAAATATTAGATTCTACAAAAAGATTGCACTAATATCACTGCTGGGAATAGTGCCCATTAGCGCATTTGTGTTGGAAAATATTCTTGGAATATCCCTCGATCACATCTTAAATGTTACCTCGACCAGAGGAGAAGAAATCGGTAGAAGTTTAGAGGATAATCTAGTCATCAGTGGACTTGGAGCAATCTTAGGGCCCTTCCCTAATTTCAGTCAAGCGGCCGGATATGGTATGATAAACTCTATCGGCCTTTTGTTTAAATGCTTGTTGGCATATTTCTTTTATATGGGGGTATACAGGATATATATTAAGAATAATGCAAAACTATTTACTTTGGTTCTATTTGCTATTATGAATGTCGTTATGTTGGTAATAGCAGGTGTAGGGCTTGATCTAAGATTTCACGTTACATTATTTCCAGTGTTTATGATTATTTGTGCATACTATATCAACCATCTAGCTACGTATAAGCTATTCGACAGATATTTGTTTAGTCTATTCTTGGTTTTGCAGTTATTGGTTGTGTTTGTTTATAATATGCGATAATCATCAATACGTGTTCCATAAATTATACTATGAAAAGTTGTAAACACAAGAGAATGAAAATATTGATAAACACTCCACTGTTATCACTTCTTGGCGGGGTTGCAAATCATTATGTGGGTCTTGAGAGCTATTGGACAGCAGATGTCAGATACAATCAAATAGGGAGGCGAGCAGGCAAATTAGGCAATGGAATGCTCTATCTACCTTGGGATATAATTAAATTCATCTACCTGATTATCACCTTTAGACCAGACTGGATACTTCTAAACCCATCTTTAGCCAAGCGAGCTATGTTGCGAGATTTTGTGTTTTTGAGAATTGCAAAATTCTTTGGACAGCGTGTCTCTATATTTATTCACGGTTTTAATTATAGCCATATTGATTTAATCGGTGAGAGCAAACTGTCGAGGAACTTGAATCGCTGTGACTCTATATTTCTATTGGCAAAGGAGTTTGAGACTGCTGTTCGCTCTTGGGGAGTCTCCGTCCCTATTTATCTAAGCACAACAAAGGTCGACGATAAACTTATCGAAACGTTTGATATAGAGAAAAAAACGGGAGAGTTAAAGAGTGTACTATTTCTTTCGCGTATAACAGAAAAGAAGGGTATTTTCATAGCCTTAGATGCGTTCAGGATTGTGCAAAATAAATACGAGGGAATCCAATTGCGGGTAGTGGGTGATGGTGATGCTTTGCAGAGTGCAAAAGCTTATTGTGTTGAGAATCGTATATCTAACGTAATTTTTGATGGCGCACTCTCTGGAGATATGCTCGTGTCGGCTTTCAAAAATAGTGATCTTTATCTATTCCCAACCACACACGGCGAAGGAATGCCAACATCCGTATTAGAAGCTATGGCTTTTGGCCTGCCAGTGCTTACACGTCCAGTAGGTGGCCTAGTAGATTTCTTTACTAAGGATATGGGGCGAATGATCGATAGCATAGAAGCAAAGGATTTTGCTGATTCTCTGGAAGAGTACATCAACAGCCCTCAGCTATGTAAGCAGACGGCAGCCTATAATCATAGTTATGCTCTAAAGCACTTTATGGCCTCTAGTGTAGCCTCTGGATTGGAAAATCAACTAAAATAGTTGTCAATGATAGAGCTTTGCTAAAGGCAATTCTACTGAAACTATAAGAAATAAATCAATGAACTCGCACAAACTAATTAATAGTCTCACAAAGCTAAGAGAGTATTGTGAAAAGGAGGATTTTAAGGGCTGGGATCCTTACGATGGATTGAACTCTAAAGTTTTTCAAGCTATTCCACTTCTGAAAAATTCGGCTCTAGTACGACTTGTAGTTATTCAGGGCTTTAAGCGTTTTTCGATAAATCTACGCAAGATAGCTCTAGTCCCAAAAGAATATAACGCTAAAGGGGTCGGACTCTTTTTGAGTGGCTATTGTAACCTTTACAAAGCCATCGAGCGAGGTTATGATTTAGCAATCACCAAAGAGTATTGCCTAGAGAAGATAAACTATTTAGCAGAACTTCTGATTTCACTACAAAGCAAAGGATACAGTGGAGCTTGTTGGGGCTATAACTTTGATTGGCAGTCGAGGGCCTTCTTTCTCCCAAAATACACTCCTACCGTTGTTGCGACATCCTTTGCCGTTGAGGCATTGATAAGTGCTTATGAGATAACAAAGAATGAAGCCTATATAAAAACCGCTATATCATCTGCAAGCTTTATAGAGAATGATTTAAATAGGATAGAAAAACAGAACGGATTGTTTATGTTCTCATATTCGCCTAGGGATAAGCAAGCAGTATATAATGCGACACTCTTAGGCTCAAAAACACTAAGTTTGATCTATAAATACACTGACAATGAGCAGCAAAAATCGCTAGCACGAAAAAGTGTTGAGGCGGTATGTTGCTTGCAAAATAGTGACGGATCTTTCCCTCACAGCGATCAGGTGGGGCAGACTTGGAGAGATAGTTTTCATACAGGATTTAAGTTAGAGAGTATTAAACTCTACTCTAATCTTTGTGGCGATAACCAATTTGATGATAATATCTCGTCTGGTTTGAGCTATTGGCTAGATAACTATTTCGATAAAAGTAGCGGATTCTCCTACTATTACGATAGAGGGCAGAAAACTAGTTTGGTAGATCTACATTGCGTAGCTCAAGCACTTTCGACGCTCTCAAAACTAGAGATTTTCAATCAAAACAAGGAGCTAGCAGACAAAATTGCGGAGTGGGCAATAGATAATATGCAAAGTAGTAGAGGTTACTTCTATTTTCAGAAAGTGGGCAATTCAATCAATAAATCGGAGTATATGAGATGGCCAAATGCTTGGATGTTTTATGGCCTAAGTTATTATTTAAATATGTATGAGTAGATTAAGAAATATCATTAGACTAATAGTCATATCAATTCGTTTTTTTATCTTTAAACGATTGTATGGAATGGACATATCGAGCAGTGCTCGTATATCGTTTGGTGCCAAATTAGATAAAACTAACCCTAGGGGTATTCACATTGGAGATGAGTCCTATGTTGCATCTGGTGCTATAATCTTCTCGCACGACTTCTCAAGAGGCTTGCGAAAAGATACCTATATCGGAAAGAGGTGTTTTATTGCTTCAAACGCTATAATAATGTGCGGTGTTAAGATAGGTGACGAGGTTGTTATAGGTAGTGGTGCTATTGTGACAAAAGATATTCCCTCTAATTGTATTGCTGTTGGAAACCCAGCAAGAATAATCAAAGAAAATATTTCAACAACAAAATTTGGTCAATTAAAATAATCCCCCGTCTAGCCATGAATACACAAACTGTCAACGGAGTGAGAATTTATCCCTTTAGCTCAGAGGAGTCTCTATTGTCTTTTGCAAATGAGAATAAAGGTATATTGGTAGCTATAAATGCAGAAAAGATACTGCACGCCACAGATCAAACACGGGCAATCATAAACAGAAATATAGGCTATTGTGATGGTGCTGGGGCTATGTTTGCGCTGAGACGAAAAGGGGAGAGGGATGCCATAAAGATAGCGGGTTGTGAGCTATGGTTGAAGATAATCAAAAGATTTGAGCAACAGAAGAGTTTTTATATCGTGGGAGCAAAATCTAGCGTTATCGAGGATACCGTAGAGAAGCTAAAGATCGATTTTCC
The DNA here is from genome assembly GCA_964371765.1 of uncultured Rikenellaceae bacterium. Lineage (GTDB taxonomy): Bacteria > Bacteroidota > Bacteroidia > Bacteroidales > Rikenellaceae > JADFUS01. Next base: position 4,088 of record CAYJOF010000046.1, read on the forward strand.
TGATATAAATATTGTCGGCTACCGAGATGGCTATATTAAAAATGATGCCCAGAGACTATCTTTAATTGAAGATATAGTTGCCAAGAAACCAGATGTTGTTTTTGTTGCAATGGGTTCGCCAAAACAGGAGCTACTGATGGAGGAGATGCTCGTTAGACACAGGGCAATATATCAAGGATTAGGAGGTAGTCTTGATGTTTACACAGGCAATGTAAAGCGCGCGCCTAAATGGTGGATAGATCATAATTTAGAGTTTGCATACAGACTACTCAAAGAACCCAAAAGAATAAAAAGACAAATCCACTTAGTGAGATTTGCTTATATGTTATTAATGAACAAAATATAATACCCCAAGATTATGAAAGCATGTTTTATGGGCTTAGGCTATATTGGCCTGCCTACCGCAATTATTGCCGCAAAGCACGGTGTAGAAGTTATTGGAGTGGATATTAATCCTAATGTAGTTGAAAAAACTAATAAAGGAGAGTTGCATATTATTGAGCCAGGGATGGAGGAGCTTCTTCAGGAGGTTGTTGCATCTGGGCAATTAAAAGCCTCAACAACACCAGAGGTGGCGGATGCCTATTTTATAGTAGTGCCAACACCGTTTAAAGGAGATCGTCGACCAGATATTTCCTATGTTGAGGCAGCTACAAGAACTATACTACCACTACTTAAAGAGGGAGATTTATATGTAATTGAGTCAACATCTCCAGTTGGTACAACTGATTTGATGACAAAATTGATGTTCTCACAACGCCCAGAACTAAAAGGGAAGATAAGTATTGCTTACTGTCCTGAGAGGGTTTTGCCGGGTAATGTGATTTTTGAACTAGTGAATAACGATAGAGTGATAGGTGGCATAGATGAGGTGTCGACGGCAAAAGCAATATCTTTTTATCGTCTGTTTGTAACAGGTGAGCTTCATGCCACTAATGCTAAGACAGCTGAGTTGTGTAAACTTACAGAGAATTCGTCTCGAGATGTGCAAATTGCTTTTGCCAATGAGTTGTCCTTCATTTGTGATAAGGCAGGTATTAATGTTTGGGAGTTGATAGAGTTGGCAAATAAACACCCACGTGTGAATATCCTGCAACCCGGTTGTGGTGTAGGAGGTCACTGTATTGCAGTAGATCCTTATTTTATTACTGCCGATTTCCCGATGGAGTCGCAGATAATTCTGCAAGCACGTACTACGAATAACTATAAGTCGTTTTGGTGTGCAGAGAAGGTTACTAATGCAATGTTGAGGTTTGAGATCGAGCAGGGACGTATGCCAGTGGTGGCTATGATGGGTTTAGCATTTAAGCCCGATATTGATGATCTTCGTGAGTCGCCTGCCAAACAGATTGTAGCCAGCGTGATGCAAGGTTGCAATAATGCTGAGATAATGGTGGTTGAACCTAATATAAAGGAGCATAAGGTTTATAAGTTGACCGATTATAAAGAGGCTTATCAGAAAGCTGATATTGTAGTATTCCTTGTTGCCCATACTCCGTTCAAGCAGCTTTCTAGTGAAGAAAATAAGATTGTTATAGATTTTTGTGGAGTAAGAAAATGAAAAAGATAATGCTAGTATTCGGGACACGTCCCGAAGCAATAAAGATGGCTCCGCTAGTGAAAGAATTTCAAATGTATCCCGAGGCATTTGAGACTCTAGTTTGTGTTACGGGGCAACATCGAGAGATGTTAGACCAAGTTCTCGACTTATTTGAGATAGTTCCTAACTATGATTTAAATATTATGAAGCAGGGGCAAGATTTATACGATGTTACATCTCGAGTCTTGCTTGGTCTTCGTGATGTTTTGTTGGAATCAAAACCTGATGTTGTGCTGGTTCATGGTGATACAACAACCTCTACAACTGCAGCTCTGGCGGCTTTCTACCAACAGATACCTGTGGGGCATATCGAGGCAGGGCTCAGAACACATAACACATACAGTCCTTGGCCAGAGGAGATGAATCGACAAATAACAGGTCGAATAGCAAGGTATCACTTTGCGCCTACAGCTTTGAGTAGAGAGAATCTTCTTGCCGAGAACGTTAAAGAGGAGAATATTCACGTAACGGGGAATACCGTTATTGATGCCCTATATAAGGTTGTAGAGAAAATAAGAGAGAACTCTGAGCTAAGAGCAAATCTTCAGCGCACTCTAAGCGGTTCAGGGTATAATGTTGAACGTCTGAGTGAAGGTCGAAAACTTGTACTAATTACGGGTCATCGTCGAGAGAATTTTGGTGATGGATTTATTTCAATGTGCAGTGCAATTAAATCGCTAACAGAAAAATATCCAGCAGTTGATTTTGTCTATCCTATGCACCTAAATCCAAATGTAAGAAAGCCTATATATGAGGTTTTTGGGGATAACTTATCTGCTTTGAGCAATATGTTCTTTATTGAGCCATTAGAATATCTGCCATTTGTCTACCTTATGGAAAAATCTACTATAATTCTAACGGATAGTGGAGGTATTCAAGAAGAGGCACCGGGCTTGGGCACACCAGTACTTGTGATGAGAGATACCACCGAACGCCCCGAGGCTCTGGAGGCAGGAACAGTAAAACTTGTCGGTACCGACTACAATAAAATTGTAGCAGAGGTGTCTGCGCTGTTGGATAATGACGATTATTATCAACAAATGAGCAAAGCGAT
>CAYJOF010000046.1:6751-9560 GCA_964371765.1 uncultured Rikenellaceae bacterium
CCCTATGGTGATGGATTAGCTTGTAGGCGAATAGTCGAGATGTTTTCATTAAATGATAGATTGTAGATTCAAGAGCAAAGCATCCGCACCAATATATTTGCACTTAGTGTAGGTTTATGCGTAATTAGGACTCACTTACAAAGTATTTGACTAGATGACTAATATAAAGCACCAGACAACAAAAGGAGCATTTTGGAGTTTCTTCGAGACGTTTTCAGTGCAGGGTGTTCAATTCTTGTTTGGATTGATTCTGGCTCGCCTTTTGTCTCCCGAAGAATTTGGATTAGTAGGGATGCTTGCGATTTTTATTGTCGTGGCTCAAACATTTGTAGACGGAGGCTTTGCTAATGCCTTAATACGAAATAATAAGCGAAAAGAGGTTGACTTCTCAACAGCTTTCTATTTTAATATAGTAGTTGGAATTGTAACTTATTTAATACTGTATATATCATCTCCGTATATTGCAGATTTCTACAAAATGCCTATTCTCGAAGATTTGGCAAAGGTCTTATGCCTTAATGTCTTCATAAACTCGCTGGGCGTTGTTCAACGTGCAAAATTTACAATTGCAGTTAATTTTAAAAGTCAAGCAAAGGCCACTATCACATCTGTCTTAGTTTCAGGATTAATCGGCATATACTTAGCCTATTCAGGATTTGGGGTTTGGGCATTAGTTGTGCAGTCTGTATCGCAAAATTTCCTTAATGTATGTTTGCTGTGGATACTCTCGAGGTGGGTGCCTAAAGCTGAGTTTTCAGTTGCTTCGTTTAAGTCAATGTTCAACTATGGACATAAAATACTACTCTCGGCACTGATCAACAATATCTTCGTAAATATAACCACACTTGTAGTAGGAAAAGTATACTCTGCCACATATTTAGGAAATTATACGCGAGCAAAACAGTTTGCCGCCTTCCCCTCGGCAAACCTAACAGGTATACTTGGGCGAGTTACTTTCCCCATATTGAGCTCCATTCAAGACGATGATACTCGACTCGAGAAGGTATATCGCAAATACCTACGTTTGATGGCCTTCATAGTATTTCCCTTAATGATGGGTCTAGCGGCACTTAGTAAACCCCTTATTCTACTGCTACTTACAGACAAATGGGCTGCGGCAATTCCTTATCTTCAGATAATGTGCTTTGCTATGATGTGGTACCCTGTTCACGCTATTAATCTTAACCTGCTTGAGGTTAAAGGGCGTTCAGATTTATTTCTTAGGATAGAGATAATAAAAAAAATAATTGGGGTGTCAGTACTGTTTATAACCATACCTATGGGAATTATCTATCTAATCATAGGAAGTGTTTTCTCTTCATTAGTTAGCTTAGTGATAAACACACATTACACAAGTAAACTACTTAAACTAGGATTTTGGACACAAATGAGAGATTTATTTCCCACGCTCCTATTGTCTCTTTTTATGGGGGTCGTGGTTTTTTGTTCCAGTTTACTATTCCAAGATATGTACCTAATTCAACTACTGGTAGGTATAATCGTTGGGGTATTTGCTTATGCTCTGCCAGCTTATTTCCTGAAAATGGAAGAATTCAGTGAAATAATATCATTACTAAAACTAAAAAAACAATGACGATAAAAGTAAGCTCTCCACTAATGCCAGATCTAGATGAGTTTCACGATCAGCTCAAAGATATATGGAGTCGAAAGTGGATAACAAATAATGGACATTATCATCAACAGCTAGAGAAAGCTCTTGCAGAATATCTAAAGGTGCCATATCTATCTTTGTTTACCAACGGAACACTACCTCTTATTACTGCATTGCAGGCAATGCGCATAACAGGTGAGGTTATTACCACTCCATACAGTTTTGTGGCTACTGCTCACTCCATTTGGTGGAACGGAATAAAACCAGTGTTTGTTGATATTGATCCCACCACTGGAAACCTAGATCCAGATAAAATAGAGGCAGCTATTACACCACAGACAACAGCTATAATGCCTGTTCACGTCTATGGAATGCCTTGTGATGTAGAGCGAATTCAGGATATTGCAGATAAGTATGGATTGAAGGTGATCTACGATGCAGCTCACGCATTTGGAGTTGAGATTAATGGAAAGTCAATTCTAGAATATGGTAATATGGCAACGCTGAGTTTTCATGCTACCAAGGTATATAATACCATCGAGGGCGGTGCGCTTATTTGCCACGATGAGAAAACTAAGCAGCGCATAGACTACCTTAAAAACTTTGGTTTTGCTGGAGAAATAGAAGTAGTGGCACCAGGTATCAATTCCAAGATGGACGAGATGCGTGCCGCTTATGGATTGCTAAACCTAAAGCAAGTGGATGTGGCCATAGCAGATAGAAAACGGATCACAGAGCAGTACCGAAGTGCCCTCTCTAGCGTGAAAGGAATCACATGTCTCGAACCCATAGAAAACGTGAGACACAACTACGCCTATTTCCCTATTTTTGTATGCCGAGAAGAGTATGGGATGACAAGAGATGAGCTGTATGCTAAACTCAAGGAAAATGAAATTTATGGGCGAAGATATTTTTATCCACTTATCAGCGAGTTTGCTACTTACAGAGGTTTGGAATCATCTCGAAAAGATAATTTGCCAAATGCTCATAAACTAGCCGATACGGTGATTTGCTTGCCGATATACAAAGGTCTAAATGAAAAAGATGTAGATAAAATCATTAACATAATAAGAAAGTAGTATGTCTAGTAGAGAAAAATTAGTGATAATTGGGATAGGTGACACGGCTTGTAGGTTATATGATTTTATCACGTATCATAACTTATTCGATGTGATAGGTTTCTCCGCAAACCGAGAA
>CAYJOF010000047.1:0-9519 GCA_964371765.1 uncultured Rikenellaceae bacterium
CCTGCTGCAAAACGTGCATTGGATCAGTTCTATGCTCGTAAGGACACCTTGAGTTTAGGTGTTTGTAATGGTTGTCAGCTAATGGTTGAGCTAGGTTTGATAAATGCTTCAGACTCTAAACTGCCAAAAATGTTACATAACGACTCTCATAAATTTGAATCAAATTTTGTGGGTGTAGATATTCTGTCAGGTACTAACTCTGTGATGCTTAAATCTCTAGAAGGCTCTAAGTTGGGTGTGTGGATAGCGCACGGTGAGGGTAAATTCTCTCTACCTATGCCGCAGGAGAACTATAATATCCCAATGACATATAGCTATACTCAGTATCCTGCTTCTCCTAATGGAAGTAGTTACAATGCGGCAGCTATCTGCTCTGAGGATGGTCGCCACTTGGCAATGATGCCTCACCCAGAGCGTTGTATTCGCACTTGGAACTGGGCTTACTACCCAGAGGATAGACGTAACGACGAGATTACTCCTTGGATTGAGATATTCACAAACTCTATGGAGTGGATCAAAAAAAGTAAATAAAATATGCTATATATATAGTACAAGAGAGCAGCCAATATGGGCTGCTCTCTTTTTTGTATAGTATCTAATTTAATAACTACAACTTTGCCGATTTTTTATTAACTTGCAGCAATTATATTAACGAAAAAAAAGATTTTATGACAGAAGCTTTACAAAAATCTCTTGCTAATAGCAAGAGTGCCAGATGGTTTGTTTTGATATTAGTTTCATTCTTGATGCTGTGTGGCTATTTTATTACCGATGTTATGGCGCCTCTTAAGCCTATGCTAGAGGAGCAATTTGGTTGGACGAGTATGGAGTATGGTTCATTTACAGGGGCATACGGCTGGTTCAATGTGGTGTTGTTGATGCTTATCATTAGCGGTATTATACTCGATAAGATGGGCGTGCGCTTTACTGGTTTTATGGCTACTGGTGTGATGATTGCGGGTGTAGCAATTAAATATCTTGCAGTAGCCTCACCAGATATGGCAGCTCAAACTGTTAGTATCTTTGGTTGGGAGGTGAAAAAACAATTACTCTTTGCATCCCTAGGTTATGCAATCTTTGGTGTGGGAGTTGAGGCCGCTGGTATTACGATTTCCAAAATTATTGTAAAGTGGTTCAAGGGCAAGGAACTTGCTATGGCTATGGGTCTGGAGATGGCTTGTGCTAGAATAGGTACAGGACTTGCGATTGGTCTTACCCCATTCTTGGTTGAGTGGACGGGTTCAATTTCCGCACCTATATTGATGGGTCTTGCACTTCTTATTATTGGTCTTGTATCTTTCTTTGTGTTTGCTGTGATGGATAAGAAGTATGACAAGGAGATTGCCCAAAATGATCAACAAGACACAGAGGAGCCATTCCGAGTAAAGGATATTCTGTCAATAGCCTCAATCAGAGGATTCTGGTATGTAGCGCTTTTGTGTGTGTTGTTCTATTCTGCTGTATTCCCTTTCTTGAAGTATGCCTCAGACCTAATGGTCAATACCTTTGGTCTTGAGAAAGAACTTGCTGGTATTATTCCCTCTTTGCTGCCTTTTGGCACTATCCTGCTTACTCCAATCTTTGGGTCAATCTACGACCGTAAAGGCTATGGCGCAACTATTATGATGATTGGATCGGTGATGTTGATATTTATTCACACACTATTTGCCCTGCCTTTAACAACAAACTGGATTTACGCCCTTGTGTTGATTATAGCCCTTGGTATTGCATTTTCACTTGTGCCATCTGCAATGTGGCCATCTGTGCCAAAGATTGTTCCAGAGAATCAACTAGGAACTGCTTATGCAATGATATTCTGGATTCAAAACTGGGGGCTAATGGGGGTACCGATGCTTATAGGCTATGTGTTGGATAAATATTGCGCGCTTGAGGGGGGTGGATATGATTACACTATTCCTATGTTGATGTTTGCAGCACTAGGTGTTCTGTCTCTAGTGGTTAGTATGCTGCTCAAGAGAGAAGATAAAATAAAAGGTTTTGGTTTAGAGCAACCTAATATTCAAAAATAATAGCATTTGCTACCAGAAATAGAAACGAAATTGTCTCAAAACAGAATTTTGATACATATTTCTTACAAAAGAGGCTATCTTGAAAAATATTTTTCAAGATAGCCTCTTTCTTTTAACTAATTTTAACTAATAAACTAACGATAAATTAATGAAATAATCTACTACATTCAATTTATTATCAAATTGTGTGCCAGTCTGTTAGCTATATGTTTATTCTTTTAGATCATCTATTGTTAGTTCCTTTGGCATAAACTGCATAGGGTCTGCCCCAAAACAGAGTAGTTCCCTCACTGTGCTAGAGGATATGAGACTCTTGTCGCTATCACTCAGCAGAAATACTGTCTCGATAGAGTGGTCCAGCGATTTGTTTACAAGAGCAATCTCTTTCTCGTAGCTAAAATCCTTTCCGTTGCGGAGTCCTCTTATTATGTGTGATATTCCATTTTGAGCACAATATACACTCGTAAGCCCTGTATACGATACAATACTTACTCGCGGATTATTGGCATACACCTTTTGGATTAATTCGATACGCTTCTCAAGCGAGAAGTGTCCACTTTTGGCTATGTTGTAGCCAATAGCAATCACTACGTGATCGAAGATAAGAAGAGCTTTGTCTACAATCTCCTTGTGTCCTTGTGTGAATGGGTCGAACGAACCGGGATATATTGCTTTTGCGCCCATAATAGTTTAGTTATTGATTTCGAATACTCCCTCAGGTACCTCAATTATCAAGCGCTTACCTTGAATATCTATCTCCTCTATTAGGTCGTCGTGTGCAGGGATAAAGTAGCTTTGCCCATCCGAGGCTTCAACCTCAAAAATTGGGTTGAACTCGCTATCGATGTACTCTATTATTTTGTAGTTCTCCCCTGAGCGAGAGTCTATAAGCTCAAAGCCTGCTAAATCCTCCATATATAGCTCTCCGTCAAGTTGAGGCTCACTCTTTGGGCAGTGAAAAAGAATTTCTGCGCCTAGTAGCTCGCTTGCACGGTACTCTGAATCTATATCATCGAAGATTATTGTAGCTTTTGATGTTCCTCGTTTTGCAAAGTGCGAGAAAAAAAATGGAACCAATAGTCCATTCACGAGAATGAACATTGGTTCCTGAAAATCTATCTCATCTGGAAAGTTGTTATAAAGACGAATTGTGAGCTCTCCATTAATTCCAAAAGTTTTTGAAATTTTTGCTACTGGCTCTATCCCCTTCGTGCTAAACATATTCCTCAGATTTGATGATTGAGTAAGAATCTGAAAATTATTCAGCAGCAGCCTCTTCAGCTACCTCCTCAGTTGCAGCTTCCTCAGCTACCTCTTCAGTTGCAGCCTGCTCAGCAGCAGCAGCAGCTAGTGCAGCAGCAGCCTCAGCCTCTAGAGCAGCTTTCTTTGCAGCAGCAGCCTCTAGACGAGCATCTTTTACTTTCTGCTCAGCCTCTAGTGCAGATTTCTTAGCAGATTTCTTGTCCTCAATGATTTGTGTCTTTTCGTTAGAAGATTTCATCTCTTTTTCAGCTAGCCATTTAGCGAAACGCTCCTCAGCAACTTCCATAGTGAATGCACCCTTCTTAACACCACCCAAAAGGTGTTTCTTCATAAATACACCCTTGTCAGAAAGGATATTTTTACAAGTTGTTGTAGGTATTGCACCGTTGTTAATCCATTTTAGTGCGCTCTCGAAGTTGATTTCGATTGTTGCAGGATTAGTGTTAGGGTTGTAAGTACCCACCTTTTCAATAAAGCGACCATCACGTGGTGCTCTGCTGTCTGCTGCCACAATGTGATAAAAAGCATAACCTTTCTTACCGTGACGCGCTAGTCTTAGTTTTACAGCCATCTTTGAAATTTATTTAAATGTTAATATATGCCCATCTCGTGGGCTAATTTGGCGACAAAGATACTCATAAATTATTAATGCACAAAATATTCAGATAAATTTTTGCATAAAAATTGCTTGCCTATAATTGTATAGTTAAAAATTATAGTAAAAATTTGGTGGTTTAAAAAAATATAACTAATATTGCACTGTAAAATCAAAACGAAAAGCCTATAGAAGAACTATACTCTAATATAATATAAACAGAAAATAGGAGAGGAATATGACATCTTTTAGTGTTCAAACACCCGATAGAGATCTCGTTATTGCGTACCGTAATGGCGATAATGCTGCTATCACACTTTTGTTAGAAAGGTATAGTTCTAAAATAAGAAACTACATCATGATGCTCGTTAAGGACGATGCAGCAGCTGATGATATTTTTCAAGAGGTATTCTTGAAAATATCAGCTTCGATTTTGAAATCCAAATATTCAGACGAAGGAAAGTTTATTAATTGGGCTCTGCGTATTGCGCACAACAAAGCTATCGATCACTTCCGTCAACGTAAGCCCTTTACAAGTCTTTCGGCTGATGGTAATGGTACACTATCCATTGAGGAACAACTCTCAACAGGAGAGAGTATCGAAAACGATATTGTCAAAGGTGAGGCCGAGGTTGAAATTCGTGAGTTGATCGACAAGTTGCCAATAGAACAGCGCGAGGTGGTAATCCTTCGCCACTATTTAGATATGTCCTTTAAGGAAATTTCGGAGCAGACTGGCGTAAGTATCAACACCTCACTGGGCAGAATGAGATACGCTTTGATTAATCTGCGCAAGATGATGAACTCTTAGGATTGATTATAATATTATAAATTGAGGGTGACCAACGTAAAGTGGCCACCCTCAATTTTATCATCTATTTTGTGACTGCTAACAATTGCTAATCTCTCAAAAGACAGATGCGAGCATCTACATCAATTACGCTCTGGGAGGTTGCAAGAAGCGGATTTAGATCCATCTCATAAATCTCTGGTGCACACTCTACAAGTGCCGATACTCGTTCGATAATCTCGCTGAATTGCCTCTCATTTAAAGGTGCCTCACCTCTTACGCCCTCTATGATTTTATAACTCTTTAGTGATTTTATCATCTCGTTTGCCTCGCCTTTTGATAGAGGCGCAAGTCCAACCGATACATCTTTTAGAACCTCAATAAAGATACCTCCCATACCACACATAATAAGGTGACCGAAATCTCCCTCTCGCTTTACTCCTGCAAAAAGTTCCTTGCCTGAGATCATTTGTTGAATCATTATGGCTGTGGTGTCCTGAATTTTGATCATTCGCTCAAATTCCGACCTTACAGTTTTACTATCCTTAACTCCAAGCGAGACCCCTCCAACATCCGACTTGTGGACAGGTCCGACGACCTTCATAACCACTGGGTAGCCCATCGCGTCGGCTTGTGCCACTGCCTCGTCCACAGAGCTGGTTACTATCTCTTTAACCACAGGTATACCTGCGGCAACTAGTAGAGTGTTCACCTCCTTAGCTCCAAGATAGCCATCTGGACTTCGGTCTATAACTTCCCTTATGCTTTTTCGATCGATGGTTATATCGGTAGGTACGTTGCATGGTTTTTGGCTGCTCTTTACCTTTGTTAGAGCTGCACCAAAGATACTCTCGTCGGGGAAGAATATATTGCCCTTGTCTCTAAATTCAGCTAGCTCTCTTTGGGTGTTGACTACTGAAGGGAGGGTAAGGTAGATGGGTTTCTTTGTTGTTTTGAGCCTCTGAGCTATTGTCTCTAGTACATCGTCGATAGGGAATAGGCCGGGGCTACCAAATATTACTGCCATTGCATCAATGTTATCAAAATCATTGTTGCAAGCATCGATAATATGCCCAAGCTGCTGGGCTGTTCCTGTTGCTAGAAAATCTATAGGATTGCCCACCGACGAGCCTGCGTATAGTTTCTCTAGTAGTGAGTCAGCATTTTTGCCCTCAATTTTAGGAATGTTCAAACCTCCGTTTGATAATACATCTGTGAGCATAACTGCTGGACCTCCAGCGTGAGTGATGATTGCGATATTCTTGCCATTGGTTTGAGGAAGTGACATCACTGCAGCCACTGTAATTAACTCTTGTCGAGATTGACAACGAACAATTCCAGCTTTTTTGAATAGAGCATCGACAGCAATATCGGATGAAGCAATTGCGCCAGTGTGAGAGCTAGCGGCACGACTTCCTGCCTCAGAGTGTCCAGATTTAATGGCTGCTATTCTTGCGCCCTTACTTATTAGCGAGCGAGAGTGTTTTAGTAGCATCTCGGGCTTCTTGATTGACTCCATATACAGCATCTTCACAGGGGAACTTACTCCGTGAACATACTCTTCGTCCATCGACTTGATCACCTCCTCTACGCCCATCTGCGCTGAGTTTCCAACCGAGTAGAGCGAGGCAAACTTTAAGCCAATTTGCATAGCATACTCCATAATAAATACGGCAGTTGCTCCAGATCCAGTAACAAAATCTACTCCCTTAGGGTCTAGTGATGGTATTGGTGTGGTGAAGCATCCTGCGTGGTGTGTGGTAATAACACCAACACAGTTCGGACCAATTAGATTGCCTCCAACCGAATTTACAATATCTACAATCTTTTTCTCAATCTCAGCTCCTTGAGAACTCTCTTCGGAGAATCCAGCTGAGATGATAATAAATGCTTTTGTTCCTTTTTCTTTGGCTAAGACCTCTACAGTGTGCAAACAAAACTTTGCAGAGATAGCTAAAATAGCTAAATCAACCTGAGGCAATAGCTCAACGCTATTGTGAGTTTTGATGCCTTGAATCATATCCTGCTTAGGATTCACGATGTAGAGTTCCCCTTTGTAGTTGTGATCTAGGATATTCTTTACAATCTTTCCTCCCGGCTTAGCGATCTCGTCAGAACCGCCTATCACTGCTATTGATGCAGGATTAACCAACTCTTTTACTAACATATTATATGTGATTTAAATTTTACTATAAGTCCAACTACAAAGATACCAATTTTCTGGGAATAGACAACAAATTTTCTCGGTAATGTGAAAAATTTGCGTAATGCTCTCCTTTAGAAAAGTTCCCCCATCATCTCAAGTGATGCTATTTTATAACGTGTGCCATTGTGATGTTCGTAATAGGCTATCAGCGCACGAATTATTTCTACTCTTTGGCTGCGAACAATTTTTATGTTTTTCAAATCAGAGATGCTGATTGTTAGGATATTGTATAAGATAGCGGCAAGATCTGGCTCTACGTGTGAGTGATTTAAGGGACGAGTGAGAGTGAATCTACCTAGTGCAATATCAAAATAACTCCCCTCTTGCCAGTTGGTTTGGGGGAAAAATCCTATGTGTTGAGTCATTTTTGCTAGGAAAAACAGATGGAAATTTGACACCCCTTCGTCCATTGTGTCTAAAATTGCAATGGAGTTGTAGATAAATTCAAATAGTTGTTCGTTTGGCGACTCCTCCTTTACCACTCTATATATGAACTCTGCAAGAAATAGAGAGATGGTAGATTTTCTAATATCGAAAATGGTTGAGCTGTTGATAATCGAACGATGAGCCTCCTTGATTCTTATTTGGCTCTGATCTGATGAGACACTTTCAATGAAGTCTAGAGAACTGAATGGTTGTAGTACAACACGATTAGAACCAATTGTTAGTTTTCCATTCTTGGCCGTTCGTAGAAAATAACTCATTCTACCTCTGCTCTGAGTGAACATATAGACAATAAGCCCATTCTCGCCATAGGGGCTTGAGTGAAGAATTATGCCTCGATTGTTGTACTCCATTTTCATTTTGCAAAGATAAGTTTTTGAGATTAGAAAAAAAAGAGATATTTTTGCAAGAAATAAAATATAGAAAATATATGAATAGAATTGACAATTACAATTTCGCTGGAAAAAGAGCGATCATCCGTGTTGACGTTAATGTTCCTTTGGATGAAAATTTCAATGTGACAGATACAACTCGTATACGTGCTACTGTAGCTACAATTAAAAAAGTGATTAGCAGCGGTGGAGCGGTAATCTTGATGAGCCATTTGGGACGTCCAAAAAATGGAGTAGAGCAGAAGTACTCTCTACAAAACATAATCCCAACCTTGGAGCAGTTCTACGGGCAGAGTGTAATGTTCGCAGGAGATTGTATGGGCGATCAAGCAGCTAAGATGTGTCGTGAGATGAAAATGGGCGATATAGTTCTGCTTGAAAACCTTAGATTCTATAAAGAGGAAAAATCAGGCGATGAGAATTTCGCTCAAAAATTAGCCTCTTATGCAGATTGTTATATCAACGACGCATTTGGCACTGCGCACCGTGCGCACGCCTCTACGGCAGTAATTGCTAAATTCTTTCCGCAGGATAAAATGTTTGGCTATGTGATAGCAAATGAACTTCAGGCTGCTAAATCTGTTATGGAGACTCCTCAAAAACCATACATTGCAATTGTAGGTGGCTCAAAAGTGTCGTCTAAGATCACTATTATCGAAAAATTGCTTGAGAAGGTTGATAAAATGATAATAGGTGGTGGAATGATGTTCACAATTGAAGCAGCTCAAGGTGGAAAGATCGGTAAGTCACTATGTGAGCCAGATCAATTTGATACTGCTTTGAGAATTATCAAAAAAGCCCAGGAGCTAGGCGTTGAGCTATATCTAGCCAAAGATGCTCTTTGTGGAAAAGAGTTTAGCAATGACACACAACAAGAGATATTCCCAGCTGGTGCAGTAGCAGAAGATTATATGGGACTAGATATTGGACCAGAGGCTAGTGAGGATTTTGCTGCTGCTATAGCAGACTGTAAAACCATCCTTTGGAATGGACCTATGGGTGTGTTCGAGTTTGATAACTTTGCAGGAGGTTCAAAGGCTGTTGCTAAAGCTATTGTTGAGGCGACTGCCAATGGTGCATACTCCTTGATTGGTGGCGGTGACTCAGTTGCTTGTATTACTAAACTAGGATATACAGACCAGGTTAGCTATAATTCTACTGGTGGAGGTGCGCTTCTGGAGTACTTGGAGGGTGCAAAACTGCCAGGTATTGAAGCTATTATTGGCTAATATTTAGTTTTAAAGGAACATCGTGTAGTTAATGTCTTTTTTAGGGAAGGATAATTAACTCAAATAAGCCATAATCTATATGTGGCTAGATTCTTGTTTCTAATTGATTCTTATGCGAGATTTTAAAATAGACTTGGTCTATCTGTGGGTAGATGGAAGTGATCCTGAGTGGATTGCCAAAAAATCCACCTACGATGGCTCACTTTCTGGTGCAAATAAAGAGGTTGCTTCAGCTTGTCGTTATTTCGATAACGATGAGCTGATGTACTCTTTGCGTTCAGTTGAAATCTATGCTCCTTGGATCAACCATATCTATATAGTAAGCGATGGGCAGACGCCAAAGTGGCTGGATGTAAATAATCCCAAAATCTCTATTATAGATCATTCTCAGATTATGCCTAAAGAGGCTCTTCCTACCTTCAACTCAACTGCAATCGAGTGGAATATAGTAAAAATACCGGGACTTAGCGAGCACTACTTGTATGCCAATGACGATATGATGTTCTGCAAACCTACTAGCCCAGATATGTTTTTCGATAGCAGTGGTAAACCCATTGTAAGAATTAAAAG
>CAYJOF010000048.1:0-9479 GCA_964371765.1 uncultured Rikenellaceae bacterium
TATGTGAGCATTGCGGTTCTAGAGGATGTGGCGAAAATGCAGTGCAAGACGCTAAAAATCAACCTGCTTAGATGTATTGTGCTGTAGTTTCGAGGCATCGTATAGGTTCGCAAGCGGAGCATACTAGAGGTATGTGAGCATTGCGGTTCTAGAGGATGTGGCGAAAATGCAGTGCAAGACGCTAAGCCAAGCAAATTTTACTCTTTGTTTATCTTAAAACGAACCCTCATAACCCCAGTCTCAGGATTATGATCAGTTGATATAATTTTTAAAGTCCCCCCTATTTCACTTGTACGCCCTACGTGATTACCAATGCAAGGGCAGCTATCATACTCCCCTACTCTAATAACTCGCAAATCTCCCTCTACTCCCTGAGGTAGTCGAGATAGATCAAAAAGTTCTTTTGCCTCCTCCATAGGCATCATCTGCTCAGTAACTTCTATATCTTGCAAGACTATATCGTTTACACGCTGCTGAAGATTCTCCACCTCTTGGGGCGTTAGGTTACGATCGAATCTATAATCGATCTTGCTCTTTTTGCGCTCAACGTGGGTGCTAAATGCTCTACCACAACCAAACATTTTTGATATTGTACCATTCAATATATGCTCCAAAGTGTGCATATTTGGGTTATAATCCTTCTCGCTCATTTTTTTATTTGCAAAGTTAGTAAAAGTTCCGTAAATTTGTGGGTTAATCAGAGTTTTTATGCAGACAATTAAATTTCATAAGTACCAAGGTGCAGGAAACGATTTCATACTAATCGACAATCGTAGCAACTCCTTTGAGTGGAGCGAGGCGATAATTCAGCACCTTTGTGATCGCCGTTTTGGTATTGGCAGCGATGGGGTTATCCTTCTTGAAGAGGATTCTCAATCTAAGTTCTATATGAGATACTTCAATCCCGATGGTTCACAGGTGGGTATGTGTGGAAATGGCAGCCGCTGCATTGTGCTTTTTGCTCACCACCTAGGAATCGACACCAACAACCTAACCTTCAGAGCATTAGACGGATTACACTCTGCTCAAATAACCTCAACTAATGGAGAGCAAGCCATTGTAAAGGTAAAGATGATAGACGTGGAAGAGATCCAAGAGATTGACTCAAAGAGCTACTTCACAAACAGCGGAGTAAACCACTATATCGAGTTTGTTGAGTGTGTGGATTGCGTTGACATTATCCACAGAGGAGCAAAAATTAGATACAGCAAACAGTTTAGCGTACTGAGAGGGACAAATGCAAATTTTGTAGAGATTATTAACTCTGCGCATATTTTGGTTAGAACATACGAACGAGGAGTAGAGAATGAAACTCTAGCGTGTGGAACTGGTGCTACGGCAGCAGCCCTGGCAACCGCTGTTAAACTTAACCGTTACCACTCACCTATCGCCGTCACGGTCAAAGGTGGAGAGTTAAAAATTCATTTCCAAAACCACGGAAAAGGTTTTGAGAACATTCACCTCGAAGGTGAAGCACAGAGAGTATTCACAGGAGAGATAAATATATAATTATGGAGAGATTTTTGATTGCAAATGGCGCAGCACTTAGGTGTTTCGATAGTCAACGAGGTGAGAAGGTATTGATATTACTTCACGGCTACCTAGAGAGTCTGGAGGTATTCGATGATATAATTAACATACTAAAACAGAGTTATAGAATCATTGCGATAGATCTACCTGGTCACGGCATCTCTTCTGTTGTTGGAAAAGTACACTCAATGGAATTTCTAGCAGATGTCCTAAACGATGTTCTTGATCAGCTAGAGGTAGATAAGTGCTGGGTGGCAGGTCATTCGATGGGGGGATATGTTGCAACAAAATTTGCGCAAAAATACACTGATAGGTGCCAAGGTTTAATTATGATTCACTCCATATTCGAGGGAGATACTCCCAAGCGAGCTGAGTCGCGTAACAAGGAGATCGCTCTTATCGAGGCTGGAAAGAAGGATATGCTTATTGCCGTTGGACAGAAACAAGTGGTTGCAAAACAGAATCGCAAGAAGATGTACGAACTTCTTATGAACCTAGAAGATCAAGCATTTATTACAGAAGAGGAGGGAATGATTGCAATCTTAAACGGAATTGCTGCAAGAGAGGATATGACACAGTGGGCTAAGGAGTGTTCACTACCTATAATATGTTTCTGGGGGGAGTACGACGAGCTGATACCACTAGAGTATGCTCAACAGCTAGCCCAAAACTTACCAAAGGCTCACTCATACTTTATGCAAAATTCGGGACATATATCTTTTGCCGAGGAGCAAGAGAGATTTATCGAGTTAATTAAAACCCATTTAGGAGAGGGGATAGTATGGGAATAACAGATTTATTCAAAAAAATAGGAATTGAGGAAGGACTGCGTGATA
Organism: uncultured Rikenellaceae bacterium; assembly: GCA_964371765.1. GTDB lineage: Bacteria > Bacteroidota > Bacteroidia > Bacteroidales > Rikenellaceae > JADFUS01. The sequence goes on from CAYJOF010000048.1 coordinate 2,367, forward strand.
CTCCTATCCTAGATCTACTAATTGTGTTTGGTATAGGTCTAATTCTTAGTTGGGCAGGTCTATACATTGCTCGTAGGTATGTGTATAGGATTATCGTAAAAGCAACAAGGAAGACCAAAGTAAAATGGGACGACATTCTACTTGACGCATCTTTCTTCCGCCGACTTTCGTACCTCATACCTGTAATGATTTTCAAAATCCTCTCGATCGTTCCAGAGTGGGAATATATGTGGGTTATCGATAAGGCAATTAATATTGCTCTATCAATAGTGGTGGCCTTGATAGTCATTAGCTTTCTTCAAGCTCTCAACTCCGTATACGAAACCTACAACGTCGCTAAGCAACGTCCTCTGAAGAGTATAATTCAAGCAATAAACGTCATTATCACTACCCTTACAATAATCGTGATTGTAGGAATTGTGATAGATAAGTCGCTAAGTTCTATACTTCTTGGACTGGGAGCGTTCGCTGCTGTTGTAATGTTGATCTTTAAGGATACCATAATAAGTTTTATCGCAGGTATTCAAATTATCACAAACCAGATGGTGAAAATTGGAGATTGGATAGTAACTCAAGACAACTCGGCAGATGGCAACGTTATTGATATATCTCTCTACACAATTACAGTTCTAAACTGGGACAGAACCATCACCCTTTTGCCCGCATACAAGCTTGTCTCTGAGCCATTTGTAAACTGGCGATCGATGGAGGAAGGCGGAGGTAGGCGTATCAAGCGAAGCATAAATATCGATATGGATAGTGTGAGATTTCTAAGCGATGAAGACATTACAAAATTCAAAGAATCTACAATTCTTAACCCATACATTGAGCACATCCTCAATGAGTTAGAACCTAGTCAAAATATGCACATTATCGACACTGTTCATTTAACTAACTTGGGATTATTTAGAAATTACCTAAATATTTGGATCTCAAGCAACCAGAACATCAACACTAGTATGACACATATGGTTCGCCAACTAGAACCAACTCCAGCAGGCATCCCACTTCAGATCTATTGTTTCTCAAGTAATAAAAATTGGGTTCCTTACGAGGGTGTTCAGGCGGATATTTTCGATCACGTCATTTCTATTATGCCTCTATTTGGGCTTAAAGTGTACCAATATCCAGCATCAATTGTAAATAATTAAAAAAATAAAATAGAGTTATGAAAATAGTATTTCTAGATCAAGCAACGGTGGGTAATCTACCTAACATAGAGAAATTTAAAGCATTTGGACAGTATCAGGCATACGACTACACATCTTCTGAGCAAACTGCTCAAAGAGTAGCAGATGCCGATGTAGTGATAACAAACAAAGTTGTTATCGACAAGCAGATAATGGAGAATTGCCCTAAGCTAAAATTGATTTGTGTAGCTGCAACAGGTACTAACAACATCGACCTAGAGGCAGCTCAAAGGCTAAATATCCCTGTAAAAAATGTTGCTGGATACTCAACCAATAGTGTAGTACAGATCACTTTTGCTCTTTTGATGGAGCTTATGTGCCACACCTCAACCTACAACACATTTATCCAGAGTGGGGATTACTCTAAAGGACAATCATTTACCCTTCTAACTCCTCAGTTTTGGGAGCTTTCGGGCAAAAGATTTGGTATCGTAGGACTTGGAGCAATTGGAGGTAAGGTAGCACAGATTGCCGAAGCATTTGGAGCGGAGGTTGTATACTACTCAACCTCTGGAGCAAATAACAACGCTCAATATAAGCGAGTTGAGATGCAGGAGCTTTTGGAGAGTTGCGATGTAATCTCAATTCACGCACCTCTAAACGACAAAACAAACAATCTTTTCGACTACGCAAAACTATCGCAAATGAAGCAAAATGCTCTGATATTAAATCTTGGGCGTGGAGGAATCATAAACGAAGAAGATTTGGTACAGATTCTCGACGAAGGCAAAATTGCAGGTGCAGGTATCGATGTATTTACAAAAGAGCCAATGCTAGTGGATTCTCCCTACCTTAAACTTATCAACAAGGGTAAGTTGGTGGCGACTCCACATATTGCTTGGGCTTCGGTAGAGGCTCGTACTCTACTTGTAGATCTAATTGTCGAAAACATCAAAAATAGCGGATTGAGGTAATGGTTCTAACTATTTTACTGCTCATTTTAGGATTAGTATTGATACTAAAAGGGGCAGATTTTCTGACAGATGGGGCAGCTTCTGTTGCTCGCAAATTCAATATCCCAGAAATTGTAATTGGACTTACAATTGTCTCGATAGGCACCTCTGCACCCGAATTTGTGGTGAGTGTGGTATCCTCTCTTGAGGGAAAGGGAGATGTAGCGATTGGCAATGTGGTAGGCTCAAACCTATTCAACTCTCTAATTATTCTTGGTGTAGCATCTCTTTTCTCAACTATTAGAGTCAGCAGAGGCAACATCACTCGCGACGTACCATTTGTAATCGTAGCCTCGCTACTTATGTTTGTGCTTGGTTGTGACACATTTCTTAGTGGGGCACCAACAAGCCAAATTTCGAGGATAGATGGTGCGATACTAGTCCTAATGTTTATTATCTTTCTGATATATACTTTACAGCTTGCAAAACGCTACGGCAATCGAGAAAAACGACAAGACACAACTCCTGTATGGAAAGCTTGGTTAGCAATCCTTGGAGGTTTAGGTGCACTTATTATCGGAGGACGATTGTTTGTGGATAATGCTATTGAACTGGCTCTTGCACTTGGTGCGAGTGAACATATCGTTGCGATTGTACTGATGGCGGGAGGAACTTCGCTTCCTGAGTTGGCAACAACGATAGTTGCCGCACGCAAAGGAAACACTCAAATGGCAATTGGCAATATAATTGGGTCAAATATCTTCAACATACTTTTCGTATTGGGGGTATCATCTCTTATACATCCCCTATCTTTGGGTGCAATTACTCCATTTGATATGGGCTATGTACTACTCTCTTCTCTGCTTCTTTTTGCAGGAATGTTCATCTTGGGGCGATTTAAGATTTACTATCAAGATGGAATTATGTTTATTCTTGCTTATATTGTGTATATGATTGTTTTACTTGGAGGATTCATCACGGTATGAGAATAAAACAGAGGTATGAGGGGATAATAGCTTGGTTTAGTGAGAATATGCCTGTTGCAGAGACAGAGCTGCACTATCAAACTCCGTTTGAGCTGCTTGTGGCAGTTGTCCTATCGGCACAATGTACCGATAAGAGGGTCAATATGGTCACTCCAGACCTATTTAAGGCTATGCCTACTCCGCAGGTGATGGCTCGCCGCAACGAGGAGGAAATTTTCGAATACATAAAGAGCATATCTTTCCCAAACAACAAGGCGAGAAATCTACATATATTAGCCAATCAACTAATAGAAAGGCACGATGGAGAGGTACCGTCGCAGAGAGAACATCTTGAAAATTTGGCAGGCGTGGGACGTAAAACCGCAAACGTAATTCTATCCGTAATTTTCAACATCCCTGCAATGGCTGTTGATACACACGTCTTTAGGGTCTCGGCACGAATAGGTCTTACCAAAGGTGCAAAAAATCCTTTAGAGTGTGAGATGCAGTTAATCAAATACTTCCCTGAACAACTACTGCCTATTGCTCATCATTGGTTAATTCTCCACGGCAGGTATGTATGTACAGCTAGGAGTCCAAAATGCGAGGAATGTGGCATAAGTCAGTGGTGTAAGGATTACCAAAAACTAATAAAGAGCAAAGAATAGAAACCTACAAAGTGGATATGATTTGTTATTATAATTTCAGTACACATTACACAATAAAATTGGCAATAAATTTGTTTATAGTGTTAGAACAAAAAAAATAATTAAATAAAATTTAGTATGACCGAGGTAAATATTAGAGAACTTAACGGAAAAATCCAGCGAGAAAGCCAATTTCTTGATATTTTGTCGATGGAAATGGGAAAAGTAATCGTTGGGCAGCGCAATCTTGTAGACACTTTAATGATTGGGCTTCTATCGAATGGGCATATTCTTTTGGAGGGTGTGCCAGGTTTGGCAAAAACACTTGCAATTACAACACTTGCTCAGGCAGTTGATGCAAAATTTTCCCGTATCCAATTTACCCCCGACCTACTTCCTGCTGACCTTTTAGGTACGATGATATATAGCCAGAAGAGCGAGGAGTTTATGGTGAAGAGAGGACCAATATTTGCAAACTTTATATTGGCCGACGAAATTAACCGATCTCCTGCAAAGGTACAGAGTGCACTACTTGAGGCAATGCAAGAGAGACAAGTCACTATTGGAGATCAGACCTATCCCCTACCTCAACCTTTTTTGGTTCTAGCTACCCAGAACCCACTAGAGCAGGAGGGAACATATCCTCTGCCTGAGGCGCAGGTTGACCGTTTTATGCTAAAGGCAAAAATTACATATCCAAAGAAAGAGGAGGAGAAATTGATTATTCGTCAAAATCTACTAGGAGATAAAGCTCAAAAACCAAGCAAGGTAATCTCACCTGAGGATATCGTAAGAGCTAGAGAGGTTGTAAGCGAGGTATATATGGATGAGAAAATCGAGAGATACATAATCGATATTATCTTTGCCACACGTTCTCCGCAAGATTATGGACTGGAAGCAATAAAGGGATTGATTAGCTATGGAGGCTCACCTCGTGCAAGTATATCACTTGCTAAGGCGGCTAAGGCTTATGCGTTTATCAAACGTCGCGGTTATGTTATACCAGAGGACGTAAGAGCAGTGTGCTACGACGTTCTACGCCACCGTATTGGACTCACATACGAGGCAGAGGCAGAGAACATCTCCTCTGAAGATATTATCACAGAGATACTTAATGCAGTAGAGGTTCCTTAATCTAAGAATCCAATATGAGTGAGAAAGATTTAATATCAAAGGTTCGAAAAATCGAAATCAAGACAAAAGGTCTCTCAAACGAGATTTTTGCTGGACGTTACCACTCTGCGTTCAAGGGGCGTGGTATGTCCTTTAGCGAAGTTCGAGAGTACCGATACGGTGATGATATTCGAGATATAGACTGGAATGTTACGGCACGAGCAAATAAAGCTCATATCAAAACCTATGAGGAGGAGAGAGAGCTTACGATGATGTTAATGATTGACGTTAGTGGTTCAAGACTTTTTGGAACATCTCAACTCCTAAAAAGAGATTTGGCAGCCGAGCTATCTGCAGTGCTGGCTTTCTCGGCTGCACAAAACAATGACAAGATTGGTTGTATCTTCTTTAGTGATAAGATTGAGAAGTATATACCCCCCAAAAGTGGTAGAACTCATATTCTTAGAATCATTAGAGAGTTACTAGATTTCCAACCTGAGAGCACTCGAACCGATATTGGACAAGCAATCAAATTTCTTTCAAACGTGCACAAAAAGAGGGCTACAACGTTTATCCTATCCGATTTTATGGATGTAGATACCCAGGCAAAGCAGGCACGCTTTGACTCGGAGTTAAGGCTTGCTTCTAAGCGTCACGATATTGTCGCAATAAGACTTTACGACCAACGAGAGAAAGATATGCCCAATGTGGGTGCCGTCAACTTTCAGGACGCCGAGAGCGGTCAAAGCTTATGGGTTGACACATCATCTAAAAGTGTTAGAGAGAACTACTCTCGCCAGTGGCAGGAGCTAAATTTTATTCTCGACACTACACTTATGAGGTACAAAATAGACAATGTCTCAATAAGCACCTCGGAGGACTACGTTAAACCACTAATTAGACTATTCAAGCAGAGATAGCTTATGTATAGAGTAATTTTATTTTTTTTAGCCACATTCACGCTACTATTATCCTCTCAAGAGACTTTATCTGCTCAGCAGCAGAATCAAGACGAGATAAGCGTAAAGGCGTTTTTCACTAAGGACAGCATAATGATTGGCGATCAACTCTTTTTAAGGGTTATTGTCGATAAGGATATAATGACTGCTACCGAGTTTCCTAATTTTGAGGGAGGATTTGGTGAAGTCATTGAAATACTGGGTGCTGGAGGAGTTGATACGCTAAGTAGTGAAGGGCGACGTGTCTCTCTAAAGAGAGATTATTTAGTGACAAGTTTCGATGCAGGAAGTTACAACATTGGTAAGTTTCCAATACTTAGAATGGATAAAAACATTGTAGATACTATCTTCTCGCAAGATTCGATATACCTACACGTAAACACATTCTTAATTGACTCAACTAAGCACAAAATTGTAGATATAACCGCCCCAATCGACACACCTCTAACTTTTAATGAGATTAAGGATTTGGTCTTTATAGGGCTTTTGGGCTTGCTTTTATTGGCAGGTGCAATTTATGCTTATATCCAATGGCGTAAACGCAAAGCGGAATTTGTAGCACAACAAAAAATCAATACCGCACCTCATATCTGGGCAAAAGAGGAGCTAGAGAAGATCTATTCTCTAAAACTTTGGGACGAAGGAAAACATAAGATATACTACTCTGGGTTGTCAGATGTGCTTCGCCAATACCTAGAGCGCAGATACAACTTCACTGCCCTAGAGATGACTACCGATGAGATTATGCAAGATATTGCCACAACTGGTATATCTCAAAAGCAGACAGCTGAGTTGAGTGAAATTTTATCCCTCTCTGATTTGGTTAAGTTTGCAAAACTTGCCCCAAGTCCTACGGATTGCCAGCAAAGTTATGAGCAAGCGATAGAATTCATCGAGAGGACACAAGCTATTGAGCTTGATGTTGAACAGACAAAAAACAGTAACAAAGATGAGAATTAAGATAAATATTAGTGTAGTACTGATAGTCATAATGACTCTTCTGACGACTACATCCTATGCTCAGAGCGAAAGAAAGCATATACGTAAGGGCAATACTCAATATACTACTGGAAATTTCACCGATGCTGAAATTGAGTATTTAAGAGCCCTAGAGAAGGATTCGTTATCCTATGCTGCAAAGTACAATATTGCTAATACGCTCTACAAACAGAATAAATTTGACAAGGCGGCAGGAATGTCTGTCAGCATACTTCAGGATTCTACAAATACTGAACACCTACCCTCGGCGCTATATAATCTTGGAAATACTATGTTCCAGATGAAAGATTATGACCAAGCAATTGATGCATACAAAAACTCATTGAGGATAGACCCTAACGACAAAG
>CAYJOF010000049.1:0-9479 GCA_964371765.1 uncultured Rikenellaceae bacterium
ATTTATTTGGAATAGGTTTCTCAACCATCACTTTAACGTTCATACCCTCATATAGTTGACCGCTATTCTTTAGTTGAGCAGTAGCCTGCATCAAGCCATTATCATCCACAACTGGGTTGATTCCCACAAGTTTAGCTCTATAAGAAACATTATTTTCATAAAAAGGAATAATGTTTACCTCATCGCCAACAGCAATCATACTTATCTCGCTCTCCAACACTGGAAACTTCACTTCGAAATATTCGTCGTTGATAATAGTACAGAATTTATCTGTTGTCATCTCATTGATAGTTTGCTCCAAATTTGCAATAACTCCCGAGAAGGGGGCTACAAGAACTCGTTGACTCAACTCGTGCTCAATTCTCTGAATATCACCCTTGGCCGAAGCATAGCCTGAGCGAACTTGAGCTGTTTCGATTACCGAAGATGGTATTTGATCCATATCATCAAGGCTATAACCTTGACCAATAAGATAATCCTTCATATCAATATCGGCCTTCTTTAGGGCAGTCGACGCACTATTAAGTTGCAGTTTAAGATCCTTATCCTCAAGTCGTGCTATCACATCGCCCTGTGCGACCTTTTGTCCATTGATTACATTCAGCTCAACTATCTTACCTTGCGAACCAAACCTTAGATTGCTTTTTTGTCTTGCTGAGAGTTTTCCATTGCTTAAAAGTTCTCGATGGAACACCTCGCGCTTTAGAATTATGGTATCTACAAGGTTACGCTCAACTTGATACTCAGATTTTTGAAGCTTTAGAGCCTCATCATCTGTTTTTGTTTGCTCTTGATTCTTACAGCCAATTGCAGATAGAGCTGCAACTATTGAGATTAGTATAATTTTTTTCATATTGTTATAGTGTTAGCTTGTTTGAGTACTATTAATTAAATGTTGATTCGTCAATTGCATTAACGATATTTTTTTGATTTTGATAATCGTATAGCGTTATACGGCGGATATTGAAGTAGTAGACCCAAAAATTCTTCAAATCCTGGAGGAATTGCTTATTTGCAGAATCTTGTTCCTCTTGGGCTTGATTTGCATCTGTTACAGATATATTACCATTTTTGAAACGCTCCATTACGATAGAATATCGCTCATCGGCAATCTCATTTGCATTCTGCGAGATCGAGCACACACGCTTTTGAGCATTAAAGCGCATAACCATAATTGAAATGTCTTGTATCTGATCATCTCTATTCTTGGTTATTTGAGCATCAATCACCTGACGCTGAGAGCGAGCCATCTGTATTCTACCTTTGCGCTGCCCCCAATCAAGGATTGGAACAGTGAGCGTGATACCTACCACCTCTTGGTCGTTGAGATCTGAAAATGCGCTAGAAATTGTAGGGCCAGCTTGTGAAAATCCCACTGTTGCCGACAGACCAACTTCAATACCACCAGTTCCTTTCTGACGAGCAATCTCACTATCTGCCTGCAAAAGCAATATTTGATTATTCAGCTCAAACGAAGAGTTTTCCTCCCACAAGCCTAAGACTGACTGGTATTCAATTGTAATATCTGGAATTGATGAAGGTGATTCAAGATAAAACTCCTCAAGGTTGTAGAGTCCTAGGTAATTTTTGAGTTTGAATTTACTAAGAGAATGATCAATTTCAAGTGTTTGGATAGCCATACTATCGTTAAGCAATCTCAATTCAAGTTGTAATATATCGTTTTTAGTGATTGTTCCCAACTCAAATCTTTGTTTTGCTATATTATATAGTGTATTGGTGTTTTGGTAGTTTTTACGAGCCACCTCGACAGCATTTTGTTGGATAATATTCTCGAAGAATAGAGATACGGCATAGATTGTAATATCCTCCATACTCTCGACAAACTCTCGTCTAGAGAGCTCATATTTTTTTGGTTCAATCTTTTTTAGCCACTTAAAGTCATTATATCCTCCAATTGGTTGAGAATATCTCAATGATATTGGTTGAGAGTAATATAACACTGGATTTTGGGAGTTCGAAAATTGATCAAGTCTCTCTATATCGGAATAGAGTGATATAGTACCTCCAGTTAGAGCAATGTTTTGGTCTATAGACAAGCCAATAGAGTTTCTAAGGTTGTAGTTCTCGATGTAGTTGATTGCTCCAGTCTCTGCATCTTGAACAGAGGATATAGATCGATTAAAATTAGCAATATTGCCATTAAGGTTGACATCTGGAAGCAGTGAGGCTTTGTAGGAACGATACTCCCAATAGCTTGATTGAAAATTGTGCTTAGCAATCAAAGCATCAGTTGACTGAGTATGGGCTAGATTAATCACCTCATCAAGGGATAGGGAGAGATGGCGATAGTCTACGTTCTGGGCTAAGGAGTCTCTCCACCCCAAAAGCATCATCAAAATAGCTAGTAATTTTAAGACAAATTTCATATTTTTTCTATTTGTTTTTAGTTTTCTAAGAATTTTTCTGCCTCTACATTGCAAATGTACTAAATTATTAATTGACAACCAAATTAATTTTTCATTTTTTTTGAAAAAAAATGTCACAAAACAGCAGTTATCATTGCCACAAATAGGCATTGAGAATGACGTAATAATATATTAGCAAACTAAATATCAATGTCACAAAATAGTACACTCATTACAATAAATAGTAGCGGATAAATTTAGTAACAATAACTAATATTAATTTTCAACAACAATACAAAGGTAGTGCATTCTGTAAGTGTGAACAAAAAAAATAGGTGGACAATCTACAACAATAGTACATCTTGACACTCAATAATTTAAAGTTCACAAAAACAAAAAAAGGTAGACAATTTTGCAAAAAAGCAAAATTGTGATATGAAATGAGGGTGCTGCATATAAAATGCAACACCCTCATCAGAGATGTTTACTTACAAGAGATATTAATCTCTAACTATATCATAAGACATATGACTTGGCAAAATTACCGTAACATCAGAGTCGGCGTATCTATAATTATTTGGCACCTGTAATTTCAAGTATTTTTGAATATAAAGCGTATCACCTACTAGCTTAACATCTGGAGTTAGAGCGCGATATTTTTCTTGTAGCTCAAACATAGAATCTGCTTGCGCCTTACGTCTTATCCTTACCTTAATTCCTTGAACATCCTTATCATCATAAATACGCGTATCTACACGCATATACACCTCAGAGAATTTATCAAAATCGAGAAAATTTGCAATTTCAGAATCATGAACATCTCTATAAAACTTCTGTTCTTTTGTTAAAGATGGCACCACTCCTTGAGCATTTTCAATTTTGATTACAAGGTGTTTTGCTTCGGTAGTGTAGAACGCATCTATGGTATCGCTATCAATAAACGTAGATTCGACACCTCTATCTACGATGCGCACAATACACAGGGTACTTGTCAATATAACTCCTACAAAAAGCACAAGCGAAAGCCAACCACTGGTAAAGAAGTTTTTTTTCATCGCTCTTAACCTATACAAAAGCGAGCAAATAAGTAGTGTAAATAATATCACTGTTATTATAGGAAGTATAAAGAATGAGCCTATCGAGAGCAGATTGATAGACGTTATAGGCAACACCAACACCAACAGCAAAGCCAACTCACAAAAAAGTGCTATAGAGGCAAGAACAAGAAATGTTCCAGCAACAAATCTAACAATCTCTTTTACGCCTCTACCCAGTACCTGAGTAACCACTTGGACTACTTCGGGGCCCCTATTAGCAGGAGGCTGTTCATCGAAATTAAACCTCACACCACTTTGCGTATCTTGTGAGTCACGCTCTATTGAGGCAACAGAGCCAATTTGCTCGATAATAGTACGAACGTGCGAAATAGTAACCACATCACTAGCAGTAGCTAAATTTTCGTTAAGCAGTTCACAAATTCTAATTTCTATATCTTGAACCATTTCGTTCTCGCTTGGTGCTCCATATTTGCGAGTAAGTGAGCATAGGTAATCCTCCAGCAGAATTTGAGCATCTCTGTCAATTGAGTAAGAATATCCAACTATCGAGATTTTTTCTATCTTATTCATAATCGTAAATTTTACCAGTTCTTATATTGCTAATTTGTGTTGATATTGACTGCCAAGCCAAATCAAACTGTTCGAGGTAACGAAAACCTTTCTCGGTAAGGGTGTAATACTTACGCGGAGGTCCCTGTGGCGACTCCTCCCAACGGTAAGATAAAAGCCCTTGGTTCTTCTGACGAGTTAGAAGTGGATAAAGAGTTCCTTCAACTACAATCATCTCAGAACGCTTTAGTTCTGCAATAATTGACGAGGCATACGAATCACCCCTAGAGAGTATTGCCAGAATACAGTACTCTAGCATACCTTTGCGCATTTGCGCCTTTATGTTTGTTAAATCGATATTTTCCATAGTAAAATCTATTTACGAAAACGGTTAGTATTACTTCTAGTTCTACTCTCAGAGATTGTCTCTTCAGGGATAACTATCCATAAGATTACATAACAAAGAAAACTAGCACCCCAGAAGATCGCAAGCAACACGGTAGCAAATCTCAAGATATTGATATCAATATTCCAGTATCTGGCAAGCCCAGCGCACACTCCTGCAATCATCCTATCTTTACGAGGGCGACGAAGGGGCGTATCAGAAGGTCGACTCCATCGTTCGTGACGAGATTCGCTTTGAGGCTTATCGCCAAAAACTGATGGATTTCCAATTGTGGCAATAACCTCCTTAACAAGAGGGACAGTAACGACGTGAACATCCGATATTCCACTCTCTTTTAGAAGTTCCATAATACGAATCTCTACATCTTTTAGTGTTTCGCTATAGTCATGCTGAGCTACTAGGCGACACTCAATATCGCGCAAATAGTCCGACAAAAGATCATAGGCATCATCCTCCATCACAAATGCAAATCCTGCAATGTTGGCTGTTACAGTCTGTTTCATAGTGTATAAGTTTTAGAAGTTAAGTTAATCGTATTACAAGAGCTACTAATCAAATCCAAGTAACTAGTAGCAACTAGTATTTTTACTTTGCAAATATACAAACAATAATTATACTGTGCAATACATAGTACTACATTTTTTCAAAGAAAAATTTTAAAAAGAATATTCTAACAAACATAACGCATTGATTAACAGAGTATTTAAACAATATATTTTTCAATGACAAAAAACATATTTTTTCATCAAAATATCGCATCTTACATTTTCGACCTCTATTTAATCATCTAATAGACGACAAAGACGAAATAGTACTATATATTATGGAAATTTTAGAAATTTTTCGTAACTTTGCAGTTGATTTTAACCCAAAAAAAATGAACAAAAAGAGACTTCTAAATATCTGGAACTATACTATCCAGAGACTCCACTCTATACCAGAGAAAAACCTTATAGTGATTATTGCCGTGATAATAGGAATTGTCTCTGGGCTTACCGTATTCGTTTTTGAGGGCATTGTCAACGGAATTAGGGATCTTCTATATGAGTATCAAGGCATAAACGGAATCAACTTCCTATACTTTACTCTGCCTGTTGTTGGTATCATTCTAGTTACTATCTTCGTCAAAAAAATCATCAAAGAACCTATTGGGCACGGAGTTACGCGCGTAATTAAAGCAATTGCGCATAACAAAGCTATAATCAAACCCCACAACACATACTCCTCTGCCGTTGCAGGTGCTGTGACTATTGGTTTTGGTGGTTCTGTTGGTCCCGAGGCTCCAATCGTAACAACGGGATCTGCTATTGGATCAAACATAGCTCAATTTTTCAAACTAGGTCATCGTTCAACAACTATCCTTTTGGCTTGTGGAGCAGCCTCTGCTGTTGCAGCAATCTTCAAGGCTCCCATCACAGGGGTTGTATTTGTGCTAGAGATTCTTTTGATTGATATGACAATGAGCTCAATCATCCCTATTGATTGCTGCTGTTACCTCAACATCAATCATTTACGGCCTTCACGGTTTTGAACCTGTATTTACCGTTTCATTCGATGATGCTCCAATCAGCATAGGCAATATGCCATATTATGTCATACTGGCTCTCTTCTGCGGCTTAGCAGCACACTGGATCATCTACTCATCGTCAAAGATAGAGGCATACTTTAAAACCATCAACAAACAATACGTGAAGTGGATTTTTGGAGGATTGGGCATCGGTGCTCTTATTTTCCTGTTTCCTCCTCTTTATGGACAAGGCTACAACACCATAAACGACCTACTTTCTCAAGATATAGAGAACCTATTCCGCAATTCGATTTTTACCTCATATCTTGATAATCCTTACGTGGTGCTAGCTTATGCGGCGCTTATCATACTCACAAAATCTGTGGCTATGGCATTCACAAACGCTTCAGGCGGAGTGGGTGGTGTGTTTGCCCCATCCCTATATATTGGGGCATTTGTAGGATACTTCACTGCAACAAGTCTCAATCTAATGTTTGGATTAGAGCTACCAGTAATCACTTTCATTCTAGTTGGTATGGCAGGAGTGATGTCTGGGGCTATGGACTCTCCTCTTACAGCAATATTCCTAATTGCTGAAATTACTGGAGGATACAAGCTATTTCTGCCACTTATGCTTGTAGCTGCAATATCTTTTGGTATTAGCTACTACTTCTCTCCATACTCTGTCTACACAAGAGAGCTTGTTCTGGCTGGTGACTCGTTATCTTTGAGCAGTGATAGAAGTATGATTTACCTAAATCTACAAAAGCTAATCGAAAATAATTTTAAAACCCTACACCCTGATCACAATTTAGCTCAAATGGTTGAATCGGTAAAGTGTAGCAATCGTAATTTATTTCCAGTTGTTGATGATAAGGGGCATTTTGTGGGTCATCTAACTCTTGACGATATACGTCGCGATATGTTTGATTGCGATATATATACCTCAAAATTCGCTAAAGACTATATGTCACAGCCAAGCGAAATCATTAAAATCAGCGACAACATTTCTGTCGTATTAGAGAAATTTGACAGGAGTGGAGCGTGGAATCTACCAGTTGTTGACAACGAAGATATATATTTAGGTTTTGTCTCTAAGTCGAAAATCTTTTCCGAGTATCGAAACGAGCAGACCCAAAACTAATACTACAATGAAGAGCCATAACGCAATAATAACTAGGCACTCGCCTACTGCTATCGTTTTTATGCTCGATCTGTCTGGTTCAATGTCGGATATATGTGAATTTGCAGATCAAAGACTCTCAAAAAACGACGCTATGAATAGGATTGTAAATACAACTATTCACGAATTGATTATGCGTTCACGAAGCTACAATCAGTACAACGATTATTTCGATATAGCTGTGCTAGGATACCGTCAAAATGAGGTTTTAAATCTATTAGAGAGCACCTCAGGAACTAAATTCAGCTCCATAAATGAGCTTGCCTCAGGAGAGTTTAAAACCAAAATCTACGACTCAATCCGCACAAAACCAGACGGCACAAAATATGCTGCACAACAGCAGATAAAGGAGTATATCAAAACACACCCAAGCGGTGCAACTCCTATGAGATTTGCCATAGAGGAGTGCTACGGTGTGCTTCAGTCGTGGGTATGGGCACACAAAGGGAGAAACTGCTTTCCTCCAATTGTAATAAATATAACAGACGGTGTGGCTACCGATAGTGGCGAGACCGAGCTTCAACTTGCTGCCTCTCGTCTAAAGAGACTATCAACAGAGAATGGTAATATTCTGCTGTTCAACGTACATATAGCCTCTAGTCTGAACGCTCAAGCAACTATTTTTCCCGATTCGATAGACAAGTTGCCCAATATCGAAAAACTTCAAACAATGTTCGAGATGTCGAGCTACATACCAGACTCTTTTGTCGAGCCTTTACAAAAATTCTACCCAGAGATTGAACCTACGTCGCTACTAAACGCAAAATTAATGTGCTATAACGCACCTATCAACGCTCTGACAAAAATTTTAGAGATTGGCTCAATTAGCAAATCTTTCATAAGATAACTATATGGAATTAGTAGGATTGATGGAATGTATAGACGCTATCCGCATAGGAGAGAGCTCATTTTCGACACTTAAAGAAGTGGAGATAGATGGCGATGCTACAAGCAACGACTTCTATTGGTGTGAGCATAATTTTGTTGTTGTAAGCATCAAGGTCAACAAGCAGCACAAGAAACTCAAATTCAGCCTATCTCAAAACGAAGCTACCTACGAATTTCAGAAGAGTATAGATAGGTGTAACACTTTCTACAGCAACATATTTGTCGAGATGACAACTCTCTATAATGAATTAATCATACGCCACGATCGTGGCGAGACTCACCTAAGCGTAACGCTGATCGATAGTCCAAAATTTCAAGGAAGGCTCTCAAAGATCGACTACCTAGACTCTTTTATTGAACTAACAAAAGAGATTCTTCGCAGCGAACTGCTTGTAGATGGGTTCTCACTCAAAAGTTGCATTGTTGTAGATGGAAAACTAAAAGTTAGTTTAGAGAATAGAGGACGTGCAGTTAGGTATAAAGATACAGATATTGAACAGCTCATAGCATTCAAGAATTTCCTGGTTGCGCAGATACTCTACATCATAACTCATTATAGAGTTGATAATCTGGACAATTTTTGGGAGAAGCTACGATATTTCTCTACAACCAACTATGCTCAATACAACCACTCCTCATATCTATCGCTCAGCAGTTACAAAGATTTACTTTCGGCAGAAAATTTGCTTTTGAAATCGCTATTTGAGAGCACAAACTTTGAATATTGCATAGGAGTTCTCGACTCCTTACAGCGAGATATATCTTCAATAACAGATCTAAGCATAACTCTTAATCACCTATCTAAGAGTAAGATTTTGGCAGATAAGGAGATAATAGCTCGCCCAATAGAGGGTCGTTCAATCATCAAACACAAGGGCACTCGGCTGTATGGATACTGCAACGAAGATGGTAAAGTTATTGTCGACTGTATCTACCGAACTGCAACAAACTTTAACTCGGCAGTTGCAATTGTGGCTCTCGACAAGCAGTTTGGTGCTATCGATATTGATGGCAATGAGTTAATCCCAATGCAGTACGACAACTTAGAGTATAACGAGCAAAGTGGCGTATTTGTCTATTGTATGGCAGGCAAGTGGGGAGTTTTGGACTCTGGTGGCAAGCCCCTAACATCTAAATCGTATAGGTGGATAGGTCGCTTTAGCGATTCATTTGCTCTTTTTGAGGGAGATAATGGAAAACTTGGTTATCTATCCGACAATGGAGACGAATCCATAGAGGCTCAATGGGATGAAGGAGGTGATTTTACAGATGGGACAGCTCACGTGAGCAAGGGATCTGTACGTTATGTAATAAATAAGGAGGGAATAGTAATAAAACTAAAATAACTAAAATATGTTAAAAGATTTAATCCTAAAAGCACGAAGCTTCAGAAAGTTTGATCAAAACCACAAAATCGACAATCTTGATCTAGTTGAGATTGTAGATATGGTAAGATACTGTGCCGCAGCAAGAAACATTCAACCCCTAAAGTATACCAGCACAACAGATTCAGAATTGTGTA
>CAYJOF010000050.1:0-9310 GCA_964371765.1 uncultured Rikenellaceae bacterium
ATGCCGATCTATGGGTATCCCCGCAAGATTTGAGCCTGTGAACCACATCCCTCAATACTTTCATCAAGCGGCGTGGAATAGTGTAGATTTTCAGAGTGGTCGACGTGGAGTTGCTACTGGCAGGCTTAATCTTCGATATAGGGTTCAAAATGGGCTGAAAGCACCACTATACGGCAAGGATTTTATGCTCTACAAAGTTGAGGGCAAGCAACTAGAAGCCATATCATTTGGACTAGAGGAGAGTTATCGATCGCCACTTGGGCGCACTATTATGTTCTCGGTGGGACGATATATGCTCATCACCAGCTCTTTGGCCGATGAAGAGAATAGAGTAAGGATTGAAATATTTGAAATTGAAAAAAATAACACTACCTTAGTGGACTTAAAATTTAGATAAAATGAGAGTATTAAAAGATTATATACTTCTTGCGCTCAAAGGTGGCGCAATGGGTGCAGCAGATGTTGTTCCCGGCGTATCGGGAGGAACAATTGCATTTATTACAGGAATCTATGAGGAGCTACTGAACTCTATAAAGAGTGTAAACTCAACAGCCCTAAAACTACTATTTAGGTTTCAGTTCAAAGAGCTATGGAGCCACATAAACGGCAATTTTTTACTGGCCGTAATGCTTGGGGTTGGCGTATCGATTATGTCGCTTGCAAAATTGATGACTATGCTCCTTACACAATACCCTATCTTTATCTGGTCATTCTTCTTTGGTTTGATTATCGCCTCATCGGTAATGGTGGGTCGGGAGGTAAAAAGGTGGCGAGCGGCTCAGCTCATATCTTTGGTTGCGGGGGCATTTATCGCCTACTGGATAACCATTGCCACACCTGCAACAACCAGCGACGAATGGTGGTTTATCTCCCTTTCAGGAGCAATTGCTATATGTGCTATGATTCTGCCGGGAATCTCAGGGTCATTCATACTACTTCTGATGGGTAAATATATGTTCATTATGGACGCAATAAGCACCCTAAACATTCGAGTGATTGCACTCTTTGGTTGTGGAGCTGTCGTCGGAATAGTCTCATTCTCTCACCTATTGAGTTGGCTCCTAAAAAGGTTTCACTCGGTAACGATTGCTCTATTGACAGGTTTTATGATAGGTTCATTGAATAAGGTTTGGCCTTGGAAAGAGGTAGTTTCTACATATACCGATCGCCACGGTGAGGTAAAACCTCTTGTCGAGAGCAACATCCTACCCTCAACCTTCGAGAGCATAACAGCCAACGATTCTCAACTAGGTGCAGCTATCGCAATGTCACTTTTTGGACTTGCGTTGATATTTACAGTCGAGGCTATCGGCAAAAAACTTAGCAAATAATGAGAGATTTTGGATTAATCGGCTACCCTCTTGGTCACTCATTCTCGAAGAGGTATTTTGAGCAATATTTTGCAGATAATGGATATACAGATTGCAGGTTTAGTAATTACGAAATTGAGCAGGTAAGCGATATAGTCGACATTATCGACTCAAATGTTCAATTAGAGGGGCTAACAGTGACTATTCCCCACAAACAGAATGTAATCCCATATCTCGATCATCTCGACTACACGGCAAGTGAAGTAGGAGCAGTAAACTGCATCAAGATTGTTAGGGATGGTGAAAATATTCGAAAAATAGGATACAATACCGATTTTTTTGGGTTCAAGAAATCTCTTTTAGGATTTTTGGGCAACATTCGCCCTAAGGCTCTCGTTTTAGGTAGTGGTGGCGCATCAAAGGCAGTTGTGGCGGCTCTCAGAAGCCTCGATATTGAGTATATGATTGTTTCTAGAACAGGAAATATGACCTACGAAGATGTAACTAAAGAGATCTTCGAGAGTCATAAACTTGTAATCAATACAAGCCCACTAGGGATGTACCCAAAGATTGAGGGACTACCTCTACTACCTTATGAGTGGGTAGGGGAAGATCACCTAGCGTTCGATTTGGTCTACAATCCAGATCCAACACTCTTTATGGAGCAGTTCACTCGCAGGGGGGGTAGAGCTATCGGAGGTTATGAAATGTTGATTGAACAGGCAAAAAAAGCGTGGTCAATATATAATAATGAGAATTATGAATAGAAAAATTTATATTATTATCTTATTGCTAATAGTGGGCTTTACTAGCGATATAGAGGCTCAGTACAATAAACGCTACCTCTACTATTCTGCCTCACAAGCCATCTCTGGGGGCAACTATCGCCAGGCTATAAATCTGATGAGTATGCTCTTAGAGAACCAACAACAAGACTATGAGGCGCTATTTATTAGAGCCGTAGCAAAATACAACCTCAACGATTTAGTTGGTTCCGAAAGAGACCTAACAAGCTGTATTGAGTACAATAGCGGGTATGCTCAAGCCTATCAATACCGAGCCATAGTGCGTTCGATGATGGGCAACTACAAGGAGTCGCTCAAGGATTTTGGAGAGGCTCTTGAGATACGTCCTGACTTTACAGATGTGTACTACTCTCGAGGGATAACATATTTTCTAAATCAACAATTCGATAAAGCAATCTCCGATTTTTCGCACTGCATAGCTCTAAAACCTGACTTAGAGGATGCCTACGTCAATCGAGGGGCTGCTTACCTACTTCAGAAAGATACCACACTGGCTCTTACAGACTACAATAAAGCTATCGAGATTAACTCCCGCAACAGTAATATATATGTTCGCAGAGGTAATATATTCGCCGCTCAGGGGGACTATCAACGCGCCTACGAGGATTTCAACACAGCCATCAAGTGCGATACCCTCTCTACAACGGCCTACTTCAATCGTGCACTTTCTCTTGCAGGACAAAACAAATTCAATGACGCAATAGAGGACTTCTCAAAAGTTATTAGCCTTGATCCTCGCAGCTCGCTCACCTACTTCAATCGTGCAATTATGCGCTCACAAATTGGAGACTATAATAGTGCGCTAGAGGACTACGATAAGGTAGTTGAGCTGACGCCCAACAACGTTCTAGGGGTCTATAATAGAGCTATGCTAAATGCACGTATGGGCAACCTTATCAACTCACTATCGGACTACACGCACGCTATTGAACTATACCCCGACTTTGCTAACGCATATCTAGGTCGCTCTAATATCTTATATCTGTTGGAGGATATGGAGGGCTCAAAGCGAGATCACGACACAGCACAAGAGAAGATTGAAGATTATAGAACTAGGGTAGATAGAGACAACTTCGAACAGATGATCGATACCAGTAAAACGCTTAATCGCCTACTTTCGTTTGATATGGACTTTGGCAACGGAGCTTTCGATAAGGTACAAGGGAAGAGATTTGACATCAAGCAGTTGCAGCAGTTCCGCATTTCGTTTGATCGTTACCCAGATCAACTAAAACTTAATCGAGAGTACACCACAACATCGCTATCGAACCTCCTTAACAGCTATGGAAGAAACATAGTCTTTACTCATAAACCAATAACTACAAGCGACAACTCAACTCTCGCACATCTAGCAAAACCAGAGCACAGTTACGTTTTTAGTCGAAACGAACAGTGGAAATCATACCTATTTGATGGAGTAATTCAGGGCGCACAGAAACAGTATGCCAACTCAATAGAGATGTTCAATCGAGCAATCCAACAGCAGGGTGATAATCCCTATCTGTATGCAAGTATTGCTGCTGCGTATAGCGAGATGACAGAGTTCATTTCAAATATCGACACGAAAGGACAGAGATTAGTAATCGGTGTGGATAAGGGCAATGAGCTTCTAAATACAAATGTTATTTATAGCTACCAACAGGCTCTCGACAATATCAATAAGGCAATAGAGCTAGATCCTAGCGTTGCGTACTTCTACTACAATAGAGCGGTAATAAACTGCTTGAAGGGAGACATGACAAGTGCAATCGAGGACTACACAAAGGCCATTGAGCTCTATCCAAATTTTGCAGAGGCACTCTACAACAGGGGTATGATACTACTCTATCTCAAAGAGACTCAAAAAGGGTTCTTAGATTTAACACTGGCGTCTGATCTAGACCTCAAAGAGGCTTTTGAGGTTCTAAATGATTTTGGGCGAGTGTTGGCAGAGGAGCAGAAATAAGTTAGTTTGTTATATTTTAAATAGTTGCAAAAAATATATCTTTCAATTGTTGGAGATTAAATAATTAGATATATCTTTGCATTCGAGAAACTGAGAAATAGATGGAGATAAAAGAGATAGGAAAAATAGGGTTCATAGATAGGCTAACAGAGCCATTTGTAGAGCAGAGTCCAAAAGCGATTAAGAGCTTTAGAGACGATGCTACTGTACTTGAGACTCAGAATGGTTATGAGCTAATCTCAACAGAACTTTATAGCGAAGGGGTACATTTCGATCTAAGCCTATCACCATTAAAACACCTAGGCTATAAGTGTGTGGTGGCTACCCTATCAGACATTCTGGCTATGAACGGAACTGCTAAAGGGATATTGATTGCCCTAGGCATACCTTCGCGCTTTAGTGTAGAGGATATTGAGGAGCTATATTCTGGTGTAAAGTTTGCCTGTTCGATTGCAGGGGTTGAGTTGATGGGTGGCGATACGACTGCCTCAATCAATGGCCTAATCATTAGCGCTACTGCCTATGGTAGCGTAGACAAAAACAAAATAAGCTATCGTAGTGGTGCTAAAAAGAGCGATCTAATATGTATCACTGGTGATCTTGGAGCATCATACCTCGGAACCAAACTACTTGAAAGAGAGAAAAGCATCCTTAAAGGCAACAGAATCTCAACTCCAAAACTAGAGGGTTACGAATACCAACTTGGAAAATCGCTTAGACCCCACTATCGCAAAGACATTATCGAACAGCTTTCACAGAGCGGAATAGTTCCAACATCAATGATCGACATATCAACAGGATTGGCCTCTGAGGTACTACACATCTGTAAAGAGTCGGATTGTAGTGCAAGAATTTTCCTCAACAAACTCCCGATTGCGTCTAGCTCATTTGACCTAGCCCAAGAGCTTCATACAGATGCTGTGATTGCTGCAATGAATGGTGGTGAGGATTATGAATTGATGTTTACAGTCGACGTATCTCAATATGAGGAAATTATGAAGATTGGGGGCATTGATGTAGTGGGATATATAGACAATAAAAATCTGCCAACAGTGCTAGAGACTCCAGATGGAGGGGAGCTTATGATTAGAGCACAGGGTTGGCAAGCAGTAGAAGAATAATTTTAATTATATAATTAGAGAAATGATAAATTTAATATTGTTTGGCCCTCCAGGGGCAGGCAAAGGCACACAGGCAGAGAGATTAGTAGAGAAGTATGGATTCCTACATATCTCAACAGGCGAGATTATTCGTCAAGAGATTAAAGCTGGCACACCACTAGGTTTGGAGGCTAAAGCACAGATGGAAGGCGGAGCTCTTGCATCAGATGAGATTGTAATAGGTATAATCGGCGAGTTCCTAAAGCGCAATAGCGACGATAAGGGGGTAATTTTCGACGGCTTTCCTCGTACAGTTGCTCAAGCAGAGGCACTAGACACTCTTCTACAAGAGTATGATAACCAAGTTGATCAAGTTCTTACTCTTGAGATTGAGGACAACTACCTAATCGAAAGACTTCTAAAAAGAGGCGAAACAAGCGGTAGAGCTGACGATCAGAGTGTGGAGGTAATCCAGAACCGTATCAGCGTCTACAAAGAGCAAACAGAAGCGGTTAAGGGATACTACCAAAAGCAGAATAAAGTAGCAGAGATTAACGGTGTTGGCACAATAGACGAGATTTTCGATGCTCTTTGCGCTGCTATCGATGAATAATCAATAAGCAACTAATTAAATACTCAAAACACTCCATTCTACAAATCTGGAGTGTTTTTTAATGGAAAAGGAAATATGAAATTATTAACATTCGTTGCCATTTTTGCAACACTAACATTAAGCTCCTGTCAAAAAATAGAGGCTCAAGGTGATATTACAACAAAATCTGTAATGTTATCTAGTGGTGTCGATGATATAAGCGTCCGCTCTGAGATGAGACTAACTCTCTCTGAGGATGTTCCAGCAGGAGAGATACGAGTAATCACTAACGAAAACATCCACGAGTATCTAAAGTTCTCTATCGATGGCGATGAGATAGATATTGAACTTAAGAGTGGTCACAATTACAAAAATCTAGATATAGTAATTATGGCTAATGCTCAGCAATTCAACTCAATATCTGCATCTGGATCATCGAAAGTTCAGGTATATGGAGAGGGTCTGGCATACAGCGATTATGATATAGATTTGAGTGGTTCATCATCTATGAGCTTTCATGAGAGTATTAGCACAAAGAAAGCCTCTATTGAGCTATCTGGATCTAGCTCGCTCTATGGCGATATGCTGTCGGCGGATGATCTATTTATAGACCTCTCGGGATCGAGCAAGTTAGTTGTAAAAGCAAATATCTCAATCGCAGGCACAACATCGGGGTCTTCGAAAATGGAGCATAAGGGCAGCGCGCATGTAGGTGTAATTAGTACTGGGACATCCTCGGTGCGCAAAATAGAATAACAATACCACAACCTTAAAAAAAGAGGGTATATAATTAGCCTCATACAGTAAGATAGATGTAGATGCAAGTGGACAAATATATGATAAGTTCGCTTGAATTTACATCTATTTTTCATCTTAAATAAGCTATTTATTATAAGGAAGTTTGTATCTTTACAAAAAATAAAATCAAGATTATGAAATTAATAGCTACAACAATTTGTGCAGCAGTGCTAATGAGCACTTCCCTACAAGCTCAAACGATTCAGCACAGAGATCCCAAAATTTCTAAATTGGTAGAGGCAATCTCTAGCGACTCCATCTACCAAAAAATTGATAGATTAACCCAATTCCACACTCGCCACAATATGTCGCACGACAATAAAAAAGGGCACGGCCTGTGGGAGTCTGCACGATGGGCTGAGGACTATTTCAAGAGTCTTATACCTAGCTCTGAGGGTAGGTTATCTGTTGAACTTCTTACATTTGAGGCTGGTGGTAAAGGGCAGAGGATTCCAACTGAGGTGGAGCTACCAGTAGTGATGGCAACCCTAAAGGGTATCGACCCTAGCGACGATAGAGTAATTATAGTATCGGCACACATCGACTCTCGTGCTTACGATAACACAGACGGTGAGATATACGCACCTGGTGCAAACGACGATGGTAGTGGCGTAGCTGCAATAATGGAGATGGCTCGTTTGATGTCGCCCCAAAAGTGGTCTGGGACTATCAAATTCTTATTGGTTGGAGGCGAAGAGCACGGACTACTAGGAGCAAGATTTATTGCCGAAAAAGCCAAGAAAGAGAATTGGAACATCATAGCTATGCTCAACAACGATATGATTGGAAATGCTCAGGCAAGCGAGACAAACACTACCGAAAATACCAAAGTAAGGGTATTCAGTCAGGGTATTCCAATGGTAGAGACTCAGGAAGAGCGTCGTGATAGAGTACTATTTGGATCTGAGAACGATAGCAAGACTCGACAACTAGCAAGATATTTTGAAGAGATTGGTGAACGCTATGTGGATAATTTGGATATAGTGATGATATATCGTAACGACCGATTTGGCAGAGGTGGGGATCACACTCCATTCGTACAAATGGGATTCAACGCGGTTAGAATATGCGAATTCAACGAAAACTACTACCGCACTCATCAAGTTGTGGAGGAGAGAGATGGCATTAAATATGGCGATGTAATTTCAGGAGTAGATATAGAGTATGTGCGCAAGAACGGAGGAGCAAACCTAGCTGTTATGGCGAACCTAGCCCTCGCACCTAAAGCACCTCAAAATGTAATACTAAAAACCTCGGGACTATCAAACAAGATCTTCTTGACGTGGAAAGAGCCCGTAGGAGGAGTAAAACCAACTGGCTACTACATTCTTATCCGCCCAACTCACGAATCTCAGTGGGAAAAGAAAATTTGGGTTGAGGGTTTATCGGCCGAACTACCCTATTCTAAAGACAATTATCACTTTGCTGTTCAGTCTGTATCCGAAGGGCACGAAAGCATAGCAATATACCCACGAAGCAAGTAGAAAAAAGAGAGAAGAGTTTTAATAAAAAAATAAAATAATGAAGAAAAATTTACTATCCCTCTCGCTTATAGCCATAATGTTTTTGGCTTTCTCTTGCGATAATCCAAAAACTACTCAGCAGAAATTAGATGAAGTTGCTGCAATTGAGTTTAGTCGTGACACTGTTTTCAACAACTATGTTGAGTATCGCACAGGCAATTTCCCTTTGATTATCACCGTACCTCACGGTGGACAAATGCTTGACTCAACACTTGAGGTACGCACACGTGAAAATTGCCCAGACCCAAAATTCTTTACTGGATACGATACGTGGACACCAGAGCTCTCTGAGGCAGTAGACTCAGTAGTCTTTGCTCGCACTGGTATGTATCCACATATTGTAGCGATGAAACTAAAACGCACATATATCGATGTAAACCGCACCCTGGAGAACGCAATCGTAACAGGTTGCAAGGAGACTGAGGCGTATTACAAAGAGTTTTTCGATCAAGTAAATGCTGCAAAAAAATCTATAACAGACGTATATGGTTCAGGTCTTTTGCTCGACTTCCATTCACACGGCCATAAGAAGCAAGAAATAGAGCTAGGTTATCAAATTACTAAAGATCAGATGAATATGTCGGACGAGGAGTTGAACAGTTCCGATTTGATGAAAAACGCAGGTATATATAATCTTATGAAGGTAAATAAGCAAGGTCAAACCTTTGCCCAACACCTTAGAGGGGAGTATTCGTTTGGTACTCTACTACACAAAAATGGCACGCCTTGTATTCCTCATAGCGAAAACCCACAACCACTGGAAACAAAGTATTTCAGCGGTGCAAATGTCACAAAATCAAGTGGTTCGTGCAGTGGCGGCACAATAGATGCTATTCAGTTAGAGTTCCACCGAGAGAGTCGCAACACACCAGAGGCTCGCAAAGAAACAGTCGAAAATCTAATCACCACAGTAGAGCAATATTTGGATTTACACTACAACTTCAAATAAGTAATAAGCACTACCTAAGGTAAGCATAACAAGCTAGAGGCTGTCTCGAATTAGAAATAATTCGGGGCAGCCTCATCTGTAAGAAATATGTATCGAGTTATCGAAAAGTAATTGCAGTGTGCGAGGTGGTATGTATCAGGGTGCTGAAAAGTAATTGGGAGTGATGGGTAATTTGCATACTGAAAATAAGCTAAGTATAGAATAGGCAAAGCAAGTAAAGGGAGGGAGGAAGGAAGTAAGGAAAGGAAAGGAAAGGAAAGGAAAGGAAAGGAAAGGAAAGGAAAGGA
>CAYJOF010000051.1:0-9282 GCA_964371765.1 uncultured Rikenellaceae bacterium
TCTTTAGCATCTCCATTACGCTCTGGATCGACTCTTGATCGTTGTGACCAAAAATTACAATAAGCATAAGCTCGCCTGTTGTAGAGGTGCGAATTACTACATTCCTTAGCAGCCCCTCGTGAGTACGGATGTTGTAGAAAGGAATTGATTTCTCCACTCCAAACTCCCTGAGGCGGTTGCGGATTTGGTTCGAAGGATCTGCTTGTAGGTGGCAATTGTGGACATCAAGTATCTTGTCAAACATACCCCCTACGTGAAAACCTAGAGCATTACCACGCTCTAAATTATTATTTTGTGCTACCTCTTGGCGAGTTGCCCAACGCTTAGGCGAGAAAGTGAACTCTAGCTTATTGCGATAGAATGTTTGTTTCTCTGAACCCAAAATTTGCTTAATCTCAGGTAGTTCTACTTTTGCAATTCTAGTAAGTTGATCTACTACCTGATTTTGCTTCTGCTTTAGCTGCTCAGAGTAAGGCAGGTGTTGCCACTTACAGCCTCCGCAATCACCATAATGCTCGCAGAATGGTTCTGCTCTATTAGGAGATTTCTCGATATACTCGGTCACAAAGCCCTCCATAAATCTTCTGCGCTTGTTGGTGATCTGCACATTAACTACATCTCCAACAGCACACAAAGGTACAAAAACAACTACATCGTTGTGTCTTCCCATAGCCTTTCCCTCAGCTGCAATATCTGTTATTTCTAGGCCCTCAATATGAGGATATTTGCTCTTTTTCTTCGCCATAAATTATTGATTATCAAATATATATAAATATAGTAACCTTTTTTGAAAATTTCTCAATAAAAATGAGTATTTTTGCATAAGGATTCTTCCTAAATCCCCTTATGGGGGGATGAATTTCCTGCAAAGGTACATAAATTAAAGCGAATAGAAAAATTCAATAGAGATGATAAAAGTAAAGGTTTTTGCGGTTAATCCGTTTAGAGAGGCAACCTATGTTGTCTATGATGAGACTGGTGAAGCAGTTGTAATTGATTGTGGTCTGTCTAGCGTTCAAGAGTGCGAGAGATTTGATAAGTTTATTGCAGATAATAAACTTACTCTGCGTAAGGCAGTTAACACCCACTGTCACGTAGACCACATTACTGGAGTTGGTTATGTTACAGATCGTTACGAGATTCCATTTGCAGCATCTGCCGAGGATGCAATGTTTGTTGAGCAGTTTGAACCGACGGCAGCGATGTATCAAATCGAGGTGCCATCTCCTGCTATCACAGAGATAGACGTTCCAATTAGAGACGGTGATTATATCCGCTTTGGAAACTCGAAACTAAATGTAATTGCTACCCCAGGGCATACAAAAGGGGGTCTAGTGTTCTACAATGAGGATCAAAAAATCCTCTTCACTGGCGACTCACTCTTTAAGGATAGCATTGGTAGAACAGACCTTCCAGGGGGATCTTACGAGGAGTTGATGGAGTCGATAATGACTAAAATTATGCCACTAGGTGGTGATGTTAAGGTGTATCCGGGGCACGGTGATAGCACTACCCTAGCCCAAGAGGCAATGTATAATCCATTCATCACAGATGTTATGAATGGTGAAGTAAAATATAAATAGAGATATGCGAATAGATATTCTTACGGTTGTTCCAGAACTGCTGCAATCTCCTCTAAATGAGTCGATTTTAAAGCGAGCTCAGCAGAATGGCGTTGCTCAGATTGTGGTGCATAACCTTAGAGATTATGCCCATGATAAGCACCGTTCGGTGGACGACTACCCTTTTGGTGGCGAGGCAGGTATGGTAATGAAGATTGAGCCTGTTTTTGAGTGTATCCAAAAACTCAAATCAGAGCGCGACTACGATGAGATTATCTTCACCTCTCCCGATGGGGAGACCTATAATCAGGCGTGTGCTAACACCTTGTCGCTTGCTGGAAATATTATAATTCTTTGCGGCCACTACAAGGGAATCGATTATAGAATCCGTGAGCACCTTATAACCAAGGAAATCTCAGTGGGGGATTATGTTCTAACTGGAGGAGAGTTGGCAGCTGCCATCATAACCGACAGCGTAGTAAGGCTGCTTCCGGGAGCAATGAGCGACGAGGCAAGCGCCTTGACCGACTCCTTTCAGGATAATCTGTTAGCTGCACCAATCTACACACGCCCTGCTAATTTCAATGGTTGGCAAGTGCCAGAGGTACTCCTATCTGGAGATTTTAAACGAATTGCTCAATGGCAGGAGCAGCAGGCTATCGAACGAACTGAAAGATTGCGACCTGATCTGCTGAAGTAGAGTAGTCAGGGAAATTAATATTATTTAAGATGAAATATTTTGTGATTGTAGGTGAAGCGTCTGGAGATGTCCACGCTTCGAAACTTCTAAAAGAGATAGCCGCTGCCGACCCAGAGGCGGATTTTAGATTCTGGGGAGGAGATAGAATGGCCGAGGTGGTGGGAGCAGATAAAATGTTGAGCCACTACCGTCAAGGTGCTTTTATGGGCTTTTGGGAGGTGATCAAAAACCTCGGGGCTATTGCTCGAAGATTTGCTCAATGTAAAAGAGATATTCTTGATTTTCAGCCAGATGTAGTGATATTGGTAGATTTTGCAGGATTCAATATGAAGATGGCGAAATTTGTCAAGCAGCAGGGAATAAAGTGTTTCTATTATATTGCACCAAAAGTGTGGGCGTGGGATGAGCGCAGGGTTCTAAAATTACGCAAATATGTAGATGAACTCTTCTGTATCTTCCCCTTTGAGGTAGATTATTTTCGCAAGTGGGGTATAGAGGCGCACTTCTTTGGAAACCCTATTATGGAGGAGATTATCCAGAAACGTGAGCAGGTCTCAGCTCCAGAGCAGTTTCTTGACAGAAATAATCTAGAACACCGACCAATCATAGCTCTATTGGCTGGTAGTCGTAGGCAGGAGGTCGAGCTTAATCTTCCTTTTATGGGTAGGGTAGCAGAGCAAATGCCAAACTATCAATTTGTTGTGGCAGCAGTAGATTGGTTAGATAAATCCTTATACCAGAGAGTGATACAAAATAGTGCTCCAAACATAAAAGTGGTTTACAACCAAACATACGATACGCTACTTAGCAGCAAGGCTGCAATTGTAACATCGGGTACTGCAACCCTTGAGACAGCTCTATTGGGTGTGCCAGAGGTGGTGTGCTACAAATGCTCTAAGTTCAACTATGCAATTGCTAAGCAATTTGTAAAGGTGAAATTCATATCGCTTGTCAATATCATTATGGATAAGGCGGTGGTGATGGAGTTGATTAATAACGATATGACTGTTGAGAGAACAAAACAGCAGTTGGAAAGCATAATGCAAGGAGGTAATCAGCACGAGCAAATATCTGCCGATTATAGAGAGCTATATCAAAAAATGGGGGATAGTAATGCCTCAAAACTTATAGCGCAGAAGATGGTTCAACTTACCAAGTAATTGTTATGAACATAGTAAAGATCAGAAATTTTATCATAGGCAATTTTGGCTATCGCTCAAAGATTGCCATTATTGTTATTGGAATACTTGCAACAGTCTCATTTCTGGTATTTACAACGATTATGGCTCGTGAGTTGAGATTGCAGGAGTATCGAGAGACAACTCTTTGGTCGAGGGCGATGACAATATCTGCCAACCCCAACGACATTAATACTCCGCAAAATGTGCAAAACCTCTTGAGCGATATTCTCTCAAACGATAGTGATATTTCCTTTATCATCACTGGTAAGGATCTAAGTATTATGACCTACAAGAATGTGGATAACGAAATTCTTGTAAATCCTGAACTTCTAAGAACGGAGTTGGAGGATATGGTCAACGACAATGAACCTATCACCATCGAACTGCTCAATGGAGATCAATACTACATCTTTTATCGCGAGAGTACCCAGTTATTGTTGATGCGCTACCTTCCATATATTCAGATATTTACACTGGTAATCCTTGTCACCCTTATAACCATCTCCTACTCCTCGTCGAAGAACAATGAACAGAATCGACTCTGGGTAGGTATGGCAAAGGAGACTGCTCATCAACTTGGTACACCAAGCTCCTCTCTGTTAGGATGGTTAGAGTATCTTCGTCACGAACAGAGCCTTGATCAAAGCATAGTAGATGAAATTGGTAAGGATATATCTCGCTTATTGAAGGTGGTAGATAGATTCTCCAAGATTGGTAGCACCCCGATGCTTACCACGGTAAATATGGTTAAACTATCGGCACAAACAGTCGCATACTTCAATCAACGAAAACCAAATAAAGTTTCGATTGATTTGACAAACGACCCAGATAGTTCTATTGTTGTTAATGCCAATGCTCCACTGATGGAGTGGGTTATGGAGAACTTAATCAAGAATTCTATCGATGCAATTGGTGCAGAGGGAGCAATAAAAGTGTCGCTTTATACACTCGAAAACAAACTTTATATTGATGTAAAGGATAGTGGAAAGGGTATTCCAAAGAGCTCAATCAAAAAGGTATTTGAGCCGGGATTTACCTCAAAAACTCGTGGATGGGGACTCGGACTATCGCTATGTAAGAGGATAGTAGAGGAGAATCATAACGGCAAATTGTTAGTTGCCGAGTCGGAGGTGAACAGAGGCACCACGATGAGAATTATTTTAAATTATTAGGAGAACAAATGTTAGATTATAAATCTATTTTAAGTGATATACAGTATCAGGCGGTTGTCAACTACAAGGGAGCTTCATTGGTTATTGCAGGTGCAGGCTCAGGAAAAACCAGAGTGTTGACCTACCGTATTGCATATATGATCGAGAGTGGGGTAGCGCCCCAAAATATACTCTCGCTCACCTTCACCAACAAAGCCGCAGGCGAGATGAGGGAGCGAATTCAGAGTGTTGTGGGTTATGATAGGGGTAGATATATCGAGATGGGAACTTTTCACGGCGTGTTCCGTAGAATCCTCTCTCGTGAGGCAGAACTTTTAGGTTTTACCAACTCCTTTACTATCTACCAAACATCCGATAGCCGCAACCTAGTCAAGACAATAGTCAAGGAGATGCAGCTCGATGAGAAGAAATATGAGCCAAAGCTTATCTTCAACAAAATATCGAAACTCAAAAATGACCTAGTTACCCCAAATATCTATGTCAACAACAGTGCAGCTGTGGGAGATGATATAAAGAGCGGACTGGGAGAGTTTCATAACATCTACAAGAGTTATATGATTAGATGTAAGCAGAACAACGCAATGGATTTTGATGATCTTCTGCTCTACACCAACATTCTCTTCAAGAGTCATCCTCAGATACTTGAGAAGTACCAACAACTATATCAATATATCTTGGTCGACGAGTATCAAGATACTAACTCCTCTCAATACCTAATCCTAAAGAAATTAGCTCAGGGGCATAACAATATATGTGTTGTGGGTGATGATGCACAGAGTATCTATTCGTTCCGTGGTGCAAGGATAGAGAATATTCTTCGATTCCAGAAGGATTATCCCTCTAGCCACGTGGTGCGACTAGAGGAGAACTATCGCTCTACGCAAACAATTGTAAATGCGGCAAATGAGGTGATAAGTAAGAACAAGAATCAACTCAAGAAGAGTGTATTCTCTAATAAATCAGTAGGAGAGAAAATTTCCCTTCGAAGAGCATACACCGACCGAGAGGAGGCAATGATAATTAGAAAAGAGATTGCTCAGGCTCATCGAGGTGGGGTAGAGTATGGTGATATGGCAATTCTCTACCGCAACAATGCACAATCAAAACCGATTGAGGATCAACTTCGCCTAGCGCAGATCCCCTACCGTATCCACAAAGGACACTCTTTCTACGAACAGGCAGAGATAAAAAGTGCCTTGGCTTATGTGCGTCTGGTGTGTAATCAGGCTGACAACGAGGCTCTATCTCGCATTATTAATTACCCTACACGAGGTATAGGAAACACCTCGCTCGACAAAATCAAGCACTATGCTGCCGAGCGAAATATATCACTCTGGGATGCAATCACTGTTCATCCTCTTACAGAGATGGGAGTAAAGGGTGCGGCACTAAAGAGCATAGCGTCCTTTATTGCCATAATCGAAAACCATTCAAAGATGGCAAAAGAGTGTGACGCATACGAAACGGTTTTGTCGCTTATGAACGAATCGGGGGTGATAAATATGTTTCGTGGCTCGAAAGATCCCGAAAAAGAGTCGGCATACCAAAACATTGAGGAGCTTACAAACTCGCTCAAACAACAATGTGAATCCTATGCTAAGGAGAACCTAGAGATACTTAAAACCTCTGAATGGATTCAGGATATAGTGTTGATGACTGCCGAGGAGGCTCAAAAATCAACAGAGGAACGTAACCAAGTTACTCTAATGACAATTCACTCTGCCAAGGGGTTAGAGTATCACTCAGTCTTTATTGCTGGAGTAGAGGAGGGTATGTTCCCTTCGGCAATGAGTGTGGAGTCGCAACACGAAATTGAGGAGGAGAGACGACTATTTTACGTGGCTGTTACTCGTGCAGTGAATAGTCTAACGGTTTCATATTCGTTGAGCCGTTACAAATGGGGTACACCAACCAATACTATCCCAAGCAGATTTATAGCTGAGATTAGCGAGTGTTACTACGATTGCCCTGAGCTGCGTACCTCGAAAGGTGCATACGACAATGAGGATAGTCCCCCACAGCGTATCTCATTCCAAGCTCGACAATCGAATGACGCAAGTGGTGGACAACAAAATAGATATGCTAATCAGTACAGTAGTCGACCATCTGGCTCCAACCCAACAACATCTTCTCGACCTAGTACCTCTACCCTAGGTATGACTAGAGTGGGCACTCGCTCCAGCTCTACTGTCTCGGTAGGGAGTGTGTGTGATCTTTCGGTTGGCGACAGAGTGCGTCACGAGAGGTTTGGTGCAGGTGTTATCAAGTCGATGGAGGCAACAGCAACCGACACTCGAATATGTGTAGGCTTTGACGATGGGTGCGAGAAGAACCTGCTTTACAAATTTGCAAAACTAAGAAAGATATGATAGAGATTGAAGATAAATTGGTGAGTGACGATGTGTTGGAATGTTACTTCTCTTGCGACCTGTCTAAGTGTAAGGGCGCTTGTTGTGTCTTTGGCGATAGCGGAGCTCCTCTAAAGGAGCAGGAGATCGGGATAATAGAGGATTGCTTAGAGCATATCAAACCATATATGACCCCAGAGGGACTAGAGGCAGTTGATAAGAGTGGCGTGTTTGTTATCGATATGGATGGAGACTACACCACTACACTTGTAGAGGGAACCGAGGAGTGCGCCTTTACCTTTACTACCGACGAGGGTTTGGTATTGTGTGCTATCGAAAAGGCGTATCGAGAGGGTAAGATAGAGTACAAAAAACCTATATCGTGCCATCTCTACCCAATTCGCACTAAGGAATTCTCTAACGATATGACAGGACTCAACTACCACCGCTGGGATATATGTAAGGATGCTATCGTGGCAGGCAAGAACAGCCAAACGAAGGTGTATCAGGGAGTACGAGATGCAATCGTAAGAGAGTGGGGTGAGGAGTTCTACGGCCACCTATGCGAGGTTGATAGAATAATCACAAATGGAGAGGTTGAACAGGAGGAATAAATTTTTTAGATATGAATGCAAGCATAATTCTTTTAGCGGTAGTTATAGTGATGCTTATCATTGTGTTGGTAAGCTACATCAAGCAGCGCACCCACGCAGCTGCCCTTTCGCAGAGTCTTATCGACAAACAAGCGGAGCTCGAAAGAGCCAATTTGCAACTAACAAGCACCATAGAACACTCTAATAAGCTTAACGATGAACTATCTGTACAGAGGCAACTTAACGCTACACTTCAAGAGCGTAATCGAGCAATTGAAGAGATGCAAAAGCTCACAAAACAGAGCCAAGAGCAGAGTCAAGAGCAGCTAAAGAGTGTGTTTGAGAATATGGCAAACAGAATCTTCGAACAGCGTCAGAATATAGGAAATGAGAACCTAAAGAGTGTACTAGAGCCCTTTAGTAAGTCGATAGACGAGTTTAAGAGCCGTATTGAGGATAATATCAAAAAAGAGATAGCAACCCACGCTTCGTTGAGTACTGAGCTAAAGAATTTGATGGAGTTGAATCAACAACTCAGCAGCGAGGCAAACAATCTTACAAAAGCCCTCAAAGGCGAAAAGAATAATAAGATTCAGGGAGATTGGGGTGAGATGATTCTTGAGACGATACTCGAAAGTTCGGGGCTTGCACGTGACGAGCACTACTTTATCCAAGAGGGTATGCGTGGCGATGATGGAGGCTCACAGCGTCCCGATGTAATAGTTAAGTATCCCGATAATAGGGAGATAATCATCGATTCAAAGGTCTCACTAGTAGCATATAGTAACTATTGTAGCGCAGAGAACGATACAGAACGAGATATTGCTCTTGCCAAGCACCTAAGCTCAATCAAATCGCACATAGATTCACTTAGTGATAAAAAATATGATAATCGAGAGAACTCTCTTGATTTCGTTATGATGTTTATGCCAATCGAGGCTGCCTATATGCTGGCTCTCCACTCCGACCAAAAACTGTGGGAGTATGCCTACAAACGTCGTGTTATAATAGTTACGCCTACCCATCTAATCACAGCCCTGAAGATGGTTCACGACCTATGGAAACGAGATACCCAGAATAAGAGCGTAATGCAGATTGTGGAGCGAGCAACTAGGATGTATGATAAGTTTGATGTCTTTGTGGGGTATATGGACAATATTGGGTCGTCGATAACCAAGAGTCAGAAGGAGTACGACCTTGCTATGAATACCCTAAAGCACGGCAATGGTAATATCCTTAAACAGGTGCAGGACCTCCAAAAATTAGGAATCAAGGGCAAAAGAGCAAAAAGCAATATCCCAACGCTAGAGCAGGGTAGTGATACCCTTGAACAAGGAGAGTAAACCGTTCTAGCTATCCTAAGGGAGTTACCGACAACCAACATATAGTTGGTTGTCGGTAAAATACAAAAGATACAGCGAAATTAGTTAGCCCCAAATTGGTGTTTTTGCATCAATTTGGGGCTAATACAATTTTAAATTTCCAGATGAAGTAAATTTTTATTAGTGTCCAAGGAAATTTCTGATTGAACAGCTGCACATCATTTTTAACCTCAAAACCGCTCTACGAGCTTCACTACTCAAGTACCGAAGTACTCCACGCAGTGATTTGAGGCTAAAACTAAAGCACATCTGTCCTTTTTTTGCCTGCCGAAAGGTTTTGGCGATTAAAAAATCTTTGAGTCTTGATTTTCAAGCCCCCTTATCGACAAAACGCTGTAATATTC
>CAYJOF010000052.1:0-9162 GCA_964371765.1 uncultured Rikenellaceae bacterium
TCAGAAGACCTGCCTCTTGTGAAATGAATTTAACGACTTTCGGGTAAAAAGTTAATGAATTGTGTTGTTCAGAGGAGTGCGCATATAATTATATACCTCATCGACCTTTCCAGATCTTTCCGAGCTCGTTTATTTTAAATTTTAAAAATTAATAAAATGAAGAGCCAAAATATTGTTTTGACATTGATTGCCATATTATATGGGGTTGTTTGCAATGCTCAAGACAATTATGTAGACACACTTAGCACTAATATAGTTAAGTTTGATGAAGTTGTGGTGCTAGCCTCAGGCGCACCCAAAAAATTAAAAGATACACCCGTACCAGTCTCGGTAATAACCGCCAGAGAGCTGAAAAAAGGTAATATCTTTACCCTAGAGGATGCGCTACTAAAACTATCTCCCTCGATCACAACAATGACCAACGGTATGGGCACTACTGTATCGTTCAATGGTATGAACGATGATTATTTTGTTTTTTTGCTCAATGGTAAGCGTATGGATGGCGATAATGCAATCGAACGTATCGACTTTAGCAATGTTGTACGTATTGAGATGCTATCAGGTGCCTCGTCGGTGCTATACGGCACTAATGCTATCGGTGGAGTTATAAACATAGTAACCGATGGAGCAAGTCAAGAGAATGGAGTAAGCGGATCGGCTAAAACTCAAGTTACTAGCCACGAGCGTTATCGTAGTGCTGCCAACGTAGACATCAAATCAGGAAAACTAGTCTCAAATACTGCCTACACTCGAAACGAATCGGGTGGATGGCAACTCAGCGAGTATGAACTATCTAAAGATGAGTTAGTTAAAACAGACAAAGTGGCTTCAACGGGATTTGTAAACAACAATATCTCACAAGATTTCCAATATTTGGCAAGTGATAAGCTCACACTGGCTGCAACTGGTTCATACTATCACAACAAGACTGACAGACCTCAATCAATATACAGCTACAACCTAGAACACGAAAGCTATAATTATAGCCTTGGGGGACTATATAAGCTCAACGACACCGATAAGTTAGAGCTGGACTACTATTCTGATAATTTCACATCGTCGTATAACTATTTTAAAGATTACTCGAAAGGGAGTACCAATATCTCGAAGGGAGATGTTGTGATGCGAAAAAAGACTAAATACAACAATGTAAATGCAAAATCATATTTTGATTTAGGCAACAAGCAAACCCTATACTCTGGCTTGGAGTACGAGAATAACAATTTATCTAGTGTATCTGACGACCTAGAGAATAAGAGAGCATACTCTGTGTCTATGTTCTCGCAATATGAAGTTAAATTTTCGAATAATTTCTCTGCTCTAGGAGGCCTGAGATATACCTACCACCAAACGTTTAATAGTCACGCTACGTATCACGCTTCTTTGCAGTACGCTATCAAAGGATTAAATGTAAGAGCCTCGTATTCAACAGGGTTTAAAGCTCCAACTCTTACTCAATTATATGCAGAGAAGGTAACTACATCTATAAACTCGCTATCGCTTCCTAATATCAATCTTCGCCCAGAGACAAGTGACTACCTATCTCTGAATGTAGAGTATAGTAATAAATGGATTTCGGCCTCTTTGTCGGGATTCCATAACAATATACGAAATATGATAACCTATAAGGTTCTCAGCGAAGAGGAACTAGCGTCTAATCCTGAGTACAGTGAATACTCTGAGGTGGCTCGACTAGAGAATGTCGACAAAGCTAAAATAAAGGGAGTCAATGCCTCTGTCACTTTTTCCCCTGGTGCAGGATTTATGATAGGTGGTGGCTATTCGTTTATCGATAGCAAAGACTTAGCAACGAATATGCCTATCGATAAGAGTGTTCGCAATGTTTTCACTGTGAATGCGAACTGGGGGCATACTTGGAATAATTATAGTCTTGATATTGCTCTAAATGGCAGAATAAGCGACGAGAGATACTCGGTAAGCTATGGTTATGCACCAAAATATCAACTTTGGGATCTTGTTACCTCTCACGTAATAGTGTTTGATAACATCACAATAGAGCCAAGTATAGGTATAGAAAATATCTTCAATTTTATTGATGACAGACCATTCAATAGCAATTACGCGACTCTCTCACCAGGACGATCTGTATTTGCGTCATTGACAATTAGATTTTAAATAATAAAACATAGATAGATGAAAAGAAATTTACTAGCAATGCTATTGTTGATATTAACAATCCCAGTTGCATTGGCACAAAAAACAAACTACAAAGAGAAAGCAATGGAGCTTACGGCAAAGGATAAGTTCGCCATAGTGATGGTACATTTTGGTTCGACGAACCAGAACGCACGAACCAATACTATCGAGTTGATCAATCGAGAGGTTGCTAAGGAGTTCAAGAACGCTACTGTAGTTGAGGCGTACACCTCTCGAATAGTTATTAAACTCCTTGCAAAGGAGGGCATTGCAAAACTTACACCAGCCCAACAATTAGAGCAGTTGTACAAGCAGGGTTATACACACGTGATACTACAAACAACTCACATTACTGATGGTGTGGAGATGGAATCACTAAAAAGGGATGCAGAACCATTCATTACCAAATTTAAAGATTTGCGTATTGGTCGCCCACTGCTATACACTCCAGCATACTACAAATCTACAATTTCTGCCCTAAAAAAGCAGGTAAAAACAAATAGCGATGCAGTTGTTCTAGTAGGACACGGTACCTATGAGGCAATAACAGCCTCTTACGCAATGCTAGATTATATGCTTAAAATGGAGGGATTAGAGCATTGGTCTGTTGCAACAATTGAAGGTTACCCTTCATTCGATGAAGGTTTAGTGATGCTCTCAAAGGCACAGGCTAAGAGTGTGTGTCTAGTCCCTCTTATGTTTGTTGCAGGCGTACACGCAGTAGACGATATTCAAGGAGAGTGGAGCGATATACTACGTTCGAAAGGCTATGAGGTTGAAGTATTGATGAAAGGCCTAGGTGAGAATAGTGCAATTCGTGATATTTACTCGGAGCATATTAAATTTGCAATGAACAATATCGAACTCGATATAATGAAAAAGAAACAAGAATACTCAAAATAATGGGAAAAGGAAAAATCACAGTAGTGGGTATTGGACCGGGTAGTGCAGCAGATATTACATCTGCTGCACTTGAGGCATTTACTGCCTGCGATGTTGTAATAGGTTATAGCTATTACTTTCAATTCATTCGCCACCTCTTAAAAGAGGACACAGAATGTATCGACACAGCAATGAAACAGGAGCAAGATAGAGCTGTACAGGCTTTTGAGTTTGCTCAAAATGGGAAAAATGTTGTAGTGATAAGTTCTGGTGATGCTAATATTTATGGAATGTCACCTCTCATTTGGGAGTTAAAAGAGCGTCAGGGAAGCGATATTGAAATAGAAGTCATTGCAGGCATAAGTGCATTTCAAAAAGCAGCCTCTCTTTTAGGTGCGCCTATTGGTCACGATTTCTGTGTGATTTCGATGTCTGATCTGAT
The DNA here is from genome assembly GCA_964371765.1 of uncultured Rikenellaceae bacterium. Classification (GTDB taxonomy): domain Bacteria; phylum Bacteroidota; class Bacteroidia; order Bacteroidales; family Rikenellaceae; genus JADFUS01. Next base: position 3,482 of record CAYJOF010000052.1, read on the forward strand.
GACCTCTTGGGAGCGTATCGAAAGACGAATAGAGGCAGCTGCACTAGGAGATTTTGTTACGGCTATCTACAATCCAAAGAGCCGTGGTAGATATTGGCAGTTGGGCAGACTCAAAGAGATATTCCTCAAACATCGCCACGAATCGACCCCAGTGGGCTATGTTCGTCAGGCAGGGAGAGAGCAGCAAACCATCTACACCACAACCTTAAAAGATTTTGATGTTGAGAAGATAGATATGTTCACGGTAGTGATTATTGGCAATTCACAAAGTCGAATGATAGATGGCAATAAGATATTGACTCCTAGAGGCTACTTTGATAAACCAGAGAATTGTGAAGCGACTATTGGTCAGAGAATAATGAACGATAGTTTTCAAACTATTGAGAGTGAACTACAAAACAGAAATATAGAGATAGGACACAAGTGGGCACTTCTTCACGCAATACATACAACAGCGGATTTTGATATGGAGTCTGCCCTATATTGTGATTCGGGTAGTGTTGAGTTACTCCACCAAAGGATTGTAGCTGGAGAGATAAAACATATTGTTACCGATGTGTCGATGGCTCTTTCAGGGATAAGAAAAGCTGCACTTGAGAGGTATGGTATCGAGGCATACTGCCTGCTCTATGAACCAGAGGTTGTATCGATGGCTAAAGAGCTTGGCATTACACGCACTCAGGCAGGTATTAGGCTTGCCGTAGAGCGTTACCCAGATGCTCTATTTGTGTTTGGCAATGCACCAACAGCACTTATGGAGCTATGCTCTCTAATGCGCCGCAAGAGAGCCACTCCAAGTGGAATTATTGCAGCTCCCGTTGGATTTGTTAATGTGAAGGAGTCGAAATATATGGTAAAGAGTTTTCTCTGCACCCCAAAACTAATAGTTGAGGGCAGAAAAGGGGGGAGTAACTTAGCTGCAACATTGGTTAACGCTATTCTTTCGTTTGACGATGCTCAAATGATGAGACCAGGTAGGGATTTATAATAATTATTACAAGTAGGTATGAAATTCGTTGTTATAGGTATAGATGATAGCCCGTCACCATCTTTTAGCGAGAAGGTGATGATGATTATTGCACAAGGGAGGGTGTTTTCTGGAGGTACTAGGCACTATGAGATAGTAAAAAACATACTGCCTTCTGATCATCGATGGATTGCCATCACCCCCCCTATGACAACTCTATTTGAGCGGTACGAAGAGTATGACGAGCTAGTGGTATTTGCCTCTGGTGATCCACTTTTTTATGGATTTGCCTCTACGGTAATAACTTATATGCCTGATGCTGAGTTGGAGGTATACCCTTACTTTAATTCATTGCAACTACTTGCACATAAATCTCTAATTCCGTACCACGATATGCGAGTTGTGTCTCTCACAGGACGTAGTTGGGCACGTTTCGACCAGAGCCTAATTTCTGGCGAGTCACTTATTGGTATCCTAACCGACAACAAGGAGCATACTCCAAGTAAGATAGCCGTACGAATGATCGAATATGGATACACTAACTACACAATGATAGTCGGTGAGTTACTAGGTAACGACAAGGAGCAGATAAACTTTGTTGATCTACAACAGGCAGCAAATAAAAAATTTAAATATCCCAACAACATCATTCTAAGAAGAGAGACAAGGAGAGCTAGACCATTTGGTATTGCCGATGAAGAGTTTGCTCTTTTGGATGGTCGCAAGAAGATGATAACCAAAAAAGCTATACGCCTAGCTAGCCTATCTGAACTGGATTTACGAGATAGGGGAGTGTTCTGGGATATAGGGTTTTGTACGGGATCGATCTCGATAGAGGCTAAACTGCAATTCCCGCACCTTGAGATACACTCTTTTGAGGTGAGAGAGGAGTGTGAACAGGTCATAGACAGTAACATCAAAAAATTTGGTGCCATAGGTGTCAATTGGCATATCGGAGATTTTGTGGACTTTCCGATAGATAACTTACCTGCTCCAAATGCGATTTTTATAGGAGGGCACGGTGGTAAGTTAGCTGAGATAGTCGAGAAGTGCGCTAGAGTGATGACAGATAATGCTGTGTTAGTATTCAATTCTGTATCTGAGAGTAGCCAAGAGTTATTCTTATCGTCGATTGCTCAATGTGGCTTAAGTGTTGAGAATAGCTACCAAATAAAAACAGAGAATAATAACACAATAACAATAATAAAAAGTGGCAAATAAAATAGCGATATTATTAAGCTCGGCAAGTGGACTGGCAGCTGCACGTACCATAGCCTTTGAGCGCAACGAAACAATAATTGTTTCTACCCACAAACAGGATGGTGTTCTGCAGGTCTCGTCACTAGCTGCTTGGGTTGAGGAAAATTTTTCGAATTACGATGCACTAATCTTTATCAGCTCAGTAGGCGTAGCTGTGCGTACAGTTGCACCTCACCTGAGAGATAAGTACAATGATCCTGCAGTTATTGCTGTTGATTTGTCGTTGCAGTTCGTTGTATCAGTTCTCTCTGGTCATATCGGTGGAGCTAACAGACTTACACAGGAGGTAGCTAATATTCTTGGGGCAAAACCAATTGTAACCACTCGTAGTGATAACGAGCAACTTTGGGCTCTTGATACTTTTATCGATGAGTTTGATTGGTCTGTTAAAAACATGGAGATGAATGAACAGATAGCTCTTTTTGTTAACCGAAAACCTACAGCTCTGCTATTGGAGCTTAGAGATAAGGGCACTGAGCAATTAGAACACACAAAGCCTGAGCACGTTGATGTATTTTATAGATTTGAGGATATAGACACAAATGAATATGAGCTACTAATCACAGTATCTTCAAGAGTGTATAGTGTGTCGATTCCATCGATACAGTACCATCCAAAAACACTATCTCTTGGGCTTGGCTGTCGTAAGGATTGCCCTATTGAGGGGATTAGCGAGTACATATCTAAACAACTCAACAAAAGAGGTTTTTCGGCGCTATCCATAAAAAATATTAGCACCATTGAACTTAAAAAAGATGAGAAGTTGATTGCGGATCTAGCCTCAGCCTTCGATGCCACAATCAATATATTTAGTGCCGAACAGTTGGCTATGATTGACACTCTTAACCCTTCGCAAAAGGTAAAGGAGGTGACGGGGACTCCATCTGTATCGGAGGCTTCGGCCATACTAGCCGCACGAAACGACACTCTTTTGATACAGAAGCAGAAAGCCTGTCTTTCCGATGGTGCCGATTTTACCTTTGCCCTGAGTGAGGATATACTCTCAGTACGCAGAGGTCATATAGAGATTGTTGGAGCTGGCCCTGGAGACCCTGAATTGGTATCGGTACGTGGACGACGTTATCTGGAGATGGCAGATTTGATTCTCTACGCTGGAAGTCTTGTTCCTATTGAACTGACTCACTTTGCCAAAAGTGGCGCAACTGTTCGTAGCTCTGCCTCGATGAACCTAGAGGAGCAATTTGAGATAATGAAAGAGTTTTACGACAAGGGGGAGCTGATTGTACGTCTACACACAGGCGATCCCTGTATATATGGTGCAATTCAGGAGCAAATGGCACTTTTTGACGAACATAAAATGTCCTATCACATAACCCCTGGAATATCATCTTTTCAAGCAGCAGCAGCAGCTTTACGATCACAATTTACGATCCCAGAGAAGGTGCAAACTATAATCCTAACACGAGGAGAGGGGAGAACAGCTATGCCCCCCAAAGAGAAATTACATCTGCTAGCTCGTTCTCAGAGCACAATGTGTATTTTCCTTAGTGCAACGGTAGTAGATAGTGTCCAAAAAGATCTTCTAGAGCACTATGCCCCAACGACACCAGTAGCGGTATGCTACAAATTGACGTGGAAGGATGAGAAGATATTTAGAGGCGAGCTATCAGATTTAGCAAACATAGTAAAAGACAATAAGCTAACGCTAACGACAATGATCGTAGTTGGTGAGGCAATAGATAATCGCAAGGGTCTGTCAAGACTCTATGCCGATGAGTTTAAGCATATTTTTAGAGTATAAGTTATGGAATTTTTAATTAGTGAATTAAACGAAAAATATCGTCCAGCCCTTCAAGCTAAGGTAGACGATTTAACAAAACCCAAAGGTTCGTTAGGACTATTGGAGGATATAGCTATTCAGATAGGTATGATTCAAAGAAGCCTAACCCCCTCCCTTGCTCATCCTCATCATATAGTTTTTGCATCCGATCACGGAATCACAGACGAAAAGGTAAGCATCTCTCCAAAGGAGGTTACTATGCAGATGATATACAATTTTCTGCAAGGTGGAGCAGGGGTAAATTTCCTTGCTCGCCAGCATAACATAACGCTCAAAGTTGTAGATGTTGGAGTTGATTTCGATTTCACGGATGATATGTCTCAGCTTATAAAAAAGAAAATTAGACGATCTACTCGTAACTATCTTTATCAAGCAGCTATGACAAGCCAAGAGGCAGAGCAGGCGATGCAGATAGGGGCCCACGAAGTTGATAAATGCCATAAAGAGGGCTGTAATGTAATCAGTTTCGGCGAGATGGGTATATCGAATACTTCCTCCTCGTCATTATGGATTAGCCTGCTAATGGGAATACCTCTAATAGATTGTGTTGGTGCAGGTTGTGATCATTCGGGGGGGATTGTAGAGCATAAATATAATATTCTAAAACGCTCTCTGGAAAACTACAAAGGAGATGGCTCACCTTACGACGTGATGTGCTATTTTGGGGGTTATGAGATGGTGGCTGCAACAGGTGCAATGCTTAGGGCTGCGGAGTTGAATATGGTGATTGTGGTAGATGGTTTTATTATGACTGCTTGTATGATGATGGCCTCTAAACTTAACCAGAATGTTCTTCCCTATGCCATTTTTGGGCACCAAGGCGATGAGGCAGCTCACAAAATTGCTCTCAAATACCTAAATGCCAAACCTCTACTACACCTCAATATGCGACTAGGTGAGGGAACTGGTGCCCTTTGTGCCTACCCAATAATAGAGTCGTCAGTGAGAATGATCAACGAGATGAGCTCTTTTGAGACCTTTGACGTAACTAAATATTTCTAGGTAAATGGTAAATGAAATAGTTATCGTGTCGTTAGGAGCAGGCGATGCCGAGCAAATAACAGTAAAGGCTCTCAAACAGCTCAATAAATCTGATGTAATTCTCTGTCCCTCAACCATCCTAAAGGGAGATGTCTTTTCACGCTCCTCGGAAATACTAAAATCTTTGGGTGTAGATAACCAAAAGATAGAGAGCTATCATCTACCTATGAGCCATGATCGTAGTGCAGCTTTAGAGGTGTACCAAAAAGTGGCTTTATATGTTGTGGAGTTATACAAATCGGGTCTTAATGTGGCTATTACTGCTGAAGGTGACGGCGGATTCTTCTCCTCGTCGCAATATATAAGCGATATAGTCTCCAAGATGGGCATTGAAGTGCGACGTATAGCTGGTGTACCTGCCTTTATTGAATGTGCAGCACTTGCCAATATCCATATAGCTAATGGTAATAGTCCACTTATTATTTCCCCAAAACTAGAGTCGACAGAAATGGTTAGTCGAGCTATAAATGATGGTAGTAATGTTGTCCTTATGAAATTAAGTCAATCTCAAAATGCAATCAAATAGATGATATCGGCGGGTGAGGAGATAGCTCGTTTTCACTACATTGAGAATTGTGGGTCTGAGGCGGAATTCTACTCAAACGATTTGGA
>CAYJOF010000053.1:0-9144 GCA_964371765.1 uncultured Rikenellaceae bacterium
ACTGGAGAGCCTCGAACAACAAGACTAATTTGTAAATATTAAACTGTTCTCAGGGCAGTTATAGGGTGGAAATTATTTCCACCCTTTTTTATGCCAATAGGACTTTTTTACTATCTTTGTCTATTAAAATTTAGATCTTATATAGATAATGATAACAAAACTTATTGTAGCCCTTGCGCTACTAATATCGCCTTTGGTGTGCTCAGCGCAACTTACGCTAGAGGAGTGTTACCGCCTAAGCGAACAGAACTACCCTCTTATCAAACAGTATGAGTTAATTGAAGCCTCGAGAGATTTTCAACACAAAAACCTCTCTACGAGATACATTCCTCAAATAGGACTTCACGCAAGAGCAAGCTATCAATCAGAGGTTGTGGCTCTGCCTAATGAGTTTACCGATCTAGCCTCACTTGCAGGTATTCAATTTCCATCGATTCCGCTTGACCAATACAGAGTGGCTCTAGAGGTCAGTCAATTGATATGGGACGGAGGAGCCACAAAATCACAAAAGGAATCTGTCGATCTGGCAAAAGCTAGTCTATCGGCACAGACCGACGTAGAGATATACACCCTACGCCAAAGAGTCAACTCACTATTCTTCGGAGTACTGCTAATGGATAGACAGATCCAACAACTTGATATATATATCGAGGAACTTGGCCGCAATCACAGCAGGGTTTCATCGCTTATCGAGAATGGAGTTGCCTATCATAGCGACCTAGATTTAATAGAGGTTGAACAAATAAGTTCAAAACAGAATATAAATACTCTTTACTACAATAGGAGCGCATATCTTATGATGCTCTCTGCTATGATTGGCACAAATCTAAGCGAGTCGATAACACTGCAATCACCTCCAATGGTAGAGCCTAATAGTTCGAACATCCAAAGAGCCGAGTTAGATATGTTCGCCGCTCAGAGCCTTCAAGCGCAATCTCTTAGAGCGAGTATCAAGGCTAAGAATATGCCTACCTTGAGCGCCTTCTTTAATGGAGCCTTCTCGCAGCCGGGTCTAAATATGTTTGATCCTAGCTTCGGTCCAAATTTCATCGCAGGGGTAAATCTTTCGTGGAATTTTGGAAATCTCTATACTCGTAAAAGAGAGTTGGGTTTGGTGGATATAGATGTTCGTCAAATTGAGCTACAAAAGGAGAAGTTTCTCTACAACCTCAACCTAGAGACAATACAACAGCAAAACGAAATACGCTCACTTGAACAGCGAGTTGAGGACGATCAAAGGATAGTGGAGCTTCGAGAAAGGATAGTTCAAACTGCACAATCTAAGGTTACTAATGGTACAATGAGCGTCTATGATCTTATGAAAGAGACCTCACTTAAACAGAGTGCACAACAGAATAAACTAATAAATCAGACACAGCTACTCAAAGCGATTTACGACCTAAAATACAGCCTTAATAATTGATAAAACAAGATATGAAAAAGTTAATATTAGCTGCGCTCGTTGCCATGGTGGCAAGCTGTGCTCCACAAAAATTTGAGTACGACGCTGCAGGAAATTTCGAAGCAACCGAGGTAATCGTATCGGCAGAGGGCAATGGAAAAATAATGAGGTTGGATGCCTACCAAGGAGACATGCTTAAAGCAGGTGCAGCTGTGGGATATATCGACACCACACAGCTAGATCTAAAACGTACTCAGCTCACCCTAGCAGCAAAAGCCTCGAAGAGTCGTCTGCAAGATATTGAAAAGCAGATCGCTGGCTTAAAAGAACAAATTTCAGCTCAAAAACGAGAGATGGAGCGCACCCAAAAACTTCTAAAGAGCGATGCGGCAACTCAAAAACAGTACGACGACTACAAATCGAGTGTTGCAGTTCTGGAGAGTCAGCTTGTAGCACAACAATCGACTCTGGAGCGAAATAATCGTGGAATTTCTGACGAGGTAGCTGCCTATGGGATTGAAATAGATCAGATCAGAGATATGATAGTCAAATCTATCATCACATCGCCTATCGATGGAACACTTTTAGAGAAATATGCTCAGTATGGGGAATATGCCTCAATCGGGAAACCTCTATTCAAGATGGCAGATGTCGTAAATATGGAGCTAAAGGCGTATGTGACATCTTCGCAACTAGAGAGCATAAAATTAGGTCAACAGGTTAAAGTTTTTGCAGATTATGGCACCCAGAGCTCTCGTGAGTATTCAGGAGAAATTATTTGGATCTCAGACAAGGCGGAATTTACACCTAAGAACATTCAAACAAAGGACGAGAGAGCCAACCTAGTCTATGCAATTAAGGTTGCCGTAAAGAGCGACGGTTATATAAAGATTGGAATGTACGGAGTTATAAATTTCTAGTATTGTGGAAGTAATAGCAAGAGATATTTGCAAGAGTTATGGTAGCAATCAAGCTCTCAAGGGGGTTTCATTCGAGGTAAAACAGGGTGAGATCTTTGGAGTCATTGGTGCCGACGGGGCTGGTAAGACCACTCTTTTTAGGATTCTCACTTCGCTTATGTTGGCCGATAGTGGGCGGGCAGAGGTTCACTCTTTGAATGTGGTAAGCTCCTACAAAGAATTACGACAACACATTGGCTATATGCCCGGAAAATTCTCTCTCTACCTAGATCTAACAGTTGAAGAGAACCTTTCGTTCTTTGCAACTCTATTTGGCACTACAATCCAAAAGAACTACCACCTAATCAAAGATATTTACCAGCAGATTGAACCATTTAAGAATCGTCGGGCAGGAAAGCTATCGGGTGGTATGAAGCAAAAACTAGCACTCTCGTGCGCGCTAATTCACTCCCCTAGTGTGCTTTTTCTTGACGAACCTACAACGGGGGTAGACCCTGTCTCTCGTCGCGAGTTTTGGGCAATGCTACGTAGATTGAAAGATTTGGGAATAACCATTATTGTATCGACTCCATATATGGACGAGGCAAAATTGTGTGATCGTATAGCTTTCATACAATCGGGAAAGATACTATCGGTTGCCTCTCCTGATGATATTATAAAAAGTTTTGGACAGAATCTATACGCCATATCAGCTCGAAATATGCCTCAACTACTGAACATTGCACGAACGTACAGCCACGTGAGCAGTTGCCATCCCTTTGGATCAAGCCATCACATCTGCGTAAGCGAACAATTCGATATAGATAAGTTTAAAGAGTACCTAACCAACAACTCGATGCAAGAGGTAGAGATTCAGCAGATTGAACCCACTATTGAGGATTGTTATATGAAAATTGCAAATGAAGACCAATAAGGTAATAGAGATCCGTGATCTATCAAAACAGTTTGGAGAGTTCCGAGCAGTAGACTCAATATCTTTTGAGGTTACAAAAGGGGAAATCTTCGGCTTTTTGGGAGCAAATGGCGCTGGGAAAACTACCGCTATGAGGATGCTATGTGGTTTGAGTCATCCCACATCGGGGAGTGGCAGTGTAGCAGGTTACGATATAGCGACAGAGCCTGAGATGATAAAACGCAATATTGGCTATATGTCTCAGAAATTCTCTCTATATGAGGATTTGAAGGTGTGGGAGAACATACGCCTATTTGGAGGTATTTATGGCTTGTCGTCAAATGATATTACGGTAAAGAGCAAGCAAATTTTAGAGCGACTAGGTCTTTGGCAAGAGAGAAATCGCCTTGTGGGCTCTCTACCGCTGGGTTGGAAACAAAAATTAGCTTTTTCAATTGCGATTATACACAATCCAAAGGTTGTATTTCTTGACGAGCCAACAGGAGGGGTCGATCCTTCGGTTCGCCGCCAATTCTGGGAGCTTATATACGAGGCTGCCCAACAAGGAATCACAATATTCGTAACGACCCACTATATGGACGAGGCAGAGTATTGTGATAGAGTTTCAATTATGGTAGATGGGCGACTGGAGGCTATCGGAACACCTAATCAACTCAAAAGTCAGTTTAAGAGCAGTAGCATAGATGAGGTTTTTTATATATTAGCAAGAGGAGCAAAAAGAGCAGAATAATGAAGCAGTTTTTAGCATTTGTAGGTAAGGAGGTCCGTCACATCCTTCGTGATAGGCGAACAATTATGATTCTAATGGCTATGCCAGTGATTCAGATTGTGCTTTTTGGCTTTGCGCTTTCGAATGAGGTAAAGGATGTTCGCTTAGCCGTTGTAAATCATTCAGGCAGCTATGAATCTCAAACTATAATAAACACCATTGAGCAGAGTGAATATTTTGAGGTAGTTACTACCGCAGGAACAGTTCAGGAGGTAGATCTACTACTCAAAAGTGCAGAGATAGACGCAGCCCTTGTATTTCCCAGCGACTTTGGCACTACTCTCACAAAAGATGGCAGCTCGAATATTCAGGTCATAGCAGATGCCACCGACCCCAACACCTCATCTATGTATGTGAGCTACATATCGGGGATAGTTAGCCAATATTCTATGGGGATTAAGTCCCAGCAGATGCCATCAAACTCAATAATTACTAATCTTAGACTACTGTACAACCCAACGATGGAGGCCTCATACAATTTTGTTCCCGGGGTGCTAGGGCTAATTCTTACTATGATATGCGCTATGATGACCTCAATCTCGATAGTTCGCGAACGAGAGCGAGGAACGATGGAGGTCTTGCTTGTCTCGCCTATACGCCCACTGAACATAATCATAGCCAAGAGTGTCCCATACTTTACTATGTCGTGTGTAATATTGGTAATGGTACTACTACTGTCTCGATTTGTGTTGGGCGTACCTATTATGGGTAGTCTAGCGCTGTTGGTGCTAATGTCGTTAATATTTATATTCGCTGCTCTGGGCATAGGCTTACTTATCTCATCGATTGTCGACAACCAAACAACTGCTATGCTCGCCTCGGGGATGCTTCTGATGATGCCTACGATGTCTCTCACGGGAGTGATGTTCCCATTTGAAAACCTGCCCCTACCTCTACAAATAGTAGGTAGCGCATTGCCTGCAAAGTGGTACATCTCTGCTACTCGCAAGATTATGATTCAGGGTCTACCTTTTGAGTATCTATACAAAGAGTTCTTTGTTCTGTTATCGATGGCGGTAGTTCTTATCACGATAAGTTTTAAAAAGTTCAAAACCAGACTATAACTATGTTAAGATTTCTGTTAGAGAAGGAGTTTAAGCAGATGGTAAGGAATCCTATCCTTCCACGCATCATTATAATGTTCCCTATTGTGATGATGCTCATTATGCCTTTAGCTATGAATATGGAGGTCAAAGGGGTAAGAGTAGCAGTGGTGGATATGGATAATAGCACAACATCTAACTCTCTTATACAGAAAATCGGAGCTACCGAGTATTTCACTCTCTCAAGCAGTGTTTTTAGCTATCAAGAGGCTCTCTACGAGTTGGAACTCGATAGGGTTGATGCAATATTGGAAATTCCTCACAATTTCAGCAAAAATCTTCTTACCCAAGGATTAGGGGAGGTGCAGGTATCTGTAAATAGCGTAAACGGGGTAAAGGGGGGAATGGGAGCAAACTATCTCTCGTCGCTTATCGGGCAATTTGGGCAGGAGTATAGTAGAGATTTAGGATCTTCTCAGACACAAAACATAGGGATAAAGGTCGAACCAAAGTTCTACTACAACACCTTCCAACGCTATGAGCTCTATATGGTTCCTGCACTTATGGTTATGATACTGACTCTACTGTGTGGCTTTATGCCTGCGCTTAATATTGTAGCAGAAAAAGAGTTGGGCACTATCGAACAGATAAACGTATCGCCAGTTGGTAGATTTATGTTTATCTTCTCTAAGATGCTACCCTACTGGATCGTGGGACTTATGGCCTTTAGCACCTCGTGGGTAGTTGCATATTGGGTGTGGGATATATACCCCCATGGCTCAATGCTAGAGGTGTATATTGTAGCTATTATATATATAATTGTTATATCGGGCTTAGGACTTGTGGTGTCGAACTACTCAGAGACCGTCCAGCAAGGAATGTTTGTGATGTTCTTTTTTGTTATACTCTTTATCTTGATGAGTGGACTGTTCACCCCTGTGAGTAGTATGCCCGACTGGGCTCAATCAATCACTGTAATCAATCCTCTAAAATATTTTATAGAGCTGATTAGAGGGATTGTTATAAGAGGTGCATCAATAGTAGATATGCTGCCTTCAATGGCATCACTTATAATCTATGCCACTGTGGCTTCAGTGTGGGCGATATTGAGCTACAAGAAGACCTCATAAATAAAAATCCTAGAATAGAAGCAACAATTTGATAGGTAGTTTGCCGTTTTATTTGTAACTTTGCGATATAAATATAGAACTATGAACTACATAAAAACAGAATTCATTGAGGATGCAATCTGCATCCTTACAATATCATCACCCTCTACCCTTAACGCTCTGAACTCAACAATAATGAGCGAAATGAACGAGGTGATCGATTCGCTTGAGAAGAACACACGAGTATTAATCATCACAGGGGAGGGAAAATCCTTTGTTGCAGGAGCAGACATCTCAGAGATGCAGCACCTCGACCAAGAGCAAGGCTACCAATTCGGCAAGAGAGGTGCAGCGCTATTTCGTAAGATCGAGCAGCTCCAGTTTCCAGTTATTGCAGCCGTAAATGGTTTTGCACTTGGTGGTGGCTGTGAGCTTGCCTTAGCTTGTGATATACGCATAGGCTCACAAAAAGCCACCTTTGGGCAGCCAGAGGTTAAGTTGGGCATACTGCCAGGCTTCTCTGGCTCGGTTCGCTTACCTAGGCTAATTGGGCAAGGCAGAGCAAAGGAGATGATCTACTCAGGCAGAGGAATTAACGCTCAGGAAGCACTAGAAATAGGCCTACTAAATTCGATCTGCGCACCAGAGGAGTTGATCCCTAGAGCCATAGAGCTTGCTGTAAGCATAGCAGCAAACGCACCAAAGGCTGTCGAATTTGCCAAGCAGAGTATCAATAATGGGGGCGATATGTGCCTTGATGATGCCATTGAGCTAGAGAACAAACTCTTTGGAGAGTGTTTCTCTACTCAAGACCAAAAAGAGGGAATGGAGGCGTTCTTAGCTAAACGTAAAGCGACGTTCAAGGGCGAATAACTTGATTAATAAATATTAATAAGAAGTATTATGAAAATAGCAGTATTAGGATCTGGAACTATGGGTTCAGGGATCGTTCAAGCCTTTGCACAGGCTGGCGTAGCAGTTATAATGAAGGATATAAAGCAGGAGTTTCTGACTAATGCGATGGTTCGAATTACTAAATCGTTGGAGAAATTGGTCGAGAAAGGAAAGATGCAGCAGTCACAAGCAAATGTAGTGCTTGCCAATATCACTACAACTATCTCTTACGATGATTGTGCAGATTGCGACCTAATTATCGAAGCCGCTGTTGAGAGTATGGAGCTAAAGAGAGAGATTTTCAAAGAGTTGGACAGAGTATGCAAGCCCTCAACAATTCTTGCATCTAACACCTCCTCACTATCTATCACCGAGATTGCCTCGGCAACCTCTCGCCCAGATAGAGTGATTGGAATGCACTTTTTCAATCCAGCAACCTTAATGAAACTAGTAGAGGTAATCAAAGGACAACAAAGCTCCGATGAGGTTACTTCAATCGTAAGTGAACTAGCCTCCTCGATAGGCAAGGTGCCTGTACTGGTAAACGAAGCTCCTGGATTTGTAGTCAACAGAATCTTAGTTCCAATGATTAACGAGGGAATTGGAATTCTAGCCGATGGAGTTGCCACAAAAGAGGAGATAGATAGCGCAATGCAACTTGGAGCGGCTCATCCAATGGGTCCTCTAGCACTTGGTGATCTGATTGGATTAGATGTATGCCTAGCAATTATGGAGGTACTTCACAGCGAATTTGGCGAGGACAAGTACCGTCCACACCCACTTCTAAGAAAGATGGTAAGAGCAAAGCTACTTGGCAGAAAAACTAAAGAGGGCTTCTATAAATACTAATCTCTAGAAGGAGTAAACTATTATTGTCTGAGTAAATTATGGAGGCTGATTTTCAAGCCTTCTTTTTCAATAAAGCCCTGTAATATTCTGCTATGCAATCGATTAAAAGATTAATCAGATTTTTTGTCGGACAGTACTAGTAGTAAACTGAAAAAAGAGGCTTGAAGATCTATAATTAAGATCTTCAAGCCTCTCTAATTTGTTGTTTTAGGTAAGAGAAACTACTTTACCACCTTAGCAACAAGAGTCACCTCAACTGTTGCGTTTGACGGTAGTGAAGCTACTCCAATAGCAGCTCTGCTGCCGATGCTGTTAGCTCCCAATTTTTCGATTATCAACTCTGACGCAAAATCGGCAACTTTTGGGTGAGATGTGAATTGCTCTTCTGTATTCAAATAGACGCTCAATTGCAAAATTGCACCTATTTTCTCTCCCTCACACAAGCAAGCCTGTGCTGCAGTTAAGGCATTTTGAGTTGCCAACTGTACTGCTTCTTTGTGAATTTCTATTGGGTCTTCATTTTTAATCTTGCCTGAGAAAAGCAAAACTCCAGCTTTACGTGGCGTCATACCTGAAGTGTAAATCAAGCTCTCGTGGCGAACCGCTGGTAGGTATTTACCTTGCGGAATTGGTTGTTCCTCTATTTTGCTCATACTTTGTATATTTCTGTCATTTTTACTATTCGTTTAGCTGCTGCAACTGCTGCAGTAAAGTCTTGCGAGAAGTTAAGTCTAATGCTATGTGTGCAATCCGAAGCAAATTCTGTTCCCGGTGTTACAATTACGTTTGCTTGATAGCGAAGCAGTCTCACAAATGTTTCTTGGTCAACGCTCATTTCCGGCATTTCGACAAACAGATAACTACCAGCTTGAGGGCAAGATGACTTAAAGTTTGCAGATCTAAATACGTTCAGCAACTCGTTTCTTATTGCTTGATGCTCACGAATTCTGTTTTCCATCCACCCCTCTGGTTCTTGGAACCAAGTGTTTAGAACAGTTTGGTTGTATCCTGCTGCACGTAGAGATACGATTGCTTGTAGTCGCTCCATTCTGTCAATCAATTCAGCAGTACCAAAGGCTACACCTAAACGGAATCCACTCAAAGATTCTGTTCTAGAAGGGCCAATAATAGTAATAAGATTTTTTGGAACTACATCACAAGCACATAGGTGAGTATAAACCTCTCCTGTGTATAACATTCTTGAATAAAGCTCATCTACAATTAGCGTAACATTATATTTTGCAG
>CAYJOF010000054.1:0-9124 GCA_964371765.1 uncultured Rikenellaceae bacterium
TTCTCTACACCAAAGTAGATTGAATTTGCGCCTGCATTTATAGCAGCACTCAAGGATTCGTATGAACCCACAGGTGCCATAATCTCTATATCCTCTCTCTTGAAATCTATCTCCATTACTTTTTTCTTATTATTATAGCCTTAATTAAATCTCTCAAATGACTCTTTCTTTGGGGAGCAACATCGAGTTGCTCTAATAATTCAATACTCTTTTCGTAGTATTGATTAACTAGATTTTTTAGTGCTAAGTCTGCACCAAACTCAACATACAAACTCTTAACTTTTTCGATCTTCTCGCTCTGTGAAATATTATTGTTATTAAATAATTCCACAATTTCATCTCTTCTACTCTCTGGTGCCGATTGAAGAGTTGTGATATACAAAAAGGTTTTCTTTCCTTCGATAATATCACCACCAATTCTCTTACCAAAAGTAGCCTCATCTCCAAAACTATCTAAATAGTCGTCAGATAACTGGAATGCTAATCCTAAAGATTCTCCAATCCCATACAATTTATCTATATCACTTTTAGAAGCATCACCAATAGTTCCTCCAATAGCCATCGATCCAGCTAGTAGAACAGAGGTTTTTAGTCTTATCATCTCAATATAGTCCTCAATATAGACGTTTTGTTGCTGCTCAAAATTCATATCGTAGCGTTGTCCATCACAAACCTCAAGCGCAAATTTATTAAAAATTTGCATCACCTCAGAGAGATGTTTTGTGTTGCATTTAGCAAGATATTGATAAGCCATAATAATAGCAGCATCACCTGAGAGGATAGCTACATTGTCATCCCACTTGTAGTTGGCAGTTGCTCTTCCGCGTCTTACAGGAGCATTATCCATAATATCATCGTGTAGAAGTGTGAAATTATGGAACAACTCTATTGCAATAGCTACATCAACACTCTTAGTTACATCATCGCAATAGAGGTTGTGAGCCATCATTACAAGCGAAGGACGAACACGTTTGCCACCAGCCTCAAGCAGATACTCAATAGGTCGATAGAGTAGTTTAGGCTCTGAGTTTAGGTCTATATTTTTAATTTGTGACTCAAGAATAGAGATAATTTCTAAAAAGCTATACATAAAAGGATATTTTTTGCAAAGATAGTAATTTTTTTTTGCCTCTTAATCACTTAAATAAGCTGTTAAATATAGCAAAAAATGAAAAATTACGCTAAAAATAGGCTACAACAAAAAAAATCACTAACTTTACAACGTCTTTGCAATAATTTTGTGAAGATATAGTATTATAGATCTAAATAATATAGATAAAGATATGACTAGCAACGAGATTAGAAAAAGTTTTTTTGATTTCTTCGAGAAAAAAAATCATAAAATTGTACCTTCAGCACCAATGGTTGTTAAGGATGACCCTACATTGATGTTTACAAATGCTGGTATGAACCAATTTAAAGACCTTTTTTTAGGTAATGCACCTATAAAATATAGCAGAATAGCCGATACTCAGAAATGTTTGAGAGTGTCGGGTAAACACAACGACCTAGAGGAGGTAGGACACGATACCTATCACCACACTATGTTTGAAATGTTAGGAAACTGGTCGTTTGGTGATTATTTCAAGAAAGAGGCTATCGAATGGGCAAGTGAGTTCCTACTCGATACTATGGGTTTAGACAAAAACCGTATGTATGCAACTGTTTTCGAAGGAGATCAAAAAGATGGCGTTCCTTTTGACCAAGAGGCTTACGATCTGTGGAAACAAATTTTACCAGAGTCGCAAATACTTCGAGGAAACAAAAAAGACAACTTCTGGGAGATGGGCGACAGCGGTCCTTGTGGTCCTTGTAGTGAGCTACACTATGACTTGCGTGATGCAGAAGAGATTGCTAAAGTAGCAGGAGCGGATCTTGTAAACAAAGACAATCCACTTGTTATCGAGATATGGAATCTTGTATTTATGCAGTTCAATCGCAAGGCTGATGGCACCTTAGAGCCTCTTCCTGCAAACCACGTAGATACAGGAATGGGATTTGAGCGACTATGTATGATCCTACAAGGTAAGAAAAGTAATTACGATACAGATATTTTCCAACCGCTTATCCAGAAGATTGCTGAACTATCATCTATACCCTACGGCAAGGATGAACAGAGCGATATTGCAATGAGAGTTATTGCAGATCACCTAAGAGCTATATCATTCTCTATTGCTGATGGTCAAATACCTACAAATGCAAAGGCTGGTTATGTTATACGTCGTATTCTTCGACGTGCAGTTAGATATGGATATACCTATCTAAACCTACGTAAACCTTTTATTTGCAATGTAGTTCCAGTACTCGTTGAACAACTATCTGAGCAGTTCCCTGAGCTAAAAGCACAGGCAGGATTTATTCATAAGATTATCGAAGAGGAGGAGTCGTCATTCCTACGCACTCTCTCTACTGGTATTAATATGATTGAGGGCTTCATCTCAAAACTAAAATCACAGAACAAAGAAGAGCTCTCAGGAGAGGATGCCTTCTTGTTGTACGATACTTATGGATTCCCTATCGACCTTACAGAACTTATCTGCAAGGAGAACGATCTACATGTGAATATTGCAGAGTTTGAGGCTGCCCTACAACAGCAAAAAGAGCGCTCTCGTAGTGCAGCAGTAGTTGAGACGGACGACTGGGTTGAGGTTACAGCTTGCCCTGAGCCAACATTTATCGGTTACGATAGCTCTATTGCCGATGTTAGAGTTGCTAGATACAGAAAAGTAACTAACAAAAACAAAACTCAATACCACATAGTACTAACCGAGACTCCATTTTATGGTAATTCGGGTGGTCAAGTGGGTGAGATAGGTAGGATTTATAGCCAAAATGAGACCATTAGAGTAGTAGATACAATCAAGGAGAATGGATTGACAATTCATATTGCTAACGCTATTGCCGAACAGATGGATCACCTCTTTACAGCTGAGGTAGATATGGATGCACGCCGAGCTTCGGCTGCTAACCATACAGCTACCCATCTTCTACAAAAGGCTCTTAAAACAGTCCTAGGAGATCACGTTGAGCAGAAAGGATCCCTGGTATCTCCATCTATCCTACGTTTCGACTTCTCTCACTATCAGAAGATGACAAATGAAGAGATTGATGAGGTTGTGAGATTGGTCAACAGAGAGATTCGTACAAATCATCTATGTGATGAGAATCGCTGCTCAACACTACAAGAGGCAAAAGATGCAGGAGCAATGATGCTCTTTGGAGAGAAATATGGCGAGCACGTTCGTACTATTGGTTTTGGAGATTCTCTGGAGTTATGTGGAGGTATTCACACCCAGCGTACAGGTGAAATAGGTGGATTCTCGATTATCTCAGAAGGAGCAATTGCAGCAGGTATTCGCCGAATTGAGGCTATTACTGGCGAGTTGAAGACACAATACGATATAGACAATAGAAACCTACTACAAGAGGTACAAATGATCTTCAACACCAAATCAATCAAAGATGCAGTCAATAAATTGATGGCAACAAATAGCGATTTGAGCAAGGAGATTGAGGCAATGATGAAGGAGAAGAACGAAATTATTCGTAACCGAATTACAAGTGCAATGGTGGAGAGCAATGGTGTTCAGTGGTATGTAGCCCAAAAACCTACTCCAGTCCAAACAATCAAAGATGTCGCTATGATGATCTACGGCCAGATGCCAAATGCTGCCTTTATTGCAGGAACAGTATTTGGAGATAAGCCGGGAATTGTTGTTATGTTTGGTAAGAATTGTGTAGCTGCTGGAGCAAATGCTGGGGCAATTGTGAAGGAGGTTTCTAAGATCATTGGTGGAGGAGGAGGTGGTCAGGCACACATCGCATCTGCTGGTGGGAAAGATTGTGATAAAATAGGAGAAGCTATCAATAGAGCTAAAGAGTTGGCCGAGATAGCATTAAAGTAATTTCCTTGCTAAAATAAAGAGTAGTGAACTAATTTTTTTAAAAATTTCTTTGGAAATAAAAAAATAAGCACTATCTTTGCACCGTAATTTTAGTGATTGACCCATGGTGTAATGGTAACACAGCAGATTTTGGTTCTGTCGTTCAAGGTTCGAGTCCTTGTGGGTCAACAAAATGATTAGAGGTACAACATCTGTTGTGCCTCTTTTTTTTGTCTTTGTGCCTAGATTTTGGTATAATTATTGGTTGTTAAATAGAATAATCAATTCCCTACCAATATGAAAATAATCTCTATAACATTGGCATTTATCATCTCCTTGATGAGTTTTACTGCCTCGGCGCAGTTCACTGCCTATGTAGAAGGTGGTGCAGTATTTAATGGTTATAATGATGTGCGTATCCCAGGCAGCTCAGGTACTAAATTCTCCCTAACTGACGACCTAAGCGGGAATCCATCTGCCTACTATCGCCTCTCGATAGGCTACACAATTGCATCTCGCCACAACATCACACTACTCTTCTCGCCCCTAGATATGACTTATAAAGGTTGTATGGATAATGCTGTGTCGTTTGCAGGTAGCTCTTTTGCCGCAAATGACTACCTTGAGGCAAAGTATAAATTTTATTCATATCGACTCACTTATCGCTACGACATCATCAAGCGCGAAAAGATAGATTTTGGTCTTGGTGTAACGGCAAAGATTAGAGATGCAAAAATATCTCTACGTTCGGCAAGCCAATATGCTCAAAAAACCAATACTGGCTTTGTTCCTATCATCAACTTTAGATTAAACTGGAAATATCATCCACAGTGGGGATTACTATTCGAGGGAGATGCCCTAGGTGCACCTCAAGGCAGAGCCGAGGATATTCGTCTTGCAACGACATTCAACGCTGCCAAAAATCTCCAACTTTCGCTAGGATATAGGCTCTTAGAGGGTGGTAGCGACTCTTCAGAGGTCTACACCTTCTCTATGTTCCATTACATATCCTTTGGGGTATCGTATAGTTTCTAGGCAGTAAAGATCACGTATAAACACACTTGAGGGGGGCAATCATAAACAAATTGCACCCCCTCACTTTACACTAAAACATTCTATACAATATAATAACAAACTTTATCTGACTTTATTGTATTCAAGTAAAAAAATCAGATATAATTTCACTATTTTTCAAACATAAGATCTCTAAACACTATTTTTGTGGTATTTGCACCAACTGGGCTCTCGTCTGTTGGATCGAACTGCTCCTTTAGTGTCCCCTCCTCATCAAACCACGCTACCCAACCAGATTGGCAAGCAAAGAATACGTCGTTTGTCTGTGGGTCTGCACTCACCGAGTGAACAGAACGTAGTTGATCTGCAACCGTATAATCAAATGCAGAAGCCACACCGCTAGCTCTATCGATTCTTGTGAAGTACATTTGGTATGAGATATAGCTAAAGTTGTAGCCGTAGATATACTTATCTGTTACATCAAACTTAGTTGTAGGGAATCCTGCCCAACTCTTAACAACACTCTTATTCTTATAGTCAATCTCGTGAAGTGTTGCCTCTACAGAAAAATAGTTACCCCAAGTACTTAGGTACATCTTACCATCATTAGCTATCTTTAGGATATTTGGGTTTTTATCAACAGTGATAGTTCCTGTTTCTGCCTGAGTATCCAAAGATACAATAGAGATAGTATTACCCTCTCCGCCGTAAGGATCTCCAACAAGACCAGAGTTAGCTACATAAAGCGAACCTTCGTGGTAGACAATACCCTCGCTGTAAGCTTGAGAAAGCTCGATCTTGTGGTCAACCATTAGGCTTGTTGTGTCGATAGCAAGTACTCCACTGTGCCAAGTTGATACATATACATCGCCTTCTGCTCCAACAGCATAGCGAGGCTTAGCGGCTACTCCTACTTGCTCAACTAGATCAATAGTACCCATTAGTTTACCGCTATAAGCATTCATTACTACTATCTTATCAGAGTTGTTTACAACAACGTATGTCTTACCACCATAAACGATTACATCGTTTGCAACATCGCCTAGCTCCTTGCCATCATTCTGAGTACCAAAATAATCAAAAGTCGAAGTTTTTGTTGCAGGGTCATATAGAGAAATCTTTGAGTTGCCTTGTCCGAACCATCCCTCGTGAAGTACATACATACCAGCTCTGCGCTGCTCATACTCTATCTTCTGCTGTGATACTACCACCTCAGATGTTTTTCCAAAGCTCTCAACAGTAATCACTGCCGAACGAGATGCGCCACTATAATTTTTTAGTGCTGTCATTTCAACAGCCTGCTCACCTACTCCACCTACATATCTAGTTGGGTCGATCCACTGCTCATCTCCCTCATTATACTTGATTTTGATAGCCCACTCCTCTGCAGAGTTGAATTTGATTTCGAAGATCTGCTCTTCGTCAGAAATAGCAATATCGGTTGTTGTTGTTGTAATGTTTGGGTTTAGTTTAGCCTCCTCAGAACAAGAGACTACACATAAGCTCACAATGAGCAATTTTAAAGTAAAGATTAATCTTTTCATTTCTATTTATTTTTTGTTAAATTTCATTTCTTTTCACCCTGCTACCCTTTGCAGAGATCAATTAGACTTAACAAAACTAGGCTTTTGAACCTTTCGCAATAAAATGAATAAACGAAGTTCGTTGCACCGCTCCATAACCCGCAGAGTGTCAAATCTAAAGTTAGGTAGGTCTTCTGACTCAGCTCTTCGATTCTTAACTCCTTCCCACTCCCATAGGAGCAGTGGTTTTTGTTATGAACTTACCTCATTTTGAGGTATAAGCATTACAGCCGCGGGTACGGTTTCCGATTTTCACGAAATTCCCTTTTATGCTATTGCTAGCACCAAACTGGTCACAAAGGTAGTTCTAATTCTCATATTTCCAAAGTTTTTGACATTTTATTATTAATATCCGAGGAAATTTGGATCGAGCAGTACTAACACTTTACGTCTTTAACCATACAAAAACAGAGACCACCCTAGGTGATCTCTGTCTATGAAATTGCGAAAATATGTTCACTATGAGAACCATCCTCTAGTGTTGTTGGCTATCCTTACTAGCATCAACATTAGAGGTACCTCAACCAACACACCCACAACTGTTGCTAGTGCCGCTCCAGATTCTAGCCCAAACAGCGAAATAGCAACTGCAACCGCCAGCTCAAAGAAATTACTTGCCCCGATCATTCCTGCTGGTGCAGCAACATTATGTGGTAGACGAGCTACCTTAGCCCACAGATATGCCACAAAGAATATCACCACTGTCTGTATTATAAGTGGCACTGCTATCAGTGCAATATGCAGCGGATTGTTGATAATCTTATCGCCTTGGAATGAGAACAGTATAATAAGAGTGAGCAGCAGTCCCAAGATAGTTGTGTTGTCAAATTTCTTTACAAACACATTATTGAAATACTCTAAACCACGCTTTCGCACCACACTAGTACGTGTAACAATGCCTGCCACAAGCGGAATGACTACAAACAGAACAACAGAGATAATCAATGTATCCCAAGGTATGCTAACACCCCCAACGCCTAGCAGTAGTGCTACAATAGGAACAAATGCAACGAGTATTATTAGATCGTTCACTGCAACCTGCACAAGAGTGTATGATGGATCACCTTTGGTTAGGTGACTCCACACAAAAACCATTGCCGTACATGGTGCTGCTCCTAGCAGTACTGCCCCTGCAAGATAATCGTTTGCTAGATCGAGAGGAATCCAAGTTTTAAACACTACGTGGAAGAAGAACCACGCAATTGCAAACATAGTAAAGGGCTTGATTAACCAATTTGTCACACAGGTAATCAGTACCCCTTTTGGTCGCTTACCCACCTCCTTGACACTCTTGAAATCCACCTTCAGCATCATCGGATATATCATCAACCATATTAATATAGCAACTGGTATCGATACACGTGCATACTCAAACTTCCCCAAAAACTCAGGAATTACAGTAAGGTACTGCCCCACCAATATTCCCGTAATAATACATAGTGCTACCCATATTGTAAGATAGCGTTCAAAAAAACCAATTCCTTGACTCTTTTCCATAACTTAAAATATTCTAATTATTGTGTGTTCGCTAATTTACGAACATTATACTTAAAAAAAACGCACTCACTCAAAATACTAAACGAGGCATTCGTTGTAAATATTGTTTGCAAATTTACGAACAATACTCTAACGAGCCAAATTTTTTTGTGATTTTTTTTGCCCACCCCCTTCAAAAACTCCTAAGACTACTACTAATCAAACTATTAAAAGAGTTGAAATTTTAGTGTCGAAAAGTTGTTGATAAGTTATGAAGAAAAAGTTTGCTAGCCTTATTTTTTGGCAGTAATTTTACAAAGCAAAAAAGAGATTTTTTCCGCAAAAATGCCTTCACAGGCTATTTAAACAGTATTTTTAATAAACAAACGGATATAATGGTAAAAGAGATTGAGATCACCTCTTATGAGGATGCGGTAGCTGATACTATCAACTACTTTGGTGGCGATGAGTTGGCAGCAACAGTGTGGGCAAGTAAGTATGCCCTAAAAGATTCTGCGGGAAACATCTACGAGAGTAACCCAGAGCAAATGCACAGACGTATAGCCTCAGAGCTTGCAAGAATAGAGGCTAAGTACCCTAATCCTATGTCGGAGGATGAGGTGTTTTCGCTAATTGACAAATTCAAATATATTATTCCGCAGGGTAGCCCAATGACTGGTATTGGCAACAACCTTCAGGTAGCATCTCTATCTAACTGCTTTGTTATCGGTAACGACAACCCAGCTGACTCTTATGGTGGTATTATCCGTATCGACGAAGAGCAGGTTCAGCTAATGAAGCGACGTGGAGGCGTAGGACACGACCTCTCTCATATTCGCCCTGCTGGATCTCCAGTACTAAATAGCGCACTAACCAGTACAGGTATCGTTCCGTTTATGGAGCGTTACTCAAATTCTACTCGTGAGGTAGCACAGGATGGTAGACGTGGTGCACTTATGTTGTCTATCTCAATCAAACACCCTGATGCAGAGAGTTTTATAGATGCAAAAATGATTGAGGGCAAAGTAACAGGAGCAAACGTATCTGTTAAGCTCGACGATGAGTTTATGCAGGCTGCAGTAAGCAAAGGTACCTACCAACAGCAGTTCCCAGTAAAGAGCAACAACCCTCGTGTTACTAAAGAGATTGATGCAAATGGTCTTTGGA
>CAYJOF010000055.1:0-8816 GCA_964371765.1 uncultured Rikenellaceae bacterium
AAATAATACAATTAAGATAGTTGTTATATTGATTGTTTTCCAATCTATACTATCTTGCGGACTACTAACGTCCCCCAAAGAGATAAGCAACTTTACAGGGAAGAAAGTAACAATATCACAAGATGTAGAGACTAAACAGCTATCTGTCAAAACAGAGGCAATTTAGGACTTTTCTGCTTAACCAAAATAACGAGCTGGTGTTAGTAGGTAATCCACTAGGCAACGAGAAGTTGTGGGAGTTGTACAAAAATGAGATAGCTAAGTTGGTAAATGATTAGAAAACAAGAAAGGCTCGAAGACACCGCCCGCCAGCGTTAGGCAGTTCCGTCCCTCTCACCGCACTGCAGTAGTGACAATATTGTTTATCTTGGGGTTGAATAATTACTCGTTTTAAGTAATTGTAATTCCAGCTCATCTCCTCTTAGAGGGCTTTGGTCGCATAAGTGTCTTTGTTAGTTCTGCGCTTTGGTAGGGGTGATTAGTTGTTGTTGGTATGTTGCGGCGCATTAGCTTGCAGATACTCTCTAGGAGTTTCTTCTCGTCGGGGCAACATAGTGATATGGCTCTGCCTGATCTGCCTGCTCGCCCAGTGCGACCAATTCGATGGATATACTGTTCGGCATCTTGTGGCAGACCAAAATTTATAATCTCTGTTACAATATCAATATCTATACCTCGTGCTATTAGGTCGCTCGCTACTAAAATATCCGTTTGATTTGAACAAAAACGCTCTAAGATATACTCTCTAGCTCGTTGGGAGCGATCGGAGTGAATTGCCTCTGCCGAAAATCCATTCTCAGAGAGTATTCCAACGAGTTTGTCTGCCATCTTACGTGATCTGCAAAAAACTATTCTTTTTTGCTGTTTGTCGCTACGTATGAGGTAGATAAGTAGATGCTCCATCATCTTTTGTTCGACAAAATATGCCTGCTGCTCAATCTTTTCTATTGCAATGCTTTGGGTAGGCGTTTCGATATGATTACTTTCTGGCGCAAGAGACGAAATAACCTCCATTGCCTTAGTGGGTAGGGTAGCCGAGAAACATAGAGTTTGAGATGAGGCTTTGCGCAACTCAGAGAGCCAATTTATCTGCTCAATAAAGCCCATATCTACCATCTGATCCACCTCGTCGACCACAAAATAGTCGAAAGATGGTTTGTCGATGACTCCCTGTTCGATAATGTCAATTAGTCGTCCTACGGTGGCGATAATAATGCTTGGATTCTTTTTGAGTGCTTCTATTTGCTCCAGATATTCGACCCCTCCATACACCACAGTACACTCTTCCGAGCTCTCTTGTAGTAGCTCCTTACAAACATTCCCAACCTGAATAGCTAGCTCTCTTGTGGGAGTAAGCACTACTGCACGTTGAGAGTCATTATTTGAGGTAATCAGCTCAATCAAAGGCACTAGGTAAGCTATGGTCTTGCCACTGCCAGTTTGCGATGAGGCAACAAAATTACCGCCCGCCAAAATAGCGGGTATTGCTAGTCGCTGAATTTGGCTAGGTTCATCAATGCCCATTTTGTGTAGGTTTCTACACAGAGTGTCCGATATGTCGAGGCTCTTAAAATCCATTATCGTTTTACGTAAACTAAATCGCTTATTCCGTTGTATGTTTGAGTCGATTCTAGTTTTAGTTTCAGTGGCGTAGAGAGATTCTCAAACAACCTAATGCCCGAACCTAAAATTGTAGGTATGATACTTAGATGAAAAACATCAATCAAACCACTCTCTATCATTTGGTTTGCAATGCTTGCACCCCCACACACCCAAATGTCTTTGCCTTGCTGTGCTTTTAGTTTTTTGATAAGTGTTTCCAGAGAATCTTTCCACACAACTACTCCCTGCTCAGTAGGTGCTACATCACGATGAGTGATAAGGTATGTGTTGTGATCTGAATATGGCCAATTACTTGGAGCTAGTTCGCTTACTATCTGATTGTAGGTCGTGTAGCCTAGTATTACGGTGTCGATTCCGTTGATAAATTCAGGATAAGAACCCACCGCATTGGTATCGCTCCCATCGCCCCCTAGCCAACTAACATCGCCATTGCTGTCTGCTACGTATCCATCAATACTTGTAGCAATAAATAATATAACTCGTCTCATAGTGCAAAGGTAATTAAATTTTTTGTGTTTTAAATTGCTCACTCGAGTTATCAGCTCTAAATTCTTGTGTGATATAGTCATAACTATATTTAGGTATTGCATATATTAAAAATTCGAGCTACCTTTGTACGATAATTGGGCTCAGGCAGAAGGGTAATTGTTGAATAGACTCACCTACTTGAACCTAATTATCTATAACTATTAATTTATTATCTATGCAGTTGCCAAAAGACCCTATTATCCTATATAGCTATGTGAATACTAAGTTGCGTAATGATTTTGAATCGCTTGATGATATGTGTGAACAAATGGGATTTGATAAACAAGAGATAGTCGAAAAGCTGACTGCTGCTGGTTTTGAATATTGCGACAAATTGAATAAATTCTTTTAACTATGAAATATTTTAACGAATTGTTGATACTCCTTAATGAGATGTCACCTTACCTAATACTAGGATTTTTTATATCTGGACTTTTACACGTTTATGTGCCTCGAAAGTTATATGCTCGTTATCTTCAACGAAAAGGGTTTAGGTCGGTAGCCCTTGCTGCAGTACTAGGAATACCACTTCCGCTCTGTTCGTGTGGGGTGATCCCAACTGCTGTATCTCTCAAAAAAGAGGGTGCATCGGATGGAGCAGCAGTCTCATTTTTGGTTGCTACCCCTCAAACAGGTGTAGATTCAATCTTGGCAACCTACTCCCTACTAGGACTTCCATTTGCTATTCTACGCCCCTTATCATCCTTCGTAGTAGCTCTCGTAGGAGGAATGTTGGTTGATCTCTATGGCAATAAAACAAAACCAGTATCATCCCCTTTTGCTAATATGAGCTATGCTCCAAAGAGTGTAGAGTCGGGTTGCGGTTGTGGGTGTGGTTCAAGCTCTTCACCGCAAGACCAGAAACAAGAAAAGTCTTTTGTAGCTGCTCTTCGCTATGGCTTTGTCGATATGATGCAAGATTTTAGTAAATGGTTGCTTATCGGTCTACTGGTAGCAGCTGCTATTACGACCTTTGTACCAGAGTCTGTCTTTGTGCTATTCAAAGAGTATTATTTCTTGAATATTCTGTTAATACTGCTAATATCGGCACCTATGTATATATGCGCTACTGGATCTATTCCGATTGCTTTGTCATTGATGCTTAAAGGTGTATCTCCAGGGGCTGCTTTCGTGCTTCTGATGGCAGGACCTGCAACTAACTTTGCCTCACTGTTAATACTTCGAAAAGAGATTGGTGCTCGCA
Source organism: uncultured Rikenellaceae bacterium (assembly GCA_964371765.1). Lineage (GTDB taxonomy): Bacteria > Bacteroidota > Bacteroidia > Bacteroidales > Rikenellaceae > JADFUS01. The sequence continues at coordinate 3,356 of CAYJOF010000055.1, forward strand.
AAACAATAATCTACATATCGTCAATCATCATCGGTTCAATCGCCTGTGCTTTAGTTATCGATTTTGTGTTGCCTACACAGTGGTTCAGCTCCCTGAGCTCACCAGCCAGTGATACACACTCACACGCCCATGCTCACGGTTCTGTGTGGTGGCAATCGGCAATGAGCGTAATATTTGTAGCACTATTTATCAATGCAGTATACCGCAACTGGCAACAGCGCAACAAGAAAAGTTGCTGTAAGTAAGTTATAGGGAGACTTCAGTCGATGCACGAGTGATTATCTCTGCATCCAACACAACCGAACGGTTTGGACAGTTGGGGTTATGTATTTTTTCCAGTATCAGCGCTGCTGCCTCTTTGCCAATTAGGTTGAGTGGTGGTTCTACTGTTGTCAATGCAGGCGAGACGATGGTGGAAAGGATAGTTCCCGAGAAACTCGCTATTGCTACTTGGTCTGGAATGATATACCCATGCTCTTTGAGACGATTCATAGCACTAATAGCTAACGTGTCGGTAAATGCAAAGATAGCATCAAATTTTACACCCTTCGCCACAAGCTTATCTATCGCCTGAGCTCCACTCTCAATACATAAGCCACAATCAACAATATAATTGGGTGCATCTATCGATAACTTAAACTTTTGAAGTGCATCTCGGTATGCTTTTTCTCTTAAGTGAGAATTGTAGACTGATTTTGATCCACTAAGATGAACGATCTTTTTGCGACCCGAATGTATGAGGTGTTCAACCAAGAAGAATGCTTTGATATAGTCATCGACAGTGACTTGAGGTGCTTCAATACCGTGTGGAATACGGTCGAAAAACACTAAGGGCATTTCATCTTTGAGTAAGCGTTCGTACTCACCTCTGTTTTTTATATAATCTGTGGGGCTGATAATAATTCCATCAACCATAAAACGCTCCATTGTAGCAATGTTGTCTCTCTCCTGCTCCCACGATTCTGCAGATTCTGCAATTATAACTTTTATCCCCTCCTTGTGGAGTTTATGTTGTATGCCCTCTATTACTTTTGCTGCGTAAGGAGTAATCATCTCAGGAACTATCACCCCTACTGTGTTTGTGCGTCCGTATTTTAGGTTTGTTGCAACTGGGTTAGGTTTATAACCCAATTGTTGGGCAGCATCTAATACACTCTCTTTGGTCTCACGGCGTATATTCTTATCGTCTGTTAAAGCTCGAGAGACTGTTGAGACTGAGAGTCGTAAACGTTCGGCTATATCTTTTATGGTAACTCGTTTCATACATCCTTGATTTTATACAAAAATATGCTTTTTTAGTGAGAACTGCAAATTTGAGTTCACACAAAACTATGATTTTTTGTGAATGTTGCAAATCATGGGAACGTTTGCAGATTTTGGGAACGTTCCCGCAAACGTTTTCAGAGAATTTTTGTGGTATATGTTTTTTTTAGTTAGAGAGTTCGGCTATTTTTGTGTTAGATGAAAACAAACCATTAAAATTATAAAGCTATGAAAACTTCAAATTTCAATTACAACAGAGAAGAAATTAAATCAGGAATTTTGCATTTTGGTGTTGGTAATTTCCATCGTGCGCACTTACAAGCCTACACAAATGCACTTCTGAATTTGGGAACTAGCCTAGAGTGGGGGATTTGTGGAGCGATGCTTATGCCACAAGATGAGACGCTATACAGAAAATTGAAGGATCAGCAAGGCATCTATTCGCTTACAGTTTGTGGGTGCGACGGAAATAATTCTGTGGAGTGGATAGGTTCGTTAAATGAACTGCTTTGGAGTGGAGAAGATATGGAGTTGATAATTACAAAAATCACCGAACCTAATATTCGGATCATTTCTCTTACGATTACTGAAGGTGGCTATAATCTCGATACAGAGGCTGTGCGTAACGATCTACAAAACCCATCAATGCCCCAAAGTGTATTTGGAGTTGTTGCCGAGGGTTTGCGACGAAGAATTGCTAGTGGCGGAGGAGCTATAACTATTCTCACCTGTGACAATCTTCAACATAATGGCGATAAGTGCTCTGAGATATTCTCAACTTTCTTTGCTCAACAAGATACAGTTTTAGCAGCGTGGGCAGCAGAAAATATAAGCTATCCCAATAGTATGGTTGACAGAATTACACCAGCGACAACACCAACGGATGTCGAGAAGATAAACAAAACACTAGATAGAGTAGATAAGGTTCCCGTTTATTGTGAGGATTATCTCCAATGGGTTATCGAAGATAATTTCAAAGCTGGTCGCCCAGAGTGGGAAAAAGTTGGAGTTGAGTTTACTTGCGATGTTGCTCCTTATGAAAACATGAAGTTATCGTTGCTCAATGCCTCACACACCCTACTTTCCTACCCTTCGTTTTTGTCATCTTATCGCAAAGTTGATGAGGCGATGAGAGACAAACGCATTGTGAAATTTGTGGAGGACTTTATGAATATTGATGTTACTCCTTATGTCCCAGCACCACAGAACACAGATTTGGAGCTTTATAAAAAGACTTTGGTTCAGCGTTTTGCAAATTCGGAAGTCAGTGACCAAATTTCGCGCCTGTGTGGAGATGGCGCATCGAAATTCGTGGTATATGTAATGCCTATCGTAAAGCAAATGTTGGCCAATGATGATGATATGACTCGCATTGCATATTTAATTGCGGCATATCGCCACTATATCAAATATCAAGCTGATGACAAGGCTGAAACATTTGATGTTTTCGAACCTCAAATGACAGAACAAGACATAGCAAAATACAAGAGCGATAATCCACTTGAAGCACTCACAACCGTGACTTTTTCTGTTGAAAATCTAGCAGGGAATGCACAATTTACAGAATTATACCTATCTTTGGTAGAGCAAATCAAAGATAAGGGAGCAATGACGATTTTGGAGAGTATCATTTAATTCGATGTAAAGTTATGAGTTCAAATAGCAAATATGGTTTAGCCCCATTTGTGCTGCTAACCTTTATCTACTTTATTGTGGGATTCTTGACAACAGTCAATGGACAGTTTCAAGCTCCCCTTCAGATTGCATTTCTCTCTGATGTCGAAGAATTACGTAACACCTTGGCAACTCTAATTCCTTTTGCATTCTTCTTAGGTTATCTTTTAAATAGCCCTCAGGGAGGAAAGTGGATTGATAAAATTGGGTATAAACGAACGATGTTGCGAGCTTTGTTTTATATGATTGGTGGAGTATTGTTGTATCTTATCGCCTTGCTTTTTGCATCTAAAGTGATGGATTTTGGAGTGAAAATAGGAGAAGATTATATTCCTTGGGGCTATTTTATTTTCTTGATGGGTTCTTATGCTATGGGAACTTCGGCAGCGATTCTTCAGGTGGTAATCAACCCTTATGTCAATGCTTATGATTTGCCATCAACGCAACCCGTTCAGCGAATGAACATCGTTTGTGCTATTAATTCCTTTGGAACAACTATTGCCCCATTCTTCGTAACGGGAGTGCTGTTTGCAGGTGTTGCGATTGCAGATGTGGATGCTGGGCAACTGATTGTTCCGTTTTCTGCTCTTGCTATCTTTATTGTGCTGATAGCTTTGATTAGCTATAATATTAAACTCCCAGATATTGAGGGGACGTTCAGTACAGAAAAATTAGAACGCAGTATATGGTCGTTTAGTCATTTGAAATGGGGTGTAATAACAATATTTTTCTATGTCGGCGGTGAGGTGTGTATAGGAGTAAACGTAAATCTTCACGCGATGGAGCTAATAAAAGAGGGGCGTCCTTTGCTATTCTTTGGTAGTGAGAATTTGACTATCGCTGGCTTGGAATTGGGAATACCTGCATTGCTTGCAACGCTCTATTGGGGAGGCTTAATGGTTGGACGTGCAATGTCGAGTTTTGTGGAGCATATCACGGCTCGCACCCAGCTTATCACAACAGCCATATTGGCGATTGTTTTTACGATTATTGCAATCTTAGCCGAAAACCTCTGGATTTTGGTCGCTGTTGGACTTTGCCATTCAATTATGTGGGGGGCGATATTCACTTTGGCAGTGGATGGCTTAAAAAAGTACACATCAAAGGCTTCTGGAATCTTTATGATGGGAGTGTTTGGCGGTGCTATTTTCCCACTCATTCAAGGGGCAATGGCAGATAGTTTTGGGTCGTGGCAGTGGACTTGGGCGATAGTTGTTATGTGCGAATTGGTGATATTATACTACGCACTTGTTAAATCAAAAATTAAAAAGGAGGAATTGGCAAATGGATAAATATATAGTAGGACTAGGTGAGGCTCTATGGGATGTTTTACCCGAGGGAAGAAAAATAGGTGGTGCACCAGCAAATTTTGCTTACCACGTATCGCAATTTGGTTAAAAATCAAGAGTCATAAGTGCAATAGGAGATGATAAATTGGGCGCAGAGCTATTAGAGAAGTTCGATGAAAATGGCTTGCAATACCAAATTGCTAGAGTCCCCTATGCAACAGGTACGGTGGGTGTTGAACTTGACCCAAATGGAATGCCAATGTATGAGATTAAGGAGGGTGTAGCATGGGATAATATCCCTTTCACAGATGAGTTAAAGCAGCTCGCAAAAAAAACAAGTGTAGTCTGCTTTGGTTCATTGGCGCAGCGTAGCGTTGTTACAAGAGAGACTATACGCAAATTTATTGACAATATGCCTAAGGGCGAAGATATTTACAAAATATTCGATATAAACCTTCGTCAAGGCTTCTATACTAAAGAGATTGTGACAAATTCTATGGAGCGTTGCAATGTTTTGAAAATAAACGATGAAGAACTTGTTGCTGTTGGTCGTATGTTTGGCTATCCAGGAATTGATTTGCAGGATAAATGCTGGATCTTATTAGCCAAACATAACCTTAAAATGCTGATACTTACCTGTGGTATCAATGGAAGTTATGTGTTCACTCCAGGGAACTACTCGTTTGTTGCAACTCCCAAAGTAGAGGTAGCCGACACTGTAGGTGCGGGCGACTCGTTCACTGCAACCTTCATCTCGTCAATTTTAAGAGGTGAGAGTGTACGTGATGCCCATCTTCGTGCTGTGCGAGTGTCAGCTTATGTGTGCACCCAAAACGGGGCAATGCCTATAATTCCAGAGGAGTATAAGCTATAAATCATACAGCTGCCGATAATTAAGATTGAAGGTAATGTTTTTTATTTAAAAGTAAAAGAGTCGCTGAAAATGCGGCTCTTTTCATTATCGAGAGTGAGAAAGGGAGTGGATGCATATAACCCTTATTTATGAAGTAAACATTGTGAGATTTATTACCCTCTATTCTTGCGCCTATACTCACTAGGCGAGATACCCACGCATCGAACAAAGAATTGGCGCAGGGTAGATTGGTCGGCAAACTCCATTGTCTCAGCTATCTGCTGAATCGAGAGCGAGGTGGTGAGTAGCAGTTTTTTGATTGTCCCTATAACAAAGCTATCCAAAATCTGTTTGGGGCTTTGTTGTAGGGATTTTTGGGTTA
>CAYJOF010000056.1:0-8628 GCA_964371765.1 uncultured Rikenellaceae bacterium
CATTAGCGTAGCTGCAAGTACTATAAACAGCCCTTTAGTAAGGTGCCGTTTAAATAGATTTTGTTTTGTGTTGTTTTTCATAAAATCTGTTTTAGGTTAATAATTGTCCTGCATATTGCGGAGATTGTCTGCAATAGCAAAGGTGTTTTATAGTTGTGTTTTCGCAAAGTTACAATAAGTTTTTGATAACACAACTATTTTTGAATAAAAAGTTTCGAAAAAAATGGATGTTTTATAATTAATGAATGTTTTTTTGATTCGTAATTGATTATCTCCAAAATAACCATTTTATAACCAAACCGACAATCATAGTGAGGGTGCCGTAGAGCATAATCTCTACAAATAAGTTTCCATAATCCATAACATACATTATCGAAGAGCCAATAAATAGACCTGAAAGGATTAAGACGTAGGATATTCGAAGAGATATTTTTTTAATGGATATGAGAAATTTGTCGCTCTTTTCGATATTGATTTCGTGTTGTATTTTGCCCTGCTTAATCTTATAAATTATTTCGGCTATATCCCTAGGAGCTGTCTCAAAGAGCGCAATGTAGTTGTCTAGGCAGCGATTGATTCTAGATAGTAACTCTCGAGGTGAGTATTTCTCTTGTAGTATCTTCTTTGCGTATGGCATAAGTAGCTTTGATAGATTTATATCTCTATCCATCAACTCGGAGAATTTCTCTAGAGTGAGCGTTGTTTTTACCAATAAAAATAGATCTGAGGGGACACATAATTGATACTTAATAACCAAATTCATACACTCTTGTAGGGTGCTAGAGAAATTTGCAATGTCGAGAGTAGGTTCATCGAAATTCCTTAACAACATCTTCCTTATATCGAATCTCAATTCATCCTCTTGATCGAAGAACCTCTCACCACACAGCTCCAAAAACGACTTAGTGATTAGTAAATCATCTTTCTTGAAATAGCCCATTGCAAATTGTGCAATAAACTCACTTTCTCTACGGCGTAGCACTCCAATCATTCCAAAATCGAGAAACGCCACCTTTGAGCCAGCCATAATCAGAACATTCCCAGGATGGGGGTCTGCGTGGTATATTCCATACTCCATAATCATCTTAAAGATTGCCTCGGCACCACTTCTTAATACTAAATCTCTGTCAACTCTAGCCTTATCGATTGCCACTTTGTCGTTAGGTGATATGCCATCTATATACTCCATCACTAGTACTTTTGCTGTGCATAGTTCGGAGTAAGGGCGAGGAATATGAACAGTTTGAGAATCGCGAAACATATCCCTAAATATTTTGATATTGTTGTGCTCAACCCGATAATCTAACTCAAACTTTAGGGACTCAGAGAAACTATCAACCATCCCCACTAAATCGAGTCTACTTAGCTGTTTGTTGCGACGAGTGAACCTAGCTGCAAAAATTCGCATAAGTCTTAGATCGAGTCTAATGGTGTCGTATATGTTTGGGCGTTGTACTTTTACCACTACACGCTCACCACTCACCAAAGTGGCTTTATACACCTGCCCGATAGAGGCTGAGCCAAATGGTAATTCGTCAATCTCTTTGAACAAATGTTCAAGTTTCTTCCCCAATTCGTGCTCGATTATATCGAACGCAAACTTTGTTTTGAATGGTTTGCTTTGCGATTGTAGTTTTCTTAATTCATCCCTATAATCAGCAGGGAGAATGTCTGGCCTGTCTGCCAATATTTGTCCGAACTTGATAAACGTTGGTCCAAGTTCCTCTATCAACATCCTCAGACGACGAGGTGTTGATCCTTGATTTGGAATCCCTCTTTTAGAGTTGTAAAGAGTGTTGCGAGTAATCCTGAAAACACGTATTACACTATGTTTAATAACTATTTTAATAATCTTTAGTAAGCGTTTAGTTTGTAGAAATGTGAGGTATAAGTTGTATGGTTGCATAAATGAATTTTATGATTAATGTAGCACATTATGTGCCACGAGGCTCTAAAGTTGTGTAGAACAAAATAAATACACTATCTTTGCGTTCTAAATAGAGAAAAACTTATCAGTATGAAAACAATAAAACTACTATTTTTTACACTCCTTTTGTCGCTCATATCGTGTACGCACTCTGGTGATGATCCGACCTATGAGAATGAAGCAACCCTAGTATATCTCTCGGCTGATAACGATTTGGCGTCATATATTCTCGATAACTTTAACGAAATGGAGAGAAATTTCCCTTCAAAACCAACCAATCGAGTATTCGTCTACATTGATCTTTACCTTAATCAAGGTAAATCGGAGGCAGTCCTATTTGAGATGGTTAGAGATAATAGGGGGGCGGCAGATGATGACACTATTATATCAATCCCTATTGTAGAATATGGCACTGTTAACTCTTCGTCAATTGAGATGATCGATAGGGTAGTGGGAGATATTAAAGCCGATTATCCAGGTGTACACCTAAATACGCTTTTGATGTCGTCACACGCAAAAGCTTGGGTTCCAGAGGGTAATACAATCTACAAAGCTCAACAGAGATCCTTTGGAGATGACTGGTCTTCAGATCATACAGAGCTAGATATTGATGAGTTGGCTTATGTGCTTGAGAAGCAAGATTTTGAAACAATTATCTTTGATGCCTGTTTTATGTCTACTATCGAGGTGTATTACGAACTCCGAAATTGTGCAGATTTTATCGTTGCTTCCCCTGCTGAGGTTCTTGCCGCAGGTATGGATTACGCCTCTATGACCAATATGTTTGCCTATAACAGTATCGATCATCAAAAATTAATATCGGACTATGCCGATAAGTATAAAAATAGTAGTTATACACTTACCTACTGTGAGACCCAGTATCTTGAGCAGCTGGCAGCATTGAATAAAGATATATTGAATGCTTATAGCGACACACAAATACACCACTCAATTATGTACTCACTGCCTAGTTATAGCCGTTACCAATCATCATTTGTTGATGATTATTACAACTACCTATACAAGCTAAAACTGTCGGCAGAGTATAGCGAGAGATTAAATGTACTGTGGAAGCAAGCCTTTCCGCTGTACCTGCGCTCTGATGATATGCTAGGACTTGATCTTACTAGCACTAATGGAGTGGCATTCTATCCCCCAAATATCAGTATGACAGGTGATTATAATTCATATTATTTAAGCTTGGATTGGTCTGTTGATTCTGGTTTTGCAGTATTTCTCTAGATGAAATATGAGAAATTGTGATTAAGGCACAGTTTTTTTGCTAAATCAATGGAAAAAAAATGTATCTTTGTAGCATTAAAGAAAATAATTTAAAAAAAATAGTGATGTCAAAAATTAAAATCGGTATTAATGGTTTTGGTCGTATTGGTCGCCTAGTTTTCCGCGCGGCGATGACTAAATCAAATGTTGAGGTGGTTGGTATCAATGACCTTATCCCAGTAGACTACATGGCTTATATGCTTAAGTATGACTCTGTTCACGGCAAGTTTAACGGGACTGTGTATGTTAAAGATGGTATGCTAGTGGTAAATGGTCAAGCTATCAGAGTTACTGCTGAGAGAGATCCTGCACTTTTGAAATGGAATGAAGTAGATGCAGAGTATGTAGTCGAGTCAACAGGTCTATTCCTAACTAAGGAGACTGCTGGCAAGCACATTGAGGCAGGTGCAAAGAAAGTTATTATGTCTGCCCCTTCAAAAGACGACACTCCAATGTTCGTGATGGGTGTTAATAATACAGAGTACACTTCTGATCTAGCTATTGTATCAAATGCTTCGTGTACTACAAACTGCCTTGGACCTCTTGCAAAAGTTATCCACGACAAATTTGGTATCATCGAAGGTCTTATGACGACAGTTCACGCAACTACAGCTACTCAAAAAACTGTTGATGGCCCTTCTATGAAAGATTGGAGAGGTGGTCGTTCGGCACTAGGAAATATTATCCCTTCGTCGACTGGTGCGGCAAAGGCGGTAGGTGTTGTAATCCCTTCTCTAAAAGGTAAGCTTACTGGAATGTCTTTCCGTATCCCAACTATGGACGTATCGGTTGTCGATTTGACAGTTCGCTTAGATAAGAGCGCATCTTATGACGAAATTTGTGCTGCTGTTAAGCACGCATCTGAGAATGAGCTAAAAGGTATCCTTAAGTATGTTAATGAAGATGTAGTGTCTCAAGATTTCGTTAGCGATCCTCATACATCTATCTTTGATGCTAAGGCAGGTATCGCTCTTAACGACAATTTCGTTAAACTTGTGTCTTGGTATGACAACGAGTGGGGTTATTCAAACAAAGTAGTTGAACTTATTGAGTATATCAATACAGTAAAATAACTCTTTGAGAGTTTATAATAGTGAGGGTGGCTAATTTTAAGTCACCCTTTTTATTCCAAAACAATATGGATTTTAGAGTAGGAAATGGATATGATGTTCACGCTCTTGCCCAAGGGCTACCTCTAGTGTTGGGTGGTATTACTATCCCTCACACAAAAGGGTGTGTGGCTCATTCGGATGGCGATGTGGTGATACACGCAATTTGTGATGCACTATTAGGTGCATTAGCACTTGGAGATATTGGTAAACATTTTCCAGATACCTCAGCTGAATACAAAGGTATAGATAGTAAAATTCTTCTTCGTAGGGTTGTGGAGATGATAACTAAACGAGGATTTATAATCTCTAACGTAGATGCAACATTAGCTCTACAAGCTCCTAAAATTAGCCCATATATATTGCCAATGAGAGAGACTCTAGCTGAAATTCTAGAAATAGATATAGATAGGGTGTCGGTAAAGGCTACCACAACCGAAAAATTGGGTTTTGTGGGTAGAGAAGAAGGGGTAGAGGTATATGCAACAATAATGTTAATAAAATGAAAAAGGTAATTGCAATCAATGGAAGCCCTCGACGTGGAGGGAATACTAGTTATGCACTAGATGTGATGGCGCAGCAGTTTATGCAGCACGATGTAGAGCTTGAGGTAATTCAGATAGGACACAAAGTTGTAAGAGGTTGTATATCTTGCTATAAGTGCCGAGAGGAGAATGCTCAGGGCTGTATCTTTGATGATGAGGTGAATGTTGTAGCTCAAAAAATTAGTGAAGCTGATGGAATAATATTAGCATCTCCTGTCTACTTTGCGGGCATTAATGGTACGATGAAGAGTTTTCTTGATAGGCTTTTTTATAGTGCAAGCAGTAGAGGGATTTTTAAAGATAAAGTTGCATCGGCAATAGTTGCTCTTCGTCGTGGTGGTGCATCTAGCGCCTTTAGTGCGTTGAATTTTTATTTGCACATATCTCAAACTCGTATGGTAGGATCAATCTATTGGAACTCTATCCACGGTAGAAATCCAGGTGAGGCTGCCAATGATGAGGAAGGTATAAATACAATGAAGCAGTTGGCAGTTAATATGGCAGTAGAGCTTCATAAGCAATAACTACTGGAGGAAATTTTTGTTGTTTGAAACATATCTGCAACTAAAAATAATAAAAGAGGTTGTCTTGAAATATTTCAAGACAACCTCAATTTTTTAAATCTTAGTATTTAATACTACATCATTCCTCCCATAGCTCCCATCGCTGGGTTCATTGGTAGAGGGTTCTCCTCCTTCTGCTCAGCTAGAACACACTCAGTTGTTAAAAACATCGAAGCGATAGATGCAGCGTTCTCAAGTGCAACACGTGCTACCTTGGTTGGATCTATGATTCCTGCCTCAAACATATTTTCGTATCTGTTATCTCGCGCATTGTAACCAATATTTTCGTCACTTTGACGAACTTGATGAACAACTACGCTACCTTCGATACCAGCATTCTCAACTATTTGACGAAGTGGCTCTTCGATAGCACGACGAACGATAGCAATACCAGTGGTTTGATCATCGTTATCGCCCTTCAGCTCTACAAGTTGTTCTGTTGCACGAATATATGCAACTCCACCACCAGCAATTATTCCCTCCTCAACTGCGGCACGTGTTGCAGCCAGTGCATCATCAACTCTATCTTTTTTCTCCTTCATCTCAACCTCAGTAGCTGCACCTACATAAAGTACTGCAACTCCTCCTGCCATCTTTGCAAGACGCTCTTGAAGTTTCTCTTTGTCGTAATCTGAAGTTGACTGATCGATCAATTTGCGAATCTGAGATACTCTATCTGCTATTTGCTGCTTATCTCCAGTTCCATCAACTATCGTTGTGCTCTCTTTATTTATAGTTACCTTATCTGCCTTTCCTAGCATCTCTAGGTTAGCTTGCTCTAGAGTTAGACCAACTTCCTCGCTAATTACGGTTGCGCCAGTAAGGATTGCGATGTCTTGAAGCATCTCTTTTCTTCTGTCTCCAAAACCGGGAGCTTTAACAGCAGCGATTTTGATAGTTCCTCGTAGCTTATTCACAACTAGTGTAGTAAGTGCCTCTCCATCTACATCCTCGCCAATAATCAGCAGAGAATCGCCATTCTTTGCAATTGGTTCAAGAACAGGAAGAATATCTTTCATTGCAGACACCTTCTTGTCTGTAATTAGGATATATGGACGCTCTAGGACAGTTTCCATCTTCTCTGAGTCGGTAACAAAATATGGCGAGATATAGCCTCTATCGAACTGCATACCCTCAACTACATCAACGTAGGTTTCAGTACCTTTTGCTTCCTCAACAGTGATAACACCCTCTGTTTTCACCTTCTCCATTGCCTCGGCAATCAATTTACCAATCTTACTATCGTTGTTTGCTGAGATTGTAGCAACTTGCTCAATCTTTGCAAAGTCGTTTCCAACGGCTTGGCTTTGAGCGTTTAGTGACTCAACAACCTTCTCAACAGCCTTATCTATACCTCTTTTTAGATCCATTGGATTAGCTCCAGCAGTTACGTTCTTGATACCAACAGAGATAATCGACTGAGCAAGCACTGTTGCTGTTGTAGTGCCATCTCCAGCGTCATCGGCAGTCTTTGAGGCTACCTCCTTTACCATCTGTGCTCCAATATTTGCGATATTGTCATCAAGCTCAATGGCTTTTGCAACTGTAACACCATCCTTAGTGATATGAGGTGCACCATACTTTTTGTCTATAACAACATTACGACCCTTTGGGCCAAGTGTTACCTTAACGGCGTTTGCTAATACGTCAACGCCCTTTTTGAGCTCCTGACGAGCTTCAACATCAAATTTTATATCTTTTGCCATCTTCTTTTTCTTTTAGATTATTGCTAAAACGTCTGATTGACGCATAATTAAATACTCCTGACCCTCGAATGTGATCTCTGTTCCTGCATATTTTCCATACAATACGCTATCCCCTACCTTTAGCTCCATCTCGATTTCGCTTGTGCCTTTACCCACAGCTACTACCTCGCCCTCAAGTGGTTTTTCCTTTGAATTGTCTGGGATAATCAATCCCCCTGCTGTTTTCTGTTCTGCTGCCTTTGGCTGTATTACAACTCTGTCGGCTAGTGGTTTTAATTTCATACTACTAATATTTGTTATTTGTTATTTACGTCTCTTGCGATTCAATTATAGTGTGCAAAATTACTAAAATTTTTGTAATTATTCAACGTGCTACTTTTTTTGCTATCTTTGTAGCATAGAATTAAGCAAGATTAAATCACTACCCCTACTTTAAACGATGATAAGTAACATTATTAATCAATTCTTAGAGTCATTAAGCTCCCCTTCGCTATGTGCTCCCTCGCTTCCCGATTTTGTGTTGGAGAGAGATTCTCAGGGCGTACCTCTTCTGTACTCATCAAATTCGGCAATTGTTTTAAAAGTTTTGATTAATGACAAGCACCATCTCTTAAAGTGTTATTTTGACCAATCTCAACAGAGGGCAGATCACTATGTAGCTCTCGGTCAATTTATGGACAAAAACCCTACCACTCACCTAATCCCAGTGCGGTTTTATCCAGGAGCAGTTCTCCTAGATAGCCAGAGTTCACTATATGTCGATGCTTTGATTTATGAGTGGGTAGAAGGGCAAACTTTTCACGAGGCAATCTATCAAGCAGCTTATTTAGGCAGGGTAGAGTATCTTCGAGATTTGCGAACGAGTTTTGTCGAGACAATGATAGCTTTGCGTAAGATAGGTTTTGAGTGTGGAGATCTCAAACCTCAAAATATAATCGTTGGGCAGGATGATAATAAACTGAAGATTGTTGATTACGATGCAGCGTGGATACCATCACACACCTACACCCACTCCAGAGAGTTGGGTACTCATTGGTATCGCCACCCTAATCACTCCCACTCAGACTGGAAACAGAGAGTGGATCACTATCCACTTGTGTTGATAATCGCAACATTATTTGCAATGGAGGATAATTTAATGCTATTTGAACAGCATTACAATGGCGATAGATTTCTTTTCTGTCCTGAATCGATAGTGGCTGGAAAAGATAGCGCCTACATTGCTTTAGAGAATAGTTGGAGGTATGATGTTTTCAAATCCTCAATGTTGAGATCACTAATTCAAAAAACTCCTTTTGCCTACTCGATGGATCAGTTTTTGAGTGAGGTGCTAGATTATCATACACCTAAATTTATTACTTCTGAATGTCTTGTGATGGATGAAGATTCGGAAATTCGTAGATTTTGTTCAACGAATGGATTATATGGTTACTGTGATCGGGATAACAAAATAATAATTAGAGCTAATTGGGGTGGAGCAGAACCATTTGAGGGAGA
>CAYJOF010000057.1:0-388 GCA_964371765.1 uncultured Rikenellaceae bacterium
TAGTGAGGGTTTCCCTGAGTTCTATGATATAAGGAGAAAATTTAAGACTATAGATAATCGTACCACCTATGGCAAGATTACTAACCTTACTATCGACTCTCAAGAAGATATTACTAGATACACTACGGGTTCTCTCGGGTACGCTGTTGTGAATAGTACCTATCAACGCTACGAGAATGTTACGTGGAAGTCCTCTAGTTCGCTTGTCACTATTGCTGACGGAGATAACAAGGGCGAGATAAAGATTACAAATATCACAATGCCTACTACCGAGCAAACTGTAACCATTACCGCTACAGCACCTAATAGCGAGACCAAGTCGTTTAATTTTATACTCGTACCATTTGGCGAAAACTTCCCTGTGGGTCACGATATAGTTGGTAGAGTA
>CAYJOF010000057.1:408-8582 GCA_964371765.1 uncultured Rikenellaceae bacterium
CGTTTCTTACAAGGTATCTACAAATTGGTAGCGTCTCAACTCCATTAAAGGTAGATTCAAAAACTCAGGTAAACAATGTTAAGGCAACAACATTTGTTGTTGCTAAATTTAACTCTACGGATGTTGCACCAAGCTCAATATTCGAACAAACCACGTGGACATCGGATGATGCGAGTGCTATCAAATTCACCCAAACAAATGGTGTATTAACGATAACAGACATCACATTACCAAAAACTGGCACAACGACAGTCACTTTCACTGCCACAGCGCCAAGTGGCGAGAAAAAGACCTTCCAATTTAGCCTTGTGGGGGCAGTAAGTAGTGAGTACTTCCCTGCGGGTATGGTTATAGGTAATCTTAACAGCTCGGGGATGTTGGCTCTATTAAGTAATCCTGTAAGTGTTGAATCCTCAGTAAATTACACTTTCTTTAACAATAGAACTCTTTGGGTCGGTAAGGCTAATACTGATGAGACCTACGATAGGACAGTGTGGTCAACCAGCGAAGATGGCACAGGTGAGAAATTAATCAACTACACCGATAATGGCGATGGTTCGATGACAATACATTCTATTGCCGTGCCGGGCTCGACGGAAAAGAGTGTTACGATATACGCCACAGCACCAGGAGGAGGACTTTCAAAGAGTCTTACTTTTGAACTAAAGCCAATTGCCCCGACATCTGTGTCATTTGAGGGCTTAGACGCCTATGGTTTTGTTTATGGACCATCTGGTGTTGAACAAAAAGTAAAGATTGTAGTTCAGCCAGCAGGAGCAGATATTTCACAATTTACTTGGACAAAATCTACCCCAAACCCAGCTGATAATCCTCGTATTGATGGAGAATATTCTTATGTTAAGACTATCAGAATGCTTACAAATGGAATGAAATCATTGGCAGATGCTTGGACTTTCACCGATCCAAACATAGGTGTACAAGCACAAATAGGAATAGTTGCGAATACATTCGTAGCTGTCTCGTTTAATGATAGAAATACCGCACATTCTAGACCAAATCTGATAAATAATAGAGATGAAATATCTTATTATTGGGAGCACGATGGTGATATATATATCACAGGATGGCATCCAAATGACTATAATGATTTGAGCAGAGAAGCCACTGATACGAATTTAATAGAACAATACACAAATATGTCGAATGAGCATCTCTCTATTGAATCACTTTCTCCAGGGCTGCTTACTTTCACTAAGGATGCAGATGGCAAATCGATAAAAGTTACAAAACATAATACTAAATTGATGGATGTTAGCATAATCGTTAGATCTGGTAGTGCATCACAAACTTTTAAAGTGCGTTTATTGCCTTAACCCTAGCTATTGTATAGCAAAATAAACAACATTCAAGAGCCGCATCAAAATGTTTGCGGCTCTTGAATCTTAAACATTAACCAAATAAATGATATTACTATGAAACTTAACGATGAACTTCCCGTATCAAATCCTGATAAGAATATTGAAGTTGAAATAAGAACTAAGAAGCAACAAATAATATTTGATAAGGTTGGCCAGCAAGTAAAAGCCCACCATATTGCAAAAAAGAAAAAAGAGATGGATGCGCTAAATGCCGTAAAAGAACGTGTGCCTATACCTAAACCTCCAAGAGGGAAGTAAGATAAATAAAAAGACTATTTTAACCTTATTATTGCCCAAGGAAATTTCAGATTGAACAGTTGTGCGTCAATTTGCTTCGGATGAAGTGAATTGACGCACAGTTTTCAGTAGGATGAACTTTCTGGTATTTGGCTAAATAAACAATACGGTGCGTTCGCCTCCCAAAACGGCAAATATAGCTGCCGAGTCGCTACCATCTCGCACTGATAGTTCTTTTCGGAGTCTTTCGACGGGCAGAGGGAATTCTCTTGTGAGTATCGTTATCGACTTTATATTACTGTTTTTGAGATAGCTCTTTATTTGCTTTGGTTTGTAGCTCATTGCTTGTTTAATCTCATAACAACGCACCAAAGGGCTAGTAAGAGGAATGGTGCAGAGTGCTAATGAACCGTTGGAGTACCATAGAGCATCTGGGGCTAGAAGTTCGCTCAGAAGTTGATCTGTCTTTCGACACTTCACTATTGAGGCGTCGGGAATAAGAGCATATTTGTAGTGTTCTAAGCGTTGGAGTGCTAAGGCGCTTGATGGGTATTCTTGATTGGAGAATGAATGACGTGCTATTGAGCCGTTTTTGTCAATTACGCAGACGTGTTCTCCTTTTTGCTGCTGAGAGATCTCGATTATCAACTCCTTACACTCGCCCCCGACAGATACGGTTGTTAGAGATACATCCTCGCCGAAAACTCTGCGTGCCTCGGCATTGTCGAATAGAGGCGATGATTTTATTACTATGCGGCGTGCTATGCTCTTTAGCTTTGGGAGCATCTCGATTACGTTGGGTGAGGAGCGTTCGAACGAAAAGAATCGCTCGTTTGAGTCTCTGCGGGCAGGGTCGATAAAAACCATATCGAATTTCTCCCCCGAGTAGTTGCTGACATATTCTTGACTATCGGCACACACGACCTCTATGTTGTGGGCTTTGAGTAGCTCGAAGTTGTGGCGAGCAACCTTTGCAAGTTGTTCGTCTCTCTCGATTGAGAGTACACTCCTAAAACCCTTTGACAGAGCATAGCTATCTACACCCAAACCGCAGGTGAGATCCAAGCATCTCTCCCCTTGATAATCCCTACTTAGAATAGATAACTCGGAGCTACACTGCTCGTAGCTCATTGGAGGAATTATACACCTGTTGTGATAGTAGGTGGGTAGTTTTTGGCGACACCTGTTGAGATATTTAATCTGAGAGCACAGAGCAGAATCAAGACCCTTTAGAGCTAACTTTAGAGGGTCTTGATCTATGTTTTGTTCGATTATATCTCTTGATTCGATAATCGTTTTTAGGTCATCTTCGGAGATATACATATCTCTTTTTTCTACTATTTGTATTGAGCTTGTAGTTGATTGAGAGTCTCGTAGTCGGTCTGGTCTACTACTATTGGAGTAATCGAAACGTAGTTGTTGTCTAGCATATATTGATCACTATCCGAGTAGTTTTTGTCGTCGTTCACAAACTCGCCCAACATCCAAACATACTCCTGATTGAACGACCCGTATCGACCTTCGAAATTCTCGATCCAGTGCCCCTGTGTCTGACGACAAATTTTCATCCCCTTGATCTGCTCTAGGGGGATAGTCGGAATATTTACGTTAAGACACATTCTAGGGTTTTTGTTCAGCGGAAGTACCTCACTGAGCACTCTGCGAACAATCTCCTTAGCCGCCGAAAGATCCTCGTTAGGGTTGTGTGATGTAAGGGAGAAACCTATGGCAGGGATTCCGTTCATTGCTCCCTCTCTTGCGGCACCCATTGTGCCAGAGTATATTGCACTTGCGTTGGAGTTAGAACCGTGGTTGATTCCAGACAACATAAGTGTAGGTTTTTCGTCCAGAAGGTAATCAAGTGCTACCTTAACACAATCGACAGGCGAACCATTAACGGCAACCACCTCAAGATTATCGCTCTTGGAGATGCGGCGGATCATAATAGGAGTGGCAATAGTCACCGAGTGTGACATCCCTGACATACCTCTCTCTGGGGCAACAACAGTCACCCGACCAAACTCTTGAGCTACCTCTGTAAGTGCCTTGATGCCTTCGGCATTAATGCCATCGTCGTTTGATATTAGGATATTATACATCATAAAAGTTTTTTCAATTTGTAATTCACAAAGATACTAAATATTGACAAGAGTACAAATCTTTTGGCTGTTTTGTTGTTGTTGGCAGTCGGCAAGTGTCAAAATGGCAGTAAAAAAGCAGTGGCACACTCTTTGTAAAACCAGTATTAAATACTAAAAATTATAATTTACAGAATATATGCAAACAGGAAAAATTGGAGTAACTACGGAAAATATATTTCCGATTATTAAGAAATTTCTCTATTCAGAGCACGATATTTTTATTCGTGAGTTAGTTTCAAATGCAGTTGACGCAAGCCAAAAACTGAAAACACTTTCGTCACTTGGCGAGGCCAAAGGCGAGCTAGGGGAGCTGAAAGTGAAAGTAAGCTTCGATGCAGAGAACAAAAGTATCACCATTGAGGATAATGGTATCGGTATGAGCCAAGAGGAGGTTGAGAAGTATATCAACCAAATCGCTTTCTCTGGTGCAGAGGAGTTTATCGAAAAATATAAAGACCAGAATGCAATCATAGGCCACTTTGGTCTAGGATTCTATTCGTCGTTTATGGTATCTAAGTTGGTGGAGATCCGCACTAAATCTTTCAGAGAGGGTTCTCAGGCTATTATGTGGAGCTGTGACGGAAGTCCAGAGTACACAATCACCGAAATCGAAAAAGAGGAGCGTGGTACGGCTATTACGCTTTATCTCGATGCCGATAGCGAAGAGTTTGCCGACAAGCAGCGTATCGAATTACTTCTAAATAAATATTGTAGATTCTTACCTGTTCCAATCATCTTTGGTAAAGAGCAAGAGTGGAAAGATGGCGGATATGTAGATACCGACAGAGATTTAGTTATCAACGATACGAAGCCTCTTTGGAGTGTATCTCCAAGTGAGATAGAGCCTCAGCAGTACGACGAGTTCTATCAGAAGCTATACCCAATGAGTGAGAAACCGCTATTCAACATCCACCTAAACGTTGACTACCCATTCAACCTTACAGGTATCCTCTACTTCCCTAAGATTAAGAATAACTTTGAGATTCAAAAGAATAAGATTCAAATATACTGCAACCAAGTATTCGTAACAGATACAGTAGACGGTATCGTTCCAGAGTTTTTGACTCTGCTTCACGGAGTTATCGACTCTCCAGATATTCCTCTTAATGTGTCGAGAAGTTACCTTCAGGGAGATCCAAACGTAAAGAAAATATCTTCGCACATCACCAAAAAAGTGGCTGACAGACTCCAAGAGATTTTCAACCAATCGAGAGAAGATTTTGAGCAGAAGTGGGATGACTTGAAACTATTTATACAGTATGGAGTAATCTCTGAGGAGAAATTTGCCGAGAGAGCATCAAACTTCCTGCTGTTAAAGAACAGCGAAGGAGAGTACTATACAATCGAAGAATACAAAACCAAAATCTCAACAGAGCAAACTGACAAGAACGAGGATGTGATATGTCTATATGCTACCAACACAGACGAGCAGTTTAGTTTTATCGCTGAGGCTCGCCAACGTGGCTACGATGTTCTTATTATGGACTCTCCGCTTGAGACTCACTTCATTGGTTGGGCTGAGAGCAAGAACGAGAAATTTAAATTTGTTCGTGTTGACTCTGCCTCACTCGATAAGCTAATCGAAAAGGATACCAAGCAGGCTATGTCGCTAAGTACTCAGCAACAATCTATGCTATCACCTCTATTTGAGAGCGTACTTCCACAGGGTGAGCAGCACTATCACGTTGAGTTTGAGGCAATGGACGAGAAGAGCTCTCCTGTGATTATAACAAGAGACGAGATGATGCGTCGTATGAAGGATATGGCACGTGTTGGAGGTAGTAACTCTCCTTACGCATTCTATGCTAATATGCCTGATAGCTACAAAGTTATTGTTAATGGTAATCACTCCCTAGTACACGATATTTTCTCGGAACTAGACCAGAATGTAGGCGAGCAAATCAAGAAACTAGACAGTGATATTGAGACGCAAACCAAGAAAGTTGATGCTCTAAAAGAGACAATCAAAGATACTAAAGAAGAAGATCTAAGCCAAGAGGAGAAGGATATGAGAGATGAGCTTACCTCACAGAATGCAAAGCTTAAAACTGAGCGTCTAACACTCATTAAGCAGCAAGCCTCAAAGATTGATCTTGCAGGGCAGTTAATCGACTTAGCACTTCTGTCGAACGGACTTCTAAAGGGAGAATCACTATCGAGGTTTATTAAGCGAAGTGTAGATATTTTGAATAAATAAACTTTTAGTGTCCAAGGAAATTTCTGATTGAACAGCTGCACATCTGTCCTTTTTTTGCCTGCCGAAAGGTTTTGGCAGTTAAAAAATCTTTGAGTCTTGATTTTCAAGCCCCCTTATCGACAAAACGCTGTAATATTCTACTAAATAATCACTTACAAGCGTCTATAGATTTTTTATTGGACAACAATGTAAATAAACAATCCGATAGGAGAAATTGTCTCAAAAATGTTCTTGATACATATTTCTCACAAATGAGGTTATTTCAAAATAATTTGAGATAGCCTCATTTTTATGACCTTTTGATATGGGATTAGTTTTGTGTGTTCTGCTGTTGATAAAGAGCAAATCTCTCCATCACGTCCTTTGCATATCGTCCAGTGGCAGCACTACGAAAGTATCCGTGTTTGATCAAAGGATTGTCTCGAATGAACTCTCTGTCACGCAACATATAGAGTCCCTGACGAAGATTGAGCCAGTTGTTGGGATCCCCTCCTACTGACTTTGTTACCCTTCTGCCGTCGGCTATTCTGCCGTAACCTGCATTGTAGCAGGCAAGCAAAATCGAACTTTTATCCCAATCTAATGAATCTTTATCAAACCCTAACATTTTGCAGTTTTGCTCTAGGATATGGGCTGCTACCTCGATATTATAGCGAGGATCGCTCAGTGAATCAGTATTAAATCCATAGTCCCTTGCAACTTTTGGCATAATTTGCATAAGTCCTATTGCTCCTGCATTGGATTGGCGTAGGTTCCCAAATCGTGACTCTACATAGCCAATGGCACACAAAAATTCCCACGCAAAACCACTCTCTTGGGCTACCTCTTTAAATATTTTGTCGTATGGTGAGAATGCCCCCCAAAGGGTTAAATAACCGCTCTGTGATAACTCTTGTACAAATTTATTGGTCGAATACAACTCTCTATTGTACTCAAACTGTGGCGAGAATTGAAACTCTCTGAAATACCACTTACTAAAGGATTTGTATAGTTTTTGATTCTTCTTATGTACCTCCAATCGGCTGCTTATGCTCTCAGGCACTTGATATACATACTTGAAATTGCGAAAAAGAAATGTGAATAAACGAGCATTTTGATCGGTTGTGATAGTGTAATCTGCCACACCAAAAGCTAGGGCACGAGCTGAGCCGTGTATTAGCAGAGAATCCTCCGAGAGTAGCTCTACATTTAAGTTAGTGTCTTGGAGTTGTTCGAATAGCTGACTTTTCTGGAAACTCTCGCTTATTGAGATGTCTTTGCCTGCTACATCTCTCCAAAATTCACTTTGGTTAGCTATTTTGCCATATTTTTTTGATAGCATTACAAACTGCTGCTTATACTCAATCCCAAAATCCTTTAATCCATCTTGAGTCTCTTGATCACCCACAAGTAGACCTATATCGGCTGTTCCGTCTGCTAGAGCTTCTGCAACCTGTTCTCTGTTCTTGTAGGTTTTGATTATAAGTGAGATACTGTCGCTCTTGCAGTAGTATTTGATTATATCTGCCATATATCCATACTGTGCCCCCTGGAAATTGAAAATTCCGGGTGCACTGTCCTCAACGGCTAGAATCAATGACTCTTTTTTACTGCTTGAATTGTTTGTCGAACAAGAGAATAAAAGTATAGCGGCTAAGGCAATAGTGTATAGTGCTCTTATATTCATTCATTATAGTTTTTAGCTAACCCACATCGTTAGCCTAGTTACATTGTCTCTAGTTGTAGAAGCTCCACGAAAATCCAAATGTGAATAGCGAAGCATCAAGAGGGTAAGGGTACACCATAATAGAGTTGTGCCTATCTCCCCAGTTGTTGCCAATGTTCTGCATCTTTAGGATAAACCTTAGTCTTTTCCACTTTCCAACAGCATATACATCTACCATAGGAAAATCGCCTGTTTTAAATGTTCGCTGGTTGTAGAATTGTCCAATTGCAGGATTGTAGCCAAATCCGTAGTATTCGGTGTTGTAGTAGGCATCTGCACCTAAATGAACATTAAGCACATTCTTCACTATCGTAAGGTCGTAGTAGTAGTTTAGATTCAGTGCTACTAAAGGCACTGGCGCAACAGTTTGATTAGATGATAACTGAATATCTGCTCGATGGTTAAAGTGGAAATTACCAGCCGTAAAATCTTTTCGAGCATATATTGATGTGACACTCAAGCCTTCGCCATATTGTGTAATGCTCTCGCAGACTCTTATTAACCTCGTCGACACA
>CAYJOF010000058.1:0-7506 GCA_964371765.1 uncultured Rikenellaceae bacterium
GCCTTTAAGCAGCATTTCGGCAGCGTCTGTGCCGCTGCTGGTTGGGGCGATTGTATGGTTTTCTTGTCCGCTTTTTTTCTTGCTATTCCTTTTTTTTCTTTCCTTTTCTTTCCTTTCCTTTCCTTTCCTTTCCTTAGTCGTTACCTCGCTTATCTTCAATACAAACCACCTAGCACCCTCCAAGCGCGTTTCGGAACCCCAGCCCCGCACAAGCGTGAGCGAGATTCAGTTTTGGGAAGGGAAAGGATGATTGAATTACGGCACTTGCAGTGCCTAGCCCTGCAAAAGATTTGTGCTTAGATCAGCAAGCTCCTCACGCATAAACCTTTCACAGTGCTTTTGCCCCCTCTAGGGGCAAAATTCAATCTTTCGTAGTCCTTGGAACTCGTAGGGATAGAAATATCCTTTATTTTATATGTATGTAGTTTATGCTTTTTTGAGAAAAAAGCACGAGCAGAATTTTCTGCTCTGACAAAAAATCGAAACGCTGCCTTTAAGCAGCATTTCGGCAGCGTCTGTGCCGCTGCTGGTTGGGGCGATTGTATGGTTTTCTTGTCCGCTTTTTTCTTTACTATTCGTTTCCTTACTTCGCCTCATCCTTACTTCTCCTAATCATTACCTTACTTCTCCTAATCATTACCTTGCTTTACCTAATCTATACCTCGCTTATCCTCAATACAAACCACTGCACGCTCTTCGAGCACTTTTGCATTATCTGTGGCTGGTACTCCCGAAGTGAATCAGTTATTAATGGTATATAGCGAACCCAATCCCAATCCTTAATTGTCTGCGCTATATTCGCTCAAAATATTTCCAGAGTATTTGTTTGAGATTAATTATTTTGTGTAATATAAATCGAAACTTGTCGTAACAGATCCATTTGCTACTTCGTTCTCGTCTTCTAATAGCTCTTTGCGAGTGTGGTACATTGTAGAGCTGATAGTGTTTTTGTTTGTAAAAACACCATCGAAACTATCATAATGGTAAGAAACGCTATATGATATGTTTTGTGAATCACGGCTCAATTTAATAGTGTCCCTTAATTCAAATCGAACTCTATCATCCATCAAATCATACTTTATTTTATATGATATTGGAGTCTCACGAAACTCTCCAATCATCCATAATAGCGAGTCTGCCGATAAAAACTGCACATAGTGTGCAGCTGTAGTACTTGCGAATTTCTTACCAATAAGTTCTTCGTGGGTTGGGTGATATGTCGCCTTCTCTTTGCTGCATCCGATGATGAATAACACGCAGAGGAGAGAAATAATGTGTTTCATATTAAATTAATGTAAATTAATTTGCAAAGATAGTATATTAATGCCGTCAAAAAAATATGTAATAAATTATTTTAGTAGCATTTAACTAGCTCTATTTATCTCTTTATGACTATCTTTGCATATTGTTAGCCGAGGATGGAGAGTAATATAAGTTATAGGAGGATAGAAAGGGTAGATGTTACTAGTGAAGGGAGCGAAAACGAACATAATAGGCTAAGAGATAATAAATTGATAATGGGAAAACATTTTTTTAAATATTCGGAGCTCGAAAAAGAGTACCTTAGCCGCAAAGACAAGCGACTGGCGGAGGTAATCGAAAAGATTGGGCATATCAATCGAGAGGTGAATCACGATCTTTTCAGTTCGCTTATTAACTCTATTATTGGGCAGCAAATATCAACTAAGGCACACGCTACTATTTGGTTTAGGATGGTCGAAGGGCTAGGAGAGATTACTCCAAGGAGCATTTGCAGTCGTACGCCCGAAGATCTGCAAAGCTATGGTTTGAGTTTTCGAAAAGTTGAGTATATGCAGAGCGTATCTCAAAAAATCCTGAGCGGAGAGTTTAGTATCTCGGCACTCTATGATATGAGCGATGAGCAGGTGTGTAGCGAGTTGTCAAAACTAAAGGGTATAGGCGTATGGACTGCCGAGATGATGATGACCTTCTCGATGCAGCGCCCCAACATTATGAGCTATGGTGATTTGGCTATCTTACGTGGTATGCGTATGATTTTCCGCCATCGCAAAATAACAAAGGAACTCTTTGCAAAGTACCATCGCAAATTCTCGCCCTATGCCACCGTAGCAAGCCTCTACTTTTGGGCTGTTGCAGGTGGGGCAATACCAGAACTAACAGACCCAGCACCAAAACTAAAAAAGAAAAAATAATGACAACAACAAATTCACAAATAATAGTTATCTTTGAGGTAAAACCTACTCAGGAGGGTAAGGCAGAGTATCTAAAGATTGCAAGCGAACTTCGTGAGGAATTAAGCAAAGCCGAAGGATTTATCTCTGGCGAGAGATACCAGAGCCTTTCGGAGGAGGGTAAACTGCTAAGTATAAATATATGGGAGAGCGAGGAGGCACTCTCAAAGTGGCGCAATAACCACCAACACCGTCAGGGACAAAAGAAGGGACACGACTCTCTATTTGAGAAATATAATATCAAAGTTGCTAAAATTCTTCGTGATTATTCTCTAAGTGATAGAGCACAAGCACCAGCAGATTCGAATGAGTTTATAAAATAACGAATTTTTATAAACTAATAGCAAGCAGGGTAGAGTATGCTTGTAAGTATGGTAGAAATGTCCTCTACAAATGACCGATTCTTTGATTCATCTCACTTCGGCATATTCGGCAGCGAAAATTTTGGTATAATCCAGATTAATTGCCGCACTGTTGCCGTGTTTGATATTGTGTTTTTTTGTCGTAGAGCACTTTATTGCTAACTTTGCGGCGAAATAGATGAAAATTTTAATTTTTAATATGAATAAGATGTTTTTAAGAGCGACGCTTTTGGTGTTTTTGGCGACTATCTCTTTTGAGAGCTATGCGCAACTAAATTTGAAACGTGCACTTGGAGGTGCTGCAAAGGCAGCTCAAGCAGCTACACTTACTGATGAGCAGATGGCAGAGTACGTCAAAGAGTATATCGATTGGATGGATGAGAATAATTCAGTATTGGGAGAGGATGATGCATATACCGTCAGACTTAGAAAACTAACAAAAGGGCTTGATAGTGTAGATGGTATTCCGCTAAATTTTGAGGTTTATCACGTTACGGATGTAAATGCTTTTGCTTGTCCAGATGGTAGTGTGCGAGTGTTTTCGTCATTAATGGATATTATGAGCGATGATGAACTGTTGGGTATTATTGGGCACGAAATAGGTCATATAGCAAACCGAGACTCAAAGGATGCTTATCGTACAGCTCTACTCACCTCGGCACTCAAAGAAGGAATTGCATCGACTGGCGATAAAGTAGCAGAACTTACCGATTCTCAGCTCGGCTCACTTGGAGAGGCATTGGCAAGCGCTTCTTACTCTAAAAAACAGGAACACGAGGCAGATGAGTATGCTTACAATTTCCTAAAAAATAAAGGACGTAACCCTTGGGCAATGGCAATGTCATTTGAAAGATTACAAAAAATGTCGGTAGAGGCAGGTGCGCAGCAGAGCTCAAAGCTTAACCAGCTATTCTCAACTCATCCAGATCTTAATACTCGTATAGAGAATATGAGCGGAAAGGCAAAGGCAGATGGATTTGAGAAACCAATTATAGAGTAGAGGTAAATTATAATACAGTGAAGAAATTTTTAAGAATTATAGTGGTCTTTGCGCTGATGAGTGCAGTGTACGGAACTTATATATATTTTGCCGCTAATGGTGGTTCACCTGAAGAGCAGACACTCGCACAAGGCGCACAGACCCGTGACGAGGCTATTGGTAATATTTCTGATGGCACATTTCCAAACTACACAAGTGCAGCACAAGTACAGAATGTTTCAGGAGTATTCACAGTTACAGCTAAAGGTATAGAATCTACCGAAAGCCTCATTCGTAAAGGTTGGGTTGATAGAGTGCAGCAAGAAACCACAAGAAGATCTCGTCGCAGTCGCACTAAGAATGTTGAGATACCGCAATACTCAAAGTCATCTATTATGACAATCAATAAGCGTGAGTACAAAACACCTCTCTATATCATTACACTTGAAGATGGTAGCAAGATGGGAGCCGCTATTGACTCAAAATATGTATCGATACTCAAAAAAGGCGAGAATATAATACTACCTATTGGTAAGAAGATAGATATGTCGGACAAAATGGCTCTATATTGCTTCGGAGATGATAAGATAGATGCCCTTTACTACGCACTTAACGACTCGTGGTACAGCGAGAACCTATCGATAATCAATCGTAACGCTATCATATACACTGTAATAGCTTTGGTTGTATTAGGTGGAGCACTTGTCTACTTTGGTGGTGGATTATTTAGTGATAAAAAAGAGAATACATAGCGATTCATTAGCTTAATAATACTTGCCGAGGAAAAATCTCGTTGCTGTGCACTTGAAGATAAATGTTCTGAGAATTTTTAAATATTTAGCTAATGACAGATAGCATATATCCTACATTCGAGATTGTGATTATCTCTATATCGCTATTGTTTGATAAATATTTTCGGAGTCTTATTATGTAGTTAGAAAGGCTGTGTTTGCTAGCTAGGTCTCCTGCCCAAACGCTATCAAGTATAAGTTCTTTAGTTACAGTATTTTCTAAGTGCTCTGCTAAAACTGCCAATAACTTATACTCCTTTTTGGTGAGTTTCCTTAGTGGTTGATTTTTATGATAGAGTATTCTATCGCTACTGCAGAGCAAGTATTCGCCAAATGCTATGTCCTCTAAATTGTTATGAGCTACGTATCTATTAATGTTAGCAATTAGTTCTATCAATTTAAAGGGTTTTCTAAGAAATGTAATAGCACCCTTATTTAGGGCACGCACATAGGTAGCACTATCTGTTAGTGATGATACGATAATGATTGGAATCTTCTCGACAACAGTTTTCAGCTCAGAGAGTGTATCTATACTGTTTCTTCTGCCAACCATTACATCAAGCACTATAATATCGGGCTTAGTCTCCTCGATTACTCCAGCAAGAGATGCAAGCGTTGTTTGATACACCACCTCAAACCCCTGCTGTTCAAGCCCTAACACTATTGTTTGTCCTAATAGTATATCATCATCTACAAATAACACCTTAATTTTACTCATTTTCGTAATCTTTTATGACAAAGGTAATGAAATTTTAAATATACTGCCACTATTTTTGATACTTTTTACAGAAATAGTCCCTTTATGAGCTTTAATGATGCTTTTAACGTGGGCTAATCCAATTCCATATCCATCTATGTTATTAGTTGCACTCTCACCCCTATAAAACTGTCGAAATATTCGTTTAAGTTCTTTTTTGTCAATACCCCAACCCGTGTCTGCAACTTCGATTATAAATGACTCGCCCTCTGTTTTAAGTGTGGTATTAACAGTGACCCCACTATCTGAATATTTAAGAGCATTCTCAATTAAATTTCTAATTGAACTCTCCAGATACATTCTATCTGCACACACAACACAGTCGGTATGAGTGTGGTTATTAATGGTGAATGAGTGTTTCTTGTCTGGGAAAGCTAACGAAAGATCGTTAGAGATATGCTCTACCGACTCTGCCAGCGAAACGATAGAAATATAATCCTTATTGAGTGCAAAACGATTTCTTCCTTTATCTACACTGCTCAACAATGACTCTATCTTACCAATCAAACTATCTAAACTAGCTCTATTTGCTGTAATTATTTTCAGCAGTGAGGGATTGTTCTCTTTGAGTTGGTAGAGATCCAAAAACGCAATTATCGATACAAGAGGAGATTTAAGGTCGTGTATAATACCATTAACACTCTTTTCGTGGTTCTTCAATCTATGTGAGGTTTTTATTATAACTGCTATCTGATACCATAAGCAAATCAATGCTATAATCATCAGAAGAGCCGACAATACTATTATTAGAATTGACTCTTTGAGATAATCCGTCATTGGGAATCGTGCTTCGAGTTGTATGAAATGTCGCCCTTTTAGCCCGATATATTTGAGAGGCGAGATGTAATTCGGCCTAGAGATGCTCTCATCTCCCGAATACCCAACTATATTCATATCCTTATCATATAGCCTAATTCGGTGTTGAAAATCCGTCTTCATCTCTGATATGAATATACTATCTAAATCAGCCATATTTACTCCCCAACCATCATCATAGAATTTATCTTGAGTTTTCTGAGTGCTTAGCTCTTCGCTCACTCTTATTACCCCCTTTTCGATTAATTCATCTACATCGTAAAGCAAATTAGTTGGGGTCTTTGGTAGAGGCATAATATCTAGCAAACTATCCAGCTCCTCACGAGTCATCTCGTGCATACTTTTATAAAATATTAGCGTAGGATTCTTTTGCTCTCTAGCAATTTTTATATCTTTTGCTCTCTTCAATAATTCATAGTTAATCGACAAATGTAATATTTCGTCGCACTGAGTTAATTTTTTTTCGATATAATCATTGTATGAGTTTACTGTATAAATTGCTTGTAGACAGACTATTGCAAGAGCAGCAATGAGTGTGACGATATAATATTTTTTCATAAAAAGTTAATTTTTTTGCGTTTGTAAAGTTAATAAAAAAAGTGCAATTTTCTGCAAAATATTAACGAATTGTTTTAAATGGTCTCAAAATAAGCATTTATCTTTGTAGCAAAGTTAAACGACAAAAATGAAGAAATTATGGCAACACTAGAAAAACTAACGAATCAAGAGATGAGTAGTGTCAAAGGTGGCGAGTGGGTGTTTAACCCCGAAACGGGTGAATGGGAGTGGGTAGGTTAATTTCGAGGAACTAATATTCTTGCTGTTGCAAGGCAGTAGATCGAAAGGTGTATATATGCTACTATATAATAATTGACTAGCCATCAAATATTGTATGGTGAGCAAAGATAAAAAATATAATTAATGGAACTAATACAAATTTCGGCGTAAAAACAAAAAAACTAAATCAGATTAGGGATGCAATAGTTGCACGCTAATCTTGGGAGTTGAGTATCTTTCACAAGCAAAATACTCAAAAATCAACTAAAAAAATCGATAGCAGCGAGCTATCGAAGAATTTAACTAAAAAGATAATATCATGAAAAAGAACAAGTATAGCTTAGGAATTACCGAAATGGGAGAAACCCTAGGAGGAAACAAAGTCATGAATCACGAAATGTCATCTAGAGATGGTTGTAGATGCAATTGTCATTGTCAAGAAGCAAGTGTTGTAGGATTCAGTGTTGGAATGCTTGGAGGAACAAAATCTGGCGAGATGGCAGAAATGTGTACAACATTTGTTAGTCAAATATGGGGAGGCTAAACCATGCATAAAACGTATCACTTATTAAACCTAATTTGGGTAGACGAAGTAAATATTGGAGGTCTTTATGATGGGAACTCAAACTGCTTCATTAAATTAAATCGTTTTGAATTTGATTTGATAAATAATCATACGAATGAACCACGTTCAGTTATGAATAATGAAACTAAATCATTATTACAAAAATTATCTAAACTGGGAATATCCCTAGATGCTGAAAAAAAATCTCGAGTAAATATTAAACTTTCTAATAACTTTATCTATAAT
>CAYJOF010000058.1:7516-8540 GCA_964371765.1 uncultured Rikenellaceae bacterium
TAATTCATATGAATCAATTGATAATTTATTGAATTACATAAATAAGGAAGCAATTCCAAGAAAATTAACGTTAGAGTTAACCGAAAATTGCAATCTTAGGTGTACTTATTGTAGATACACCTTAAATGAGGACAATAAAATCGGTAGATTCCATAATGAAACCGCTCTAGATTATGGTGCTGCAAAAGAAGTAATTTCGCAATACATTTGTGATTACGTAAATATTTACAATCAAATCGACAGTAATTACAAGGATACTTTTTTATTGAAAAGTCCCCCTACAATTGGGTTTTATGGAGGTGAGGCGTTGCTAGAATTAGATTTACTCAAATCATTAATTGAATACTCCCGAGAAATAACCTCTTTGCACAAAATCATTCCTCGCTTTATTGTGACCACAAATGGAACCCTACTAAATGAGGATATTATTAATTACCTTGTATTCAATGAGGTATATATAGCAATTAGTCTAGATGGACCAAAAGAAGAAAATGATAAAAATAGAGTTTACGAGAATAGAAAAGGTAGTTTTGATCAAGTTTTTAACGCAATAGCTATCCTCAGGCGCAATCACAGAGAATATATGTTAAAATATGTGTCTATTCAAGCTGTTGATGCTCCTAACTATAACACTCGAAATGTTGAAGATTTCTTCAAATCATTAACTATTGAAAATTGCTATTCGGGAGTTTCAAGCTTTTTGAAGTTAGAGTATACAGATTTCAGTGAAGAACTTTCGGTACTTGACACCGAAAATTTCACTCTAAATATCGATAAGTGGGTAGAATTTTGTGTTGATTATTTTAATACAATTAATAAAAACCTAAGTGAAGAAGAAATTCTACTTTTGATAAATCAGAATCAAACTATTAAGCAAATATTAAGTGTGGCATTTAAAACTGATTCAAGAATTGGTCATTCTCCTAGAATAGATAACAATTTCTTTAATTCATGTTACTTGTGCAAAGCAAATCTATTTGTATCTTCTTCAGGAGATCTTCACATGTGTGAAAGAACTGATTTC
>CAYJOF010000059.1:0-3494 GCA_964371765.1 uncultured Rikenellaceae bacterium
AAGGAGTTGCTTAAGAAATTGTAGATATTTATTACCGTACATAGTGTATTGTTTTCACTCTGTTTTGCGTATTGGGTATCACACACTGGGTGCATATCGTCGAATTGGAATATATCGGTATGCATATTAAAAATCAGAATATCGTCTCCAAACTGCACGTGCGATTCGAACTTTCCCTTATCTCTATATTCAATTTTTAAGGCTCTGTTGTTTGGTAGTTCCTCATTCATATCACCCGTAATTTCGTGTAATAGGTTCTTAAACTCCTGAAACACCTCTAGTGATTTATTGATACAGTTAATTTTTGTTACTCCCTTAGTTTGAAGTATTTTTAGGATTTCAGTTCTTTTTTCGACGTGTGAGTCCATTATGATTTTAAATATTGATGAACCGCAAAGTTAATTAATAATATTATCATCAGAGAAGATTGAGAGTAAAATTTTGATTTTGTTTATGGTAAAACAAAATATTTCAACTACTTTTGCAAGATAGTTTGGGATGATATACCCAAACGCAAAAGATGATATACGGATATGGGAATTAACACACGGATAAAGAGATCGTTTTTAGCACTAGGGTTTATATTTGCTGTGGCAGGCACAGCTGCTTATATGGAATTTATGAATCTTAATCATAAAACTCAGAAAATCACTGAACTTGGAACGCAAAGTATAAGACTATCCTCTAGGGCATTCGACATTGCACACAAGCACAACGAACTATTTCTGGATTTTAGCAAGCACCTCGACACCTCAAAACTTATTCAATTAAGCGAAAGTGAGATTGCTCAACTCGACAGCATAATGATGATTGCCTTCGACAGTAAGGTACTTACAGGTGCAAAGGAGAATCTTGCACTGGAGGCTAGAAATTATATCCGCAACATACGTACACTATACCCTAACTCCAAGCAACTTCCAAACTTTGATTGGTATAGCACTTTTCAAACAGATGTATACGTTCCGTTTATTAAAGCCGTAAAGAGCTATCTTTTGGACTCTCAGGAGTATCTGATTATTGAGACCACAAATACAGATGCAAACATTCACCGCTCATTAATGATTGCGGTAGTTGCCCTTGCTTTTATGGTTATCATTCTCTTTATATTCTACAAAATGCTCCACATATACTACATTCGTCCTGTTGTTAGACTTACAAAATCACTCGATGAATATCTTGTGTCGAAAATACCATTTGTGGTTAAGGTAGACGGAAAGGATGAGGTATACACTCTTAAAAGCCTAATCTTAGATCTAATATCACAGAATAAGTCATTAGCAAAGAGGGACAGGGATATTTTTAACAGCTAGATACAGAGATGAGGTTTCATATAATAGTAAGATATATCGGTATTGCAATGCTCGTAAACGCATTTTTTATGCTTTGGAGTATTGTTATATCCGTATTGAATGGCTACGACACGGGATTCTTCCCTCTTGTGGTGAGCTTTGTTATGACCACAATACTCGGACTTTTCCCACTTATATACGGCAATCCTCGCGATGCCATTAACAAAAAAGAGGGTTATGCTATCGTGGTAGGCTCTTGGACAATATCCTGCCTTGTAGGTACGCTTCCATATATATTATGGGGAGGTGAATTTACTCTCAACAACGCTTGGTTCGAGAGTGTTTCTGGCTACACAACCACTGGAGCAACTATTCTCACCAACGTTGAGGCTCTGCCCAATAGTCTACTCTTCTGGAGAAGTAGTACGCATCTTGTTGGAGGTGCAGGTGTGGTAATCTTTGCATTGGCACTACTGCCAACTATCGGACGAAGCCGTATGACACTGACAAGTGTAGAGATTTCGGCATTTGCAAAAGACACTTTCAATTTTAAGATGAAAAAGGCAATTCAGGTTATCTTATATGTCTATATCATCAGCGTTGCCGTACTAACACTCTTTCTGAAGATTGCTGGTATGACGTGGTTTGATGCTATCAACCACTCGTTCTCAACCATTGCAACTGGAGGATTCAGCACAAAGAACAGCAGTATTGCCTACTATGATTCTATCTCAATTGAGGTTATTCTAATTATCTTTATGATGTTGGCAGGTACTAATTTTGCTCTAATTTACGCCTCGCTTACCACCCGTAAGATCAATATCTTCAACTCCAAGGTTGCACGATATTTCTACATAATGACCTTCCTATCCGCAATTATGATCACCTTTAACCTATGGAATGCTGATCTTTATTCATTTGGAGAGTCATTTAGAGTAGCGATGTTTCAAGCAGCCTCACTTGTCACGACAACAGGCTTTGCTACCGTAGACACCAACCATTGGTCTGCTTTCTCGGTTATTATATTGCTTTTCCTTACCTATCAAGCTGCCTGCGCTGGTTCGACTGGTGGTGGCGCAAAAGCGGATAGACTACTATTTTTGTTCAAGACCTTTAAGGCGCAATTCATTCAATTACAACATCCCAATGCAATTATAAAAATCAAATTCAGCAACTTAAAAACCAACAATCACTTGATTATTGGAACGCTGATTTTTATATTGTTATACACCGCAACCATTATCGTAGGAACACTCTTTGCAACAGCATTTGGAGTTGACCTTATGACCTCATTCTCGGCGAGTCTTGCCTGTGTATCAAACACTGGACCCGGATTTGGAGATGTAAGTTCGATGGGTAACTACGAAGCTATTCCAGAGACCGTTAAATGGTTCTTCTCGATATTGATGTTGGCTGGTAGATTGGAACTTTTCGGTTTCTTCCAACTCTTCTTTTTAAGTAGTTGGAGATAGTAGTATTAGAAGAAAATAGGATTAAAAGATGATTAAATTATTAATGGTTTTTATGGCTCTTGTGAGCATAAATTCACTGTATGGACAGGAGGCAAATTCAATAAATATGGAGCTTTACAAGCTTGATAGTGTTGTCAATGCCACCAAATTAGAGAAGGATTCAATAAACAACAAACTACAACTTTATAAGGATAGTATTGCTAATCATCCTGCTGCTAGAGCTACTCTAATCAAGGATATTATGGATCTTGAGGGTGTGTTGTTTGATGCCGAGACAAGAGCTGCAAAAGCGCAATCCGATCTTAGTGTCTATATGCAAAATCAGCTTATTTCCAATATCGACAAGCAGAGCAACCTGACAGATCAGACCGAGGGATTAGATATTCTTCTTGTAAGCGAGATAGTTGACAACACCACAGCACAAGAACGTGAACTTCTAAGAGCAGAGGTTAAGATAGATACTCTCTACAAACAGAGCATAGCAGATATTGTCGAATACCACAATAAGCTAAAGAGCCTTGACACACTCCTTAGAGAGCAAGACACAGATTTTTTGGTTGCCGACTCCCTAAAGGGTGTTGTTGATAGTTTGGAGATGTTAAGTCTTGAGATTGATGGCGATTTTTATAGTCAATGGATTAATATCCTCGATACAAAGATATATATCTACTCCAGAATTCTAGAAAAATTGGGGGCGGCTCAGAGCAGCGTTGCCAGACTTGGAGACAAATCA
>CAYJOF010000059.1:3504-8529 GCA_964371765.1 uncultured Rikenellaceae bacterium
TAATATGAGAGTTGAACTCTCTGAGATAACTCCAAATATGTTTGCACCTTGTCTATATAGCTACATTGACGAAAAACGACTAGCTCAGGAGTACGAAAAATCGGTAATGAAGATACTAGGAAAAATTGAGATTATAGATTCAATTGATTCTTACATCGGAGACCACAACATAAGCAGATTTGACACCCCTAAGATAGAAATAGCAGACTATAAATACGCCACTTACGACAAAATAAAAATATTTAAGAACATTGTAAGCACAGACGATAAGATTCAAGAAATTACTGTACCTACCGTAGGGGAGGTCTACCTAAATAGAGCTGTAACACTTAAAAACCCTCTGTCGAAAACAAGTGTTCTTAGGAAGGTAACACCACTGTATAAGATGGTCAATGCTAGCGGTATGACAGAGTACTACACAGGAGTTTATCGAACTGCCGAGGAGGCTAAACCAGACCTTAAGCGCTTGTCTGGATTGGGATTGAAGCCCACAACAACTAAGTTTGTAGATGGTGCACGAGTGGCAGCAGATGGTTCAACATACCCGGTAGATGCAGCCAACTTTCTGTATTCGTTAGAATTTAGATTTATGGACGATGCTTTGGAGAGTAAGCTAATGGAGCTTGCCCCGAACAAGAGTATTACAATGGTTGATGGGGTCTATTCGTTTGGAGTGTTTGAGGATTACAACAAAATTTCAGCTGTTGCCAAGGAGCTTTGGGTCGAAAATAAAATTGTAAAAATAAAAAAACCATAACTTTTTCTTTGTGAATCAAAAATTTATTTCTAATTTTACACTCAAATATAATTAGTATTTAACTTTTCACAAACAATCTATGGACATATTAATAATTGGACTATTGATTACCCTTGGGGTACTTCTAATGCTAGCCGAAATATTTATACTCGCAGGTGTGTCTGTTGCGGCTATTGGCTCTTTTGCCTCTTTTGGAGCGGCATTATACCTATCTTACGACTTCTTTGGAACGGTCGGATTTTTAATCACTACCATTATCACTCTTATTATTTTAGGTTTTCTATTTTATCTATCGGTAAAGAGAAAAACTCTAAAGAGACTATCTCTAAACGAGGTAATAGATTCAAAATCCAGTGAAGATGCAAGCAGTAGTGTGAAAATAGGCGATTTAGGAACGACCAAGACTCGACTAAACCCAATTGGGAATGTACAAATTTCAGGACTTATGTATGAGGGCAGAAGCCTAAATGGACTGATTGACCAAAATAGCAGTGTAGTGGTGGTTGGTTTTGAGGGGAACTGCGTAATTGTCGAACAAAACAAATAAAAAATAAACTATGGAAATTCAAGCTATTCAGGAGCAGTTGCTCTTCTTCTTACCAGTGATAATCATTGTCCTACTGGCTGTTATACTATACTTCGTACCTATTGGATTGTGGTTCTCGGCAACTATATCAGGTGTGAAGATCAGCCTTCTTCAATTAGTACTTATGAGATGGAGAAAAGTTCCACCTTCAGTTATCGTATCATCTCTAATTGAGGGTACAAAAGCTGGTTTGGAGCTAAACCCAAATGAATTGGAGTCGCACTACCTTGCAGGTGGTAATGTTCAGAATGTTGTTCACGCACTTGTATCTGCCCAAAAAGCAAATATCAGCCTAGATTTCAGAATGGCTACTGCCATTGATATTGCAGGTCGTAATGTGTTTGAGGCAGTTCAGATGTCTGTAAACCCAAAGGTTATCAACACACCTCCAGTCTCAGCAGTAGCAAAAGATGGTATTCAGCTGATTGCAAAAGCTCGTGTTACCGTTAGAGCCAACATCAAACAACTTGTCGGTGGTGCAGGCGAAGAGACTATTCTTGCGAGAGTTGGTGAGGGTATTGTATCTAGCATTGGTTCGTCTGAGAGTCATAAAACAGTACTAGAGAATCCCGATTCTATATCTAAGTTAGTGCTAGACAAAGGACTTGACGCAG
Source organism: uncultured Rikenellaceae bacterium (assembly GCA_964371765.1). Lineage (GTDB taxonomy): Bacteria > Bacteroidota > Bacteroidia > Bacteroidales > Rikenellaceae > JADFUS01. The sequence continues at coordinate 5,462 of CAYJOF010000059.1, forward strand.
GAACAGCCTTTGAGATTCTATCTATCGATATTGCAGATATTGATGTAGGTAAAAACATTGGAGCATTCCTTCAAATGGACCAAGCAAATGCAGATAAAAACATTGCACAGGCTAGAGCAGAGGAGCGCAGAGCTATGGCAGTAGCTATGGAGCAGGAGATGAAAGCAAAGGCACAGGAGGCAAAGGCTAAGGTTATCGAGGCAGAGTGCGAGATTCCTCTAGCGATTGCCGAAGCATTTAGAAATGGAAATCTAGGAGTTATGGATTACTATCGTATGGAGAATATCAAATCTGACACCTCTATGAGAGATAGTATTGGCTCGACAAAAGAGGTAGAGGAATAATCCTACTTCTTGATTAATAACAAGCAAAAAAATGAGGGTGTTACATAATATATTGTATACACCCTCGTTTATTATAATAAGTCGGCAAAATTATTTATGGTTATAGCACTTTATACAGTTGGAGGACAGTATATGTCCTATGAGAATCTTGAAAATTGGCTATCAATACTCCACCAAAGGGGTATTGAGTGTTATGTTAATTCAGAGTTTGTCGACTCGTTCAACATTAGCCACACTATCAAAACATACAAGGATGTAAGTGATCTCCCCCAAGAGGTTGAGATGGCTATAAGTTATGGTGGAGATGGCACTTTTTTACAGTGCATAAATAGGTTTGTCACAAGCAACATACCAATACTAGGGGTTAATAGTGGCAGACTAGGATTTCTAGCCGCAGCAAAACCTGAAAACATCAATAGCTTGGTGGATGATATAGCCAATCGCAACTACACAATAGAAACTCGTAGTATGCTATACTGCAAGGAGTTAGATGCTGTATCACTAAACGAACTAACAATCCAGAAGCAGGGTTTGAATATGATTGATATTGAATTTGAGATCGATGGTGAGCAAGTGGCTGAGTTTATGGCAGATGGCGTGATTGTTGCAACACCGACTGGCTCAACTGCCTACTCTTTGAGTGTTGGTGGAGCTATTCTCTCACCCCATTGCAACTGTTTTATAATGAATCCAATTGCACCTCACAACCTAAATCTTCGTCCTTTGATAATAGGCGCAAACTCAATTATTACTGTTCGGGTAGATGGTCGTAACAACGATATAATAGCCACAATGGACAATCGAGAGTACCCTATCAAGAACTCTACACAGCTAACAATAACAAAATCGCACAAAAAGGCTAAACTGGTTAAGTTAGAAGGCATTACATTCTACGGGACTCTCCGCGAGAAGATGATGTGGAGTAAGGTAGGAAGATATTCCAAAACATAAGCCTAATTTATTAATAATTAACTACATACACAGCCACAACAAAAGCAAAATAGAATTTACGATTATAATATTGGCAGTTTGCTCAAAATTGACTACCTTTGCAACTGCTGAAAAAAGAGAAATATGGATAAAACACTTAACATACCGCAACACATTGCCATTATTATGGATGGGAATGGTCGTTGGGCAAAAAAACACGGCTACGACAGGTCGTATGGTCATTTGATGGGTGTAGAGAGTGTTAAAACTATAATAGACGAGTCGCTAAGGCTAGGTGTTAAATGTCTTACTTTGTATGCATTCTCATCTGAAAATTGGAGTCGTCCAGCCAAAGAGGTTGAGTATCTTATGGAACTATTCTGCTCAACTATCATCCAGCAAAAAGAGCTACTAATCGAACGAGGAGTTCGAGTTCTGTTTATGGGCAGAGAGCAGGAGCTAAGTGATAAGGTTAGGCAGTATGTAAATATTTGTCAACAGGAGACAGCCCAAAACAACACGATGATTCTCAACGTTGCACTAAACTACAGCTCACAGAATGAACTTGTTGACGCAAGCAGAAAGATAGCCGAGATGGTCAAAAAAGGCGACCTATCTCTTCACGAGATAACTGAAAAAACCATCACCGACTCTCTTTATACAGCTTCGCTCCCAGAGCTTGACCTAATAATTCGAACAAGCGGTGAGCTTCGCCTCTCTAACTTTATGCTCTGGCAAGCATCATACAGTGAATTCTATTTTACAGATGTATTATGGCCAGATTTTGGAGCTGAACAGTATCTAATGGCAATCGAGGACTACACAAAACGCAAACGTCGATTTGGTAACATATAATTGATTATTTGAAATGAGATTTATAAAAATATTTTTAATCGCACTGAGCGTATCATTAACATTTGGCAGCTATGCCCAAGTAGCCGACACACTAGTAAAGACTAGAAAAGATGGTGTTGTAAACTACAATCAACCCGGCAAATACCTAATCAAAGATATAAAGGTAACGGGAGCAGAGATGATAAACTCTTCGATGTTGATGACCTCTATTGGCATTATTGAGGGAGACTCTATCTACATTCCAGGCGAAACACTCTCTGCGGCGATTAAAAAGATATGGCAGCACAAAATGTTCTCCGATGTAAAGGTATACTACCAATTCGACAAAGAGGATGCCTACCTTCATTTTGAACTTAAGGGTCGCCCATTTGTATCTGACTGGCAAATCGAGGGAGTTCGCTCTAGCGATAGACGTAATCTACTAGAGTCTTTAAGACTATCCCCTAACATACAATACTCAGACTATCTAATTCAATCATCAGAGCAGGCAATCAAAACCTACTATGCAGAAAAAGGCTTTCTTAATGCAACAGTAAACACTCGTATGGTGAAAGACTCTCTCCAATTTCAGGGGCGTGAGTATGTTAGAGTTGCTTTTAACATCAACAAGGGAGAAAAGGTTAAGGTTGAGGAGATTACATTCAAAGGAGTGGAAGGATTCAAGGCCACAAAACTTGAAGCTCAGTTAGCAAATAACCATAAGAGAGCACTTGTAAACTTCTTCAAGAGCAAAAAATTCAAGCCTAAACTATTAGCAGAAGATAAAGTACTTGTTGAGGAGTTCCTACAATCTCAGGGTTTTAGAAATGCTACTGTTACAGGCGATTCTATCTACTACATCACACCAGATCGTGTGGGGATAGTGCTAGATGTGTATCAGGGCAACAAATACTATTTTGGCGATATAACTTGGACAGGAAACGAGAAATACCCAGTTGA
>CAYJOF010000060.1:0-8445 GCA_964371765.1 uncultured Rikenellaceae bacterium
GACCCAGTTCCTGCAATTCGTGAACTAGGTAGAGAGTACGTAACCTATACACGTAAGGATGGTGTTAAGCAAGCAGCTCTTCTAATCACACCTAAAGGATACAACAAAGAGACAGATGGTCGTCTTCCTGTATTTATGTGGGCTTACCCTTACGAGTTCAAGAATGCTATCGAGGCTGAGAAACGCCACGTACACAAATACAATTTCGTAGCTACAACTTCGGCTGCACTTGCTGCTTTGGAGGGTTACGCAGTTATGCTAGATATGAGTATGTACATCGTTGCAGATAGCATCGACAACGAGCCAAACGACGTATTTATCTCTCAACTAGTTTCTAACGCTGAGGCTGCAATCGACTTTATCGTTGATTATGGTGTAGGTGACAGACACCGTATTGGTGTTGGTGGTCACTCTTATGGTGCATTTATGACAGCTCACCTACTAGGTCAAAGTGATCTATTTGCAGCTGGTGTTGCACGTAGTGGTGCTTACAACCGTTCACTTACTCCATTTGGATTCCAGTCTGAGCGCAGAATCTACTGGAACGAACCAGATCTATACTTCAAGATGTCTCCATTCTCTTACGTTAACAAACTAAAAGAACCTATCTTGTTGATCCACGGCGGACTAGACGAAAACAGCGGTACTTTCCCTGTACAGTCACAACGTCTATACCAAGCACTTTCATACTTCGGCAACACATCTCGTTATGTAGTTCTACCTTACGAGAGCCACGGTTACAGAGCTAAGCAAAGTAACTACCAACTATGGTCAGAGACTATCAACTGGTTGGATAAGTACGTAAAGAACGCTGAGCCTAAGAAAGAGAAAGAAGACAAGAAATAGTTCTTCACTACAACCTCTCCTTGCTGAGAGGATATACCCAAAGAGACTGCCTTGAAATTATTTCAAGGCAGTCTCTTTTTAAGAAATGTCCGATAAGGGTGTAAAATTTTATTTCAAAAAAGATAAAATTTTACTACTTTTGCAAAACAGCTTATTTAGAAAGGTAGGAAGAATTTAGATGATAAGAGTTTTTGATATAAAAAGGTTTGCAATTCAAGATGGCGACGGAATACGTACATCCATCTTCCTGAAAGGGTGTCCTTTGAGGTGTAAGTGGTGTCACAACCCCGAAGGTATAGGTTTTGAGATTGAGCATTACTGTTTCAAACAGATTTTCGACTCGGTTGAGATCGAGAATAAGCAAACCATAGGCAAAGATTACACCACACAAGAGCTTTGGCAGCAGATAGTAAAAGATATGCCTTTCTTCTCAAACTCAAAGGGAGGAGGTGTAACTATAAGTGGAGGAGAGCCACTCTGTCAGCTAGACGAGGTGATTAATCTTCTTGAGATATGCAAAAGAGGCGGAGTACACACGGCTCTGGACACGTGTGGCTATATAGACCCTAGGAATTTTGATAGGTTGATCGACAGTGGTTTGGTGGATCTATTGCTCTATGATATAAAGCCTCTTGATGAGGCCTCGCACATTGATGCGACAGCCGTATCAAACATAAAAATTCTCAGAAACCTCAGATCCCTCGTAGGGAAAAACATCCGTGTACAACTACGTGCACCTATGATACCCGACTACACGTTCACCGATAAAAATATTGAATTATTGTTGAAACTGCTAGAGGATATTAAGTGTGATAACATTAACGAAATTGCACTTCTAGCCTACCACAACACTGCAGAGGGAAAATTTGAGAAGTATGGTTATGAGTCTCTTATGCCACGAGAGCTTAAATCGATGCAAAAATCGGAACTAGAGGAGCTAAAACAGAGAATTGAGGCGATGGGATGGAGAGTTACATTTGGAATATAATAATAATCAAAATATAATATGGCAACCCAAAGAGTATTAAAACTAAGAGAGCAGAGCCTCTCGGCAGAGAATACCATTTCGGCAGAGAGAGCCAGATTGGTAACTGAGTTCTATAAATCACCTCAAGCAATGTCGCTATCGATACCGATGCAGCGTGCAAAATGCTTCGAACATATCCTTACAAACAAATCGCTATATATTGGAGATGGGGAGTTGATAGTAGGCGAGAGAGGAGAGAGTCCAAAAGCTACTTCGACCTACCCCGAGGTGTGTATCCACTCCCTTGAGGATTTGGATATACTTGCAAAAAGAGAAAAAGTGTGGTTTAGCTCCTCTCAGGAGGTAATCGACACATACCGAGATGAGATTATACCTTTTTGGAATGGGAGAAGTAATCGTGAGAGGATAATGGATAACCTACCACAAAAGTGGAAAGATACCTACAAGGCAGGCGTATTTACAGAATTTCAAGAGCAACGTGCCCCGGGGCACACTGTTCTAGGAGATAAAATATACCATAAGGGTATGTTAGATATAATTGCGGATATAGACAATGAGATTGAACGACTAGATTTCCTAAAAGACAAAGAGGCCTATACCAAAAGGGAGGAGCTTCAGGCAATAAAAGTGTGTTGTAAGGCTCTAATTACTTTTGCTCATAGAAATGCCGATAAGCTTGAGCAGATTGCCTCACAGGAGAGCTCCCTAGAGCGTAAACAGGAGCTTGAGAATATGGCAAAAGTATGTAGAAGAGTACCTGCTCACCCACCCACAACACTACACGAGGCACTCCAGTACTATTGGTTTGTTCACGTGGGTGTAATAATTGAGGTAAACCCTTGGGATTCGTTTAACCCCGGCAGATTAGACCAACACTTATACCCAATATATCGCCGTGAGATTGAGCAAGGAACAATCACCAAAGATCAAGCAATGGAGCTACTTCACTGCTTTTGGATTAAGTTCAACAATCACCCCTCTCCGCCAAAAACAGGGGTAACTGCAAAGGAGAGTAATACCTACACTGATTTCTGTAATATTAATGTTGGAGGATTAACCGACAAGGGGCAAGATGGTGTAAATGAGATGAGCTATATGCTACTCGACACTATTGAGGAGATGAGACTTCTACAACCTAGTTCAAATATTCAGGTAAGCCGTAAATCTCCTGATCGTTTTATTGCAAGAACAGTAGAGATTCTAAAAACAGGCTTTGGTCAACCCTCTATTTTCAATGCCGATAGCGTATTGATAGAGATGTTGCGTCAAGGAAAGAGCCTTGAGGATGCTCGAGCAAGTGGGTGTAGTGGCTGTGTGGAGGCTGGAGCCTTTGGCAAAGAGGCCTATATCTTAACTGGTTACTTCAACCTACCAAAGGTATTAGAAATTACTCTTAACGATGGGTTTGATCCACGCACAGGCAAAATGATAGGTATAAAGAGTGGTAATCCTAGTGATTTCAAATCTACGGACGAACTGATAGAGGCATTCTCAAAACAAGTTAAACACTTTATGGATATAAAGATGGAGGGAAATGCAATTATCGAATCTATCCTAATGGAGAACCTGCCAGTACCATTCTTATCTGCACTAATCGACGATTGTATAGTAAATGGTAAGGATTATATGAGAGGTGGTGCACGCTACAACACAACTTATGTTCAGGGGGTAGGTATCGGTTCGATAAGCGATTCATTCGCTGCCATCGACAAACACGTTTTCACAGATAAGAGGTTAACTATGGGGGAGTTGATAGATACTCTTAAAAATAATTTTGAAGGGAGTGAGCAACTTCGCTACGATTTAATACACTCTACTCCAAAGTATGGAAACGATGACGATTATGCAGATCAGTTTGCAGAGAAGGTATTTGAGATCTACCACTCAGCTGTCGAAGGTCGTAGCACGCCACGAGGAGCGACAACTCAGGTAAATCTTCTACCTACGACCTGCCACATATATTTTGGAGAGGTGATAGGAGCTACACCAGACGGCCGCAAGGCACACGAACCACTATCTGAGGGTATCTCACCTGTTCAGGGAGCTGATGTATGTGGGCCAACTGCTACGGTAAAATCCGCCTCAAAGCTAGATCATCTTCGCACTGGAGGAACACTTCTAAACCAGCGATTCACTCCTGCATTTTTCGACTCACCAGAGGCAATAGATAAGGTTGTTGCGCTTATTCGCAGCTACTTCTCGCTCGACGGACACCACATACAATTCAATGTGGTTGATTCCGACACGCTTCGTGATGCTCAAAAACATCCAGAGCGATATAGAGATTTGATAGTTAGGGTTGCAGGTTATAGCGACTATTTCAATGACTTAGGCATTGAGCTTCAGAACGAGATAATCAATCGCACAATTCAAGATTGTTACTAAAATTAATGAAGAAGTACCCTAAACATAAACTAGGGTACTTTTTAATATATGCTAAGTACAATATACACAAGGCATTAGCACCAGAACAGAGAAAATAACTAAAAAAAATCATTGTCAAATGGATTTTTATATTTAACTTTGTCGTCTAATATTTAACACAGAAATGAGAAACATTTACGCACACACTCAACAACAAGCTTGCGCTACTATCCTAAGTAGCTCTACAAGTGCGTCATATAGTTCTCAATACCTGCTACGGATACGGAAGTAGCTAAACCTAGCTACCAAAGACTACGCATAAGAGTGTGGTCTCAAAACAATCATTATTTTTTTAAGAATTGTAGATTTGACAGAATAAATCTGTCTAACTCTATCTATACTATCACATCAAGAGTATGAGTATCAGTGATTTTATTGTTACTGTAGCTGATAGTAGCCATATCGAATTTGCGAAACAGATAAGTAGCGAGATGGCTAGTTCGGCTAAGGTTCGAGGAACGGGAATTGCACAACGAACACCAGAGTATCTTCAGCAGAAGATGATCGAAGGAAAGGCAGTGATTGCCTTCTCCAAGAGTGGCCAATGGGCTGGATTCACCTATATTGAATCGTGGGAGGGCGAGAGATATGTCGCAAACTCAGGGCTTATCATTAATCCCTCGTTCAGAGGAATAGGTCTGGCGAAAATAATTAAGCGCAAGGCTTTTGCCCTATCGCTCAAAAAATTCAAGGGCTCTGTGCTATTTGGACTAACCACGGGACTAGCTGTAATGAAGATTAATAGCTCACTTGGTTACTATCCTACAACTTTTTCACAACTGACCAACGATCAAAAATTTTGGGCAGGCTGCAAGAGCTGCATAAACTATCCTATTCTAGAGGCAAAGAACCACGAAAATTGTTTGTGTACTGCTATGATTTTCAATTCACAAGAGGATCGCTTAAAGTTTGATGTAGAGGAGGTTCTTGAGAGAGAAGTATTTAATATTGACGAATTAAAATTAGATATATAACGTTATGAAGAAACGAGTTGTATTAGCTTATAGCGGAGGTCTTGACACCTCATACTGTGGCGTTTACCTAACCAAAGAGCTAGGTTATGAGGTATATGCCGTTATTGCAAACACTGGAGGATTCTCTCCCGAGGAGATTAACCAGATAGAAAAGAGAGCCTACGAGATTGGCTGCTCGAAGTTTATTAATCTCGATGTAGCAGATCAATACTACCAGACAACCATTAAGTATATGGTATATGGAAATATGCTCAAAAATAGAGACTACCCTATTTCGGTAAGCTCAGAGAGAATTGTTCAAGCGATTTCGGTTGCTCGTTATGCTAAAGAGATTGGAGCAGATTATCTATGCCACGGAAGTACGGGAGCTGGCAATGATCAGATTCGTTTCGACTCTATTTTTGGAATTATTGCACCCCAGGTCGAAGTAATAGCTCTAATTCGTGAACAACAACTATCTCGCCAACAAGAGATAGATTATCTAAAGAGTCACAACATTAATCTCGATTTCGAAAAAGCTCAATACTCTATCAACAAAGGGCTTTGGGGCACTTCGGTAGGGGGTAAAGAGACTCTAACATCAAACCTTACTCTACCAGAGGAGGCTTACACCTGCCACTGCACAAAGAGCGAAGATGAGGCTATAAATATAACCATCTCATTTGAAAAAGGTGAACTTAGTGCTGTAAACGGTCAATCTATTAAAGGGGTTGAGGCTATCACTCTAATTGAACAGATTGCATCACAGTATGCTATTGGTAGAGGTATGCACGTAGGGGATACTATTGTGGGAATTAAGGGGAGAGTTGGTTTTGAGGCAGCAGCTGCAATGCTTATTATCAAATCACACGCAACACTAGAGAAGCACACCCTATCCAAGTGGCAGCAATTTTGGAAAGATCAAGTTTCAAATTTCTACTGCAACAACCTTCACGAGGGACTATATTTCGATCCAGTGATGAGAGATATTGAGCAGATGCTTACCTCTAGTCAAACTTATGTTAATGGGGTGGTTGAGGTTCGTTTAATGCCATATCGTTTTGAGGTCATCGGAATAGAGTCTCCAAACGATTTACTATGCGATGCCTTTGGTTCGTATGGCGAGATGAATAAAGCATATACAGGGGCAGATGCCGAAGGATTTGGCAAGATATACTCCCTAAGTTCAAAGATTTTTAACACCGTAAATTCAATAGAATAATGAAAAAAGCAACAGTGGTAGGTGCAGCAGGATATGTTGGAGGAGAGGTGTGTAGACTGCTTGTGAATCATCCAGAGGTTGATCTGGTATGTGCACAGAGTAACAGCAGCTCGCCTAAGCCTCTATGGGCGGTACACGAGGATATGTTTGGTGATACGGATCTTACCTTTGCGGCAGATGTCGATACCGATGTCGATGTAATATTTTTATGCTCAGGTCACGGTAAATCACGACAATTCCTAGAGCAGCATACTATTTCACCATCTACACTAATAATCGACCTTGGAAATGATTTTAGACTAGAAAATGACTCGCAGGTGGCTGATCGAAAGTTTGTATATGGTCTAAGCGACACCTTCTCACACGAGATTAGCAACAGCCTAAGCATTGCTAATCCCGGATGTTTTGCTACCGCAATTCAGCTAGGGATACTACCAATGGCAAATGCCGCAGAGCTAATCGATGATATACACATAACGGCAACTACTGGTTCTACGGGAGCTGGGCAGAAACCATCATCGACCACTCACTTCTCTTGGAGATCGAACAACTTATCTACCTATAAAACATTCTCACACCAACACTTAGGCGAGATAAGTCAAAGCATTAGCAGATTACAAAGAGGTTTCAATGCAAATATTAATTTTGTGCCTTATAGAGGAGATTTTCCGAGGGGAATAATTGCAACAATCCACACAAAGACAGAGATGCCTTTGGAACAGATACGCAATATCTATAAGGAGTACTACAAGAACTCTCGATTTACATTTGTATCAGACAATCCTATCAACCTAAAACAGGTTGTAAACACAAACAAGAGTATTATTCACATTGAAAAACACGGCGAATATATGCTTGTTACAACAGTAATTGACAACCTGCTTCGAGGGGCGGCAGGACAAGCCATTGAGAATATGAATTTGGTTTTTGACTTGCCTCTTGATAGTGGACTTAAACTTAAACCTCTAGCTTTTTAACGATGAAAAATATATTTGATGTTTATCCTATTCACGATATTGAATTAGTTCGTGCTCTTAACACAACTATCTGGGATTCCGATGGATGTGAGTATCTCGATATGTATGGAGGCCACGCTGTTATATCTATCGGTCATACAGCTCCAAGGTATGTTGAGTACCTAAGCAAACAACTATCGCAAATAGGTTTTTGGTCTAACTCTGTAAATATTACGCAACAAGATAAATTAGCTGAAAAAATCAAGAGAATCTCTGGCAAGAGCAATTACACTTTATTTATGTGTAACAGTGGAGCAGAGGCAAACGAAAATGCTATTAAATTAGCCTCTTTCCACAACGGAAAGAGCCGAGTGATAGCCTTCTCAGAGTCCTTCCACGGCCGTACATCTCTTGCTGTTCAGGCTACCGATAACCCATCTATTTCAGCACCAGTAAACCACACTGCTAACGTATCTATCGTTCCTCTAAACGATTTAGCTGCACTTGAGGCAGAGTTCCTAAGAGGGGAGGTGAGTTCTGTTATTGTTGAGCCTATTCAAGGAGTGGGAGGTGTGAGAATTGCCACTAAGGAGTTTTTGATGGGTATTCGAGAGTTGTGTGACAGGTATGATGCGGTAATGATTGCCGATTGTGTTCAGTGTGGTTGTGGGCGCAGTGGGAAGTACTTTGCCTTGGATCATAGTGGCATCGAAGCTGATATTTATAGTATGGCTAAGGGTATTGGGAATGGTTTTCCTGTGGGGGCCATTCTTATTTCCGATAAATTCACCCCTAAGTATGGAATGCTGGGAACAACATTTGGGGGAAATCATCTTGCTTGTGCCGCTGCACTTGCTGTTGTGGATGATTTAGAGAAACACGCACTTGTTGAGAATGCTCAAGCGAGGGGAAATTACCTCCTAGAGCAGCTCAACAATATTGATAGCAAGCAAATTATTGAGATCCGAGGCATGGGTCTAATGATTGGAATTGTACTTGAAAACGATAGCAGAGAAATTAGAGATAAGCTACTATTCGAGGAGAAAATATTTGTAG